>NZ_JCADBM010000010.1:0-310639 GCF_059359075.1 Phytohabitans sp. LZ39 | reverse complement strand
CTGAGCGGCGCCGGCGCCGGCTCCG
Organism: Phytohabitans sp. LZ39; assembly: GCF_059359075.1. Lineage (NCBI taxonomy): Bacteria > Bacillati > Actinomycetota > Actinomycetes > Micromonosporales > Micromonosporaceae > Phytohabitans > Phytohabitans sp. LZ39. The sequence goes on along the minus strand of NZ_JCADBM010000010.1, from coordinate 310,614 downwards.
CGGGCTCGGCGGGTTCCGCGCTCGTGCGGCGGCTGCTGCGGCGCCGCTCGGTGCAGGCGGCGGCCGGTGCCGCGGCGGTCGCGGCCGCGGTGGCGGCGCTGGCCATGCTGCTCACCAGCCAGCCGACGCCGGTGGCCGGGCCGCCTCCTTCCGCGGCTCCCGCGGCGCCACCGCCTCCCCCGGCCGCGACGGTGCCGCCTCCGGTCGTGCCCTCGCCCTCTGTTTCGGAACCCTCGTCCGCCGCTCCGCCGCCACCCACGCCGTCGCAATCTCCATCGCCATCGTCGCCTCCGGCGGCTCTGGAGGCGCGGCTGGAGCCGGTTGGCACCCTGGTGCGCGGGCGGCCGGGCGTGCTCGCGCTGACGGTCGTCCACTCCGGACAGCGGGGCGGCGTGGGTGGCAGCCTGGCACTGCCGGACACCGGTCCACTCACCGCGCGGCTGACCCTCCCTCGTGGAGTGAGCCTCCGCTCAGGACCGGCGGGCGACGGCTGGACCTGCGCCGCCGTCCGCTGTGGACGATCCGCGTTGGCCGCCGGTGGCACCACGCGCGCGTACCTGCCGGTCACCGTCTCCGACACGGCGGCCGACGACCCGCCGCGGGTCCAGCTCACCGCGCCGCGGGCCCGCGCGGTGGCGGCGACCGCTACGGCCGGGGTACGGGCCAGTGGGCTCCCCGCGACCTTCGCCGGCACGGCACCGGTCGCGCTCGCGGTCGGCGGCAACTCGCTGCTCTCCTGCGGCGACACCTCGCGCACCTGCCCGGACGCGCGGTCGGGCCAGCGCGCGGCCGACAACGGCGACTACCACATGACCCGCTACACCGACACGCGGGCGCCGGCCGGCTACCCGTACGGCGCGGCGGTGAGCGGAGCGGCGATCCCCGTGCGCGGGAAGGTGCTCTGGGCCGGCCTCTACTGGTCCGGCACCGGACCCCGCCCCAACGAGCCGGTCGCGCGGCTGCGGGTGCCCGGCGCGGACGGGTACGCCCCGGTGGCGGCCACCCGCGTGGACACCGCCTCGGCGGCCGACTTCGGAGACGTGTACCAGGCGTCGGCCGACGTCACCGCACTCGCGCGGGGCGCCCGGGGCGGCGGCACGTGGTGGGTCGCCGTGGAGCGCGAGGCCTTCAAGGGCGGCTACAACACGTACGCCGGCTGGGCCCTCGTCGTGGTCGCGGACGGCGGCGGTACACAGCGGACGGTGGCCGTCTTCGACGCCTTCACGCCGGTGGCCCGCGGCGGCTCGTACTCGTCCCCACTGTGGGGCGCGCCCGGCCCGGCGAGCATAGGCCTGGTCGCCTGGGAGGGCGACCGCACGCTGGCCGGCGATCGCCTCGTCATCGGCGGCGCGGCGGCCGGCGGCGACAACGTGGCCGCGAGCCGGTCGGACGGCACGCCGGCGGGCTGGCACACGCTGGGCACGGACGCCCGCGTGCTGCCCGCCCGCCCGCGCTCCCCCACCCTCACCGCGTCGGCGACGACGGACGCCTGGCTGCTCGGCCCGGTCGCGCTCGTATCAGGCTGAGCGCGGCGCCGCGCTCCTCAGTCCAGACACGCCACAGCGAGCCTCAGCCCTGTAGAGACGACGCCGCTCACCAGGGCGACCTCTCCTTGGCCCAGAATGCTGGTGCTCAGGCAGACGCCGTCACTGAGTTGAGCCGTCTGCCGGCACACTTCAGCCACGCGTTCACGCCAACCTTTCCGGGCCGGATCTTCGGTCATCTTTCCTGGACTCCTTATGGACAAAGCACTCTTCACCGTTGTGGATCCGATCGCGCGCGCGACCAGCCGCTCACCAGGACGATCGGTCCCGGCAATCACTTAAAGGCGCAAGTGAAGATATGGTCTGGCTGCGGATGAGCGACCTCGCCTCGTTCGCCGACGCCTCGCTGCCCCGCCTCTCCCAGGTGGTCGGCCGGCTCGAGCGGCGCGGCTAGGTGCGGCGCACCCCGGATCCGGCCGACGGCCGCTACACGCTCGCCACCCTCACCGAGGACGGTCGGGCCACGGTGGTGGCGACCGCGCCGGGACACGTCGAGGAGGTCCGCCGCCTCGTCTTCGACCCCCTCACCAAGGCCCAGCAGCGCCAGCTGGGCACGATCGGCCGGCGCGTCATGGGCGCGATCGACCCGACGGCACCTGCCCCACCCGCTGAAAGGCCCCCCGATGATCCCCGCGGGCGCGTACGACGCGTTTCTCCCCGAGGCCCTGACCAAAGCCCGCACCCACCGGGCCTGGATACCGGCCGACGGTGCCCTGCCCGCCCTCTACCTCAGCCACGGCGCGCCGCCCCTCTTCGACGACGGCCCCTGGCTGCGGCAGCTCTTCGACTGGGCGCAGGCCCTCCCCAAGCCGCGCGGCATCGTCATCGTCTCCGCGCACTGGGAGACCGCCCCGCTGAGCCTCTCCGCACCGGCCGCGAACACCCCGCTGGTCTACGACTTCGGCGGCTTCCATCCGCGCTACTACGAGATGGAGTACGGCACGCCCGACGCCACCACGCTCGCCCGCCGCGTCGCCGCCGCCATGCCCGACACCGAGCCGGTGCACCAGCACCCGAGCCGCGGGCTCGACCACGGCGCCTGGGTGCCGCTGATGGCCATGTATCCGCTGGCGGACATCCCGGTGCTCCAGCTCAGCCTGCCCACCCACGACCCGGCCCGCCTGCTCGACATCGGCGCGAGACTCCGCCCGCTGCGGCAGGAGGGCGTGCTGGTGATCGGCTCCGGCTTCATGACACACGGCCTGCCGTTCGTCACCCGCGAGATGTTTCTGCACGGCACGGTGCCCGCCTGGTCCGCCGACTTCGACGCCTGGGTGGCCGACGCCCTGGCCCGCGGCGACGTGGACACGCTCGCCAGCTATCGCGACCACGCGCCCGGCATGCCGTACGCACACCCGACGCCCGACCACTACATCCCGCTCTTCGTCACACTGGGCGCCGCCGACCGCCCTGACCACCCGGTAGACACGACCATCGACGGCTACATGATGGGCTTTTCGAAGCGCTCGTTCCAAACCACCGCCTGACGACCGGCGCGGCGGATCCTGCCACGGGAGATGGACGTCTCACCATCGCATGATCTGTGCGATCAGAATCGCATTCGAGGACGCGGACGCGCGCTTACCAAAACGATTAACGGGTGTCGACGCGTCGGAAGTTCGGATACCACAGCAGCTCCGTCAGCTGGGCCCGATCCATAGGGCAAGCCAACCTGCGATCATGCTGCTGGCACCGACGGCCAGCGACAGCATGTCGAAGGCACGCAGGCGCGTCGGCTGCCCCGCCGGCGTTGTGGGGATCCCACCTGATTGGGCGGCATGGACCGGCTGATCGGGGTACTCGTACGTGGTCGCCGCCTGGTCGCGGTCGTGGCCGAAGATTCTCCCGATGCGGTCGAAGCGGTGGTGGCGGCAGCCGATCAGCAAGCCGCAGCCGATAAGGCGGCAAGCTTTTCGCTGGCGCGTGTAGCCGCCGCACTTGAATGGTGCGACCAAAGCCAGGTAAGGAACGAACAGCGCCAGCGCAACGAAGATCGCCAGACGACGCTGGTCGGAGACCCAGAACAACAAAACCAAGGCGACCAGTACGATCCCGACGGTCACGCGCTCTGCGACCTTGGATTTCCTGGCCATAGAAGGACGCTAATGGCTAGCGGAGCGTAGCGGAACCCATCCCGACGGTAGTCAATCCGACAGGATCTGAGGCCAGCGGCTGACACGGACCAGGGCAATAAGGGTCTATGCCGTCTGGGGTGGGATGCGCATCGGCTCGGTGAGGTCGCGGAGCTCGGCCAGGCCCGCCGCCACGCCGCGGAGCATGTCGCTGGCCTCGGTCAGGCGGGACACGGCCGGGTGCTCGGTGGCCGCGCGGCCGTCCTCCGCCACGTAGCTGGCCGCGGCGGCGACCAGGCGTTCGTACGCCACCACGCCGCTCTCCAGCTGGTCGACCAGGTTTTGCCTGGCCTCCTCCAGCGCGGGCCTCGTGTCGGCCGGGGCGAAGCGCAGTGCCTTTTCGATCGTGGCCACCCGGTGGGCGAGGTCGCGCAGTGACTGCTCGGCCACCGCGGCCTCCAGCACCGCGGGCTCTCCCGGGCCGGTGAGGCGGCCGGCCAGGCCGGACAGGGTGAGTGACGCGCGGTCGAGGCGGGCCCACGGGCTCGCCGCGGACGAGCCGCGGAGGGCGAAGCGGGCCTGTTGGCGGCGCACCTCGTCGAGGGCCGAACGGCCGACGGGCAGGCGCTGGACGGCGGCGATCAGCTTGGCGCGGGCCTGCTCGCCGGCCAGGGCCGGGTCGGGCGGTGGCGGGGCGGGCTGCGCGGCCAGGGCGCGGAAGTCGACCCACCGCCAGGCGGCCAGCGCGATCGAGCCGCCCGCCGCGGCGGCCCAGGCCGCGTCGGGGAGGCCGAGGCCGGCGTACGGGGTGAGGACCGCCGCGGCGCCCCCCAGGCCCGCGGCGAGCACGCTCCACCGGCGCGCGGAACGGCGCAACCGGCGGAGCCGCCGGAAGTAGCGGGCCCGGGGATCTGCCACGGCAGCCTCCTGCTATCCGGCCGCGCTGGCGTCGCCGGTGGTCTTTTCCTTGTTGGCCATGCTGGCCCGGATCTGGTCGAGGCGAGCCACGCCGGCCGAGTCGGCGGGGTTGGCCTGCCCGACCGCGGGCGCGGCCGGCTTGGACGCGAGCTGGTCACCGGCCATGCTGGCCCGGATCTGCTCCAGCCGAGAAGAGCCGGCCAGGTCCAACGTGGACTTTTGAATCTCGAGCATGCGGCCCTCGACCGAGTTGCCGGCGAGCTCGGCGCGGCCCATCGCGTTGGCGTAGCGCCGCTCGATCTTCTCCCGCACCTCGTCGAGCGAAGGGGTGTTGCCCGGCGCGGCCAGCGCGGACATCGACTCCAGCGAGCGGGCCACGGTCTCCTGCATCTTGGCCTGCTCGAGCTGGCTGAGCAGCTTGGTGCGCTCGGCCAGCTTTTGCTGGAGGACCATCGCGTTGTTTTCCACCGCCTGGCGGGCCTGGCCGGCTGCGCCGAGCGCCTGGTCGTGGAGGGTCTTGAGATCCTCCATCGACTGCTCGGCGGCGACCAGCTGGGTGGCGAGCGTCTGCGCGGTCTGCTCGTACTTACCCGCCTCGGCCTCGTCACCGCCCGCCCGCGCCTTGTCGGCGAGCACCAGCGCCTGGCGGGCCATCGACTGAAGCTTTTCCACCTCGGACATCTGCCGGGAAAGCTTCATCTCGAGCTGCCGCTGGTTGCCGATAACGGCGGCCGCCTGCTGGACGAGCGCCTGGTGCTGGCGCTGCGCGTCTTCGATCGCCTGCTGGATCTGCACCTTGGGATCGGCGTACTCGTCGATCTTGGCGCCGAACAACGCCATGAAGTAGCGCCAGCCCTTGACGAACGGGTTCGCCATCTCGCGGTATCCCCTCAGTGTCAGCACTCCGGTCGAGCCGCCACCGCGATGGGCGGCGCGCCCCCGCGGTCCGGCAGAGTTCCATACTCCCAGCCCGGCGCCAACCCGTCATGCGACCTCAGGGGGATATCCGGGTATGTGCCGACCGTGCCTGGGTGGATGCCGCCCCGCGCGGTTAAACCCTACGCGCGTCAGGCGACGCAGACTACATCCCGGTCACGCGGGGTGGGACGCACGGTGCGCGTGGTGCGCAGGACCGCGCTGAGCGGCGTGTCCTGGCGGATCGAGACCGAGACGGCACCGTCGGTGATCTTGCCACCGGCGACCTTGCCGGGCCGGGCCATGCGGTGCACGGCGGCCTCGGGCTGGCTCGGGGTCTCCTCGCCGGCACCCGCCGTGGCCGGCACCGGGGCGGGCGCGGGCGTGCGGGCCGGCGCGGCCGCCGGCGGCGTGTCGCGGCCGTCGCGGTCGCCACCCTGGGCCGGAACCAGCACGTGCTCCATCTGCTCGGCCAGCGCCATCTCGTCGCTGACCTCGCGCAACAGCTCGGAGAGGTGGGCGCCGAGCGCCTCGCAGATCGAGGCGAGCAGCTCGCTGGACGCTTCCTTTTGACCGCGCTCGATCTCGGAGAGGTATCCGAGACTCACGTTGGCGGCGGTAGAGACCTCGCGCAGGGTGCGGTGCTGCCCCTGCCGGCGCGCACGCAGTGCGTCACCGATCACACGGCGTAGCAGGATCATGGCACCTCCCCTGGAAAGGCTGCCCGCAACGTTACCCGCTACCCGCCCGCAACTCACAGAGGTGAGCGGGCCTAGAGGTGCTCGGTCAGCAGCCGGAGGGCCTCGGTCACGCTGGCTGAGCGGATGGCTTGGCGCCCGCCGCCCAGCGAAAGTTCGCGCACGGCTGAACCGGTCGGGCCGGCCACCGCCACGTAGACCAGGCCCACGGGCTTGCCGCCCTGCGGCTCGGGCCCGGCCACACCCGTAGTGGAGAGCCCCCAGTCGGCGCCGCAGCGGGCACGCCCGCCCTCGGCCAGCGCGAGCGCCACGTCGGGGTCGACCGGGCCGCGCTCGTCGAGCAGATCCTCCGGCACGCCGGCCAGCGAGGCCTTGAGCTCCGTCGCGTAGACCACCAGCCCGCCCCGGTAGACCGCGCTCGCACCGGCCACCTCGACCAGCATGGCCGCGACGAGCCCGCCGGTGAGCGACTCGATGGTGGCGAGCGTCTCCTTGCGCTCCACGAGGGCGTGCACCACCCCGGCGGCGGCCGACGGATCAGACACGCGCCGCCGCCCGCATGCGGAGGGCCCGGAGGGTGTAGTCGAGACCGGTGACCGTGGTCACCACGACCGCGGCGGCCATGATCCAGGGACCGATGTCGGAGATCGGATCCGGGAACGGCCACAGATACCAGGCGATCGCCATGATCTGGAGGGTTGTCTTGATCTTGCCGCCCTTGCTGGCCGCGATCACGCCGTATCGGATCACCCAGAAGCGCAGCAGTGTCACGCCCACCTCGCGTACCAGGATCACCACCGTCACCCACCAGGGCAGCCGGTCGTACCAGGAGAGCAGCACCAGCGCGGCGCCGGTGAGCGCCTTGTCGGCGATCGGGTCGGCGACCTTGCCGAACGCGGTGACCAGCCCGTATCGCCGGGCGATCCAGCCGTCGACGAAGTCGGTGAGCGAGGCGAACCCGAACGTCAGGCAGGCCGCGACGCGCCAGTCTCGCCCGACCATGTCGGACGCCACGACCATCGCCACGAACAGCGGCACCATGACGAGCCGGAGCGCGGTAATCGCGTTTGCCGCGTTGACGAGTGGCACCGGCGGCACCGGCGCGGCCCGAAGCGCGGGGTCGGTCATGGCGCGGCCGCCGAGACCATCTCGGTCGGCACGGCCACGAGGTCGACGCCCTCGGTGCCGGTGACCGTGGCCCGCACCAGGTCGCCGGGCACGAGCGCGGCCAGGTCGACGCCCGCGTCGCCGGCGACCAGCGTCACCGAGCCGTCGACCTCGGGCGCCTGGTGGGCGGCACGGCCCTCGACCACGCCGTCTTCGACGGTGTCGACGAGCACCTCGACGACCGAGCCGAGCCGCTCGGACGCCCGCTGGGCGCACAGCTCCTCGGACAGGCCGAGCAGCTTTTCGTATCGCCGCTTGATGGTCGCCCGGCCGACCTTGCCGGTCATCGTGGCGGCCTCGGTGCCGTCTTCGTCGCTGTAGTCGAACACGCCGATCGCGTCGAGCCGCGCGTCGGTGAGGAAGCGCACCAGCTCGTCCACATCGGACCGGGTCTCGCCCGGGAAGCCGACGATGAAGTTGCTCCGGGCGCCCGCCTCCGGGGCCAGCGCCCGCACCGACTCCAGCAGCTCCAGGAAGCGCTCGGTCGAGCCGAACCGCCGCATCCGCCGCAGCACCGGCTCGCTGGAGTGCTGGAAGGACAGGTCGAAGTACGGCGCGACGCCCGGTGTGGTGGCGATCACCTCGACGAGCCCGGGGCGGGTCTCCGCCGGCTGGAGGTAGCTGGCCCGCACGCGCACGATGCCCTCGACGGCCGCGAGCTGGGGCAGCAGCCGCTCCAGCAGGCGCGGGTCGCCGAGATCCTTGCCGTAGGAGGTGGAATTTTCACTCACCAGCACCAGCTCGCGCACGCCGGTCTTGGCCAGCCACTCGGCCTCGGCGAGCAGCTCGTCGGGCGTACGCGACACGAAGGCGCCGCGGAAGGCGGGGATCGCGCAGAACGCACACCGCCGGTCGCACCCGCTGGCCAGCTTGAGCGAGGCGACCGGCCCGTCGGCCAGGCGCCGCCGGCGCAGATGCTTGGGACGCACCTCAGCGTCCGCGTCAGCGCGGCCCCCAACACCGTGTCCGGGTCCGAACGACCCGGCGGGACTTACCTCAGCGTCCGCGTCAGCGCGGCCCCCAACACCGTGTCCGGGTCCGAACGACCCGGCGGGAAGGTGGCCGGGGATCGCGAGGTCGCTCTCCCGGCGGGCGACCGGCGTGAGCGGCAGCAGCTGGCGGCGGTCGCGCGGGGTGTGCGCGTCGAGCCGCTCGCCGGCCAGCACCGAGTCGAGCCGCGCGGCGATCTCGGGGTAGTCGTCGAAGCCCAGCACCGCGTGTGCCTCGGGCAGGCTGTCGGCGAGCTCACGCCCGTAGCGCTCGGCCATGCACCCGGCGGCGACCACCTTGGCACCGGTGTCGGCGGCGGCCATCAGCGTCTGGATCGAGTCTTGCTTGGCCTTGTCGACGAAGCCGCACGTATTGACCAGCACCACGTCGGCGCGCTCGCCGTCGGTGGTGACCTCCCACCCGTCGGCGTGCAGGCGGCCGGCCAGCTCCTCCGAGTCGACCTCGTTACGGGCACAGCCCAACGTCAGCAGGGCTACGCGACGGGTTTCGGCGGAGGAGGGAGACACCACCCGAGGGTACCGGTCCGCGCAGCGGAAGCACCTGAGGCGTCCGTACTGGAAGTACGAGACCATCAGGACGTGAAAGAGCGAATCAGCAACTGGGCCGGCAATGTCACCTTCACCGCGGCGCGCCTGCACCGCCCCTCGACCGTCGCGGAGCTTCAGTCGCTCGTCGCCGGCGCGGATCGGATCCACGCGCTCGGCACCGGCCACTCGTTCAGCCGTGTCGCCGACTCCCCCGGCGACCTCGTCACCGTCGCCGGGCTGCCGCCTGTGATGGACGTCGACACGGCCGCCGGCACGGTCACCGTCTCGGCCGGGCTGCGCTACGGCGAGCTGGCGCCGTACCTGCACGAGAAGGGGTACGCGCTGCACAACCTGGGCTCGCTGCCGCACCTGTCGGTGGCCGGGGCGTGCGCGACCGGCACGCACGGCTCGGGCGTACGCAACGGCGGGCTCGCCACGGCCGTGTCGGAGATCGAGCTGGTTACGGCGGGCGGTGAGATCGCTCTCCGGAAAAGAGGCGACGACCTCTTCGACGCGGCGGTTGTCGGGCTCGGCGCGTTCGGCGTCGCCACCCGCGTCACGCTCGACCTCCAGCCCACGTTCGACGTCGAGCAGTACGTCTACGACGGCATGCCCTTCGCCGCGCTGCGCGAGAATTTCACCGAGGTGATGTCGGCGGCGTACAGCGTCAGCGCGTTCACCGACTGGGCCAGCCCCACCGTGCGCAACATATGGGTCAAGCGCCGCGTCGACGAGCCGCTCCCGCCGCCGGCCGAGTGGCTGGGCGCGGTGCGGGCGGACGGCCCACGCCACCCGGTCCCCGGCATGCCGGCCGAAAACTGCACCGAGCAGCTCGGCGTGCCCGGTCCGTGGCACGCGCGGCTGCCGCACTTCCGGCTGGAGTTCACACCGAGCAGCGGGGAGGAGCTGCAAACCGAGTACTTCGTGGCGCGCGAGGACGCGGAGGCCGGGCTGGCCGCGCTGGACGCCGTGCGCGACCGGATCGCCCCGGTGCTCCAGATCTCCGAGATCCGCACCATCGCGGCGGACCGGCTCTGGCTCAGCCCTTCGTACGGGCGGGACAGCGTCGCCTTCCACTTCACCTGGGTCAAGGACGCGGAGGCGGTCGCGCCGGTGGTCGCCGCGATCGAGGAGCGGCTGGCCCCGCTCGGCGCGCGCCCGCACTGGGGCAAGGTCTTCGCGATGGCGCCCGAGGTCGTCGCCGACCGGTACCCGAGGTTGCGCGACGCCGCCGCCCTGGCCCGGAGCCACGACCCGCGCGGCGTCTTCCGGAATGAGATGGTCGACCGCTACCTGACGTCCTAACTTCGAAAGATTTTGAGCTACCGCGACGTCCGCGGTGGTCCGGACCGCTGCTCCCGCGGCCTCACCCGTCCGCTGTTGGTCACGCGGTTGGGTCTTGCCCCGCGGACGTGGCAGCGGAGGCCGGGGATCTCGGCTCGCCCCGCGAGCCGCCGGCCGCCGCGGTCTCCGGCGGGAGCGGCGGCCCGCCGCTGACGCGGCCCGGGAACATCTAGCATCTACCGAGTGACGACTATCGATCTAGATCATCCGCTCGACCCACCGGCTGGCACGTGGCAGGAGGAGCACCTCAGTCGCTATCTGCGGACCGGCGGGCAAGACGGCCACATCTGGAACGGCGCGCCGACGCTGCTGCTCACCACGCGTGACCACCGACTCGGGCGGGCGCGGCGCACCGGGCTGATCTACGGGCGCGACGGCGACCGATACCTGGTGGTCGCCTCGGCCGGCGGGCGGGCCGACCATCCGATCTGGTTTCACAACCTGTCGGCGGACCCCGAGGTGCTCGTGCAGGTCTTCGAGGAGCGCTTTCCGGCGCGGGCGCGTGCCGCGACAGCCGAGGAGAAAGCGCGCCTTTGGGAGATCATGACTGATATCTGGCCGGACTACGACGTGTACCAGACGCGCACCGAACGCGACATCCCGCTGGTGATCATCGAACGTGCATAAGTGATCACGCACGGGTACCCACCAGGGACCCGAAGTGTGCGAAGATACGTCGTGTTTACCCAGCGTGACCAAGGGAGCGCGGCTTCGCGCCAGCTCACCGGTGTCGGCGCCAGCGACCTGACTGACTCCCGGGGGGCCGGCCGCGCCGCCGCTTCGGCCGCCGTGGGCCGGTTGGGCGGCCCGCCACCCACCCTCGTCGTCGTGTACTCGTCGGTGCGCCACAGCCTCACCGACCTGCTCGCCGGCGTGCGGGATGTCACCGGCACCACGCCGCTGGTGGGCGCCACCTCGAGCGGGCAGTTCCACGACGGCACGCTGACCCCGCCCGGCGAAGGCGTGGTCGTGCTGGTGCTCGGCCCGGGGCCCTACCGGTTCGGCGTGGCCTCGGCCAAGGGCCTGCGCGCCGACGCGTTCACCGCGGGTCGGGAGATCGCGCGGGCCGCACGCGACGCCGCCGGGCCCGAGCGGCTGGCGCACGCGGCGATCCTGCTCCTCGCCGACGGCCTCGCCGGCCACCACCAGACGCTGCTCAGCGGCGTTCACCGGGTGGCCGGTGCCTCGGTGCCGGTGGCCGGCGGCGCGGCCGGCGACGACCGCAGGCTGGCGGAGACGTTCGTCTTCCACGACGGCGAGGTGTTGGCCGACGCCGCGGCGGCGGTCTGGATCGACTCGCCCCACCGGCTCGATGTCGTGGTGGCGCACGGCTGGCGGCCGGTGAGCCTGCCGATGCTCGTCACCCGCGTCGACGGCACGGTCGTGCACGAGATCGGCGGCCGGCCGGCGCTCGATGTCTTCCGGGAGCACTTCCCCGGCCGGGCCGTGGAGCAGTCCCTGCGCTACGCGCCGGTGGACGGCTGGCCCCGCTCGCACGCGTTGGGCCTGATCGAGCCGGACGGCACGCAGCTGATCCGCGGTGCGTACCTCGACGACGAGGGCCGGCTCAACACGTTCGCGCCCCTCCCGCCGTACTCGGCGGTGCAGATCGTGGCCGGCGAGCCCGACGACCTGCTCAGCGTGGCCGACGGCATCGCGAAAGACGCGGTCGCCGGGCGGGAGCCGGGCGTGCTGCTGGTCTTCAGCTGCGTGGCCCGCCTCGACATCCTGCGCGACCGCGGCGCCGAGGAGCCCGGCCGGCTGCACGCCGCGGCGGCCGGCGTGCCCACGTTCGGCTTCTTCACCTACGGCGAGTTCGCCCGCACGACGAGCGTGGCCGGCTACCACAACGCGACAGTCGCGGCGATAGCCCTATGACCGCGGAGCACGTCGCCACGCTCCGGCGGCAGCTCGACGAGGCCGCGAGCGCGGTACGCCAGGCCTACCGCGACACCACGCGGCTGATCCGGCTGCTGGCGGCCGTCGGCCAGCCTTCCTCGCCGGGCGAGCTGACCGACCGGATGCTGCTGGTCCTCTCCGACGTGTTCTCCGCGGACGTGACGATGCTGGCCCACGTGGCGCCGCCGCGCATGGTCGTGCGCCACTCCTGCGGCCTGCCCGAGGACGACCCGGGGCACACCACCGGCTGGTCCCTGCCCGCGGAGTCGGCCGGCCCGCTCGCCAGCGCCGGCCTCGCCACGTTGGGCGGGCGGGGCGTGTCGGCGATGCCCGCCCCGCTCGCCGCGCTCGGCGCCCGGTTCGCGGTGTGGATCCCGCTCGACCCGGAGCGGGCGAGATCCGGGCCGGGGAGCGCGGGAGAAGCGGGCTCCGGCGCCGACCCGGGCGACGTGCTGGTGCTGTGTCGCGGCGCCGGTGAGGAGTTCACCCAGCTCGACCTCCAGGTGCTCGCGTCGGTGACACACCGCCTGCGGATGGCGCTGCACGAGCGCGAGCAGAGCGCGGTGATGGCCCGCCTCGCCCAGTCCGGCCACCGGCTGGCCCGCCACCTCGACCTGGTCCCGCTGCTCGACGAGGTGGCCGCGCTGCTGCGCGAGCTGACCGGCGCCGACGACGCGTGGGCGGTCACCGTCCGCGACGGCCGCGCGGTCCGCCGTGCCCACAGTGGACACGACGACACCCTCGATCCGGCCGACCAGCTGCCCGGCTGGGAGGCGGCCTGGCAGGGCGAGCCGTACGTGCTGGTGCAGGGGCATCGCCGGCTGGTCGGCGTGCCGGTGATGCGTGACGGCGAGCCGTGCGCCCTGCTGTACGCGGCCCGCTCGCTCCCCCGCCCGCTGACCGGCGACGCGGTCGAGATCCTCGCCGTGTTCGCCAACTACGTGGCGGCGGCGATCACCAACGCCGAGCTGTACCGCGCGCTCGGCCAGAGCGAGTCGTCGCTGCGCCTGATCACCGACTCGATCAGCGACCTCGTGGCGATGGTCGGCGCGGACGGGCGCTTCGCGTACGCCTCCCCCTCGCACGGGCGCGAGCTGGCCCGCGAGCCGGACCGGCTGGTGGGGCGGCGGGTCACCGACTTCGTCCACCCCGACGACCGCGCGCGGCTGGAGGGCGCGCTGCGCGGGGCCGCCTCGGGCGACAAGGTGGAGTACCGGCTGCGCACCGGCTCCGGCCACTGGACCTGGGTGGAGAGCGCGCTGCGCCCCGCCCCCTCGGCCGGCGGCACCGTGGTGCTCTCCTCGCGCGTGATCGACGACCGCAAGCGGCTCGAAGCCGAGCTGCGGCTGCGCGCCACCCACGACCCGCTCACCGGCCTGGCCAACCGCACGCTCGTCGCGCAGCGGCTCGCCGAGGCACTCGCCGACGGCGAGGGGGCCGGCCATGTCGGGCTGCTCTTCTGCGACCTCGACAGGTTCAAGGCGGTCAACGACCGGCTCGGCCACGAGGCCGGCGACGACCTGCTCAAGCAGGTGGCCGCCCGCCTGCGCCACAGCCTGCGCCCCGGCGACCTGCTCGGGCGCTTCGGCGGCGACGAGTTCGTGGTGGTGCTCGACGGCGTGGGCGACCTCGCCGACGTCGCACAGGTCGGCCGGCGGGTGGCCCGCGCGCTCGACGACACGTTCCGGCTGCACGACGAGCCGGTGCGCATCTCGGCGAGCGTGGGCGGGGTGCTCGGCGTACGCCGCCGCACCACCGCGAGCGCGATGCTGCGCGACGCCGACGCCGCCATGTACGCGGCGAAGGACCGCGGCCTCGGCCTGATCGAGGTCTTCGACGACGCCGCGTCGAGCCGCTCGCTCGACCGGCTCGGGCTCCGCTCCGACCTGCTCGGCGCGCTCGAAGGCGACCAGTTCGCGGTGCACTACCAGCCGATCTGCGAGCTGGGCAGCCGGCGGGTGGTCGCGTTCGAGGCGCTGCTGCGGTGGACCCACCCGCAGCGGGGCGCGGTGCCGCCCGACGTGTTCATCCCGCTCGCCGAGGAGACCGGCGCGATCGTCCCCATCGGACACTGGGTGCTCGAGGAGTCGTGCCGCGAGCTGGCCCGGTGGAACGGGCGCGCCGGGGAGCGGATGCGGGTCAACGTCAACCTCTCGCCGGTACAGCTCCAGCAGCCCCACCTCGCCCACGAGCTGCTCGACATCGTGCGACGGTCCGGAGTGGACCCGGGCGACGTGTGCCTGGAGGTCACCGAGCACAGCTACCTGCGCGAAGACGTCACCGAGAGCGCCTCGGTGCTCCGCTCCGCCGGGCTGCACTTCGCGCTCGACGACTTCGGCACCTCGTACTCCAGCCTCAACTACCTCAAGTGGTTTCCGATCGACCTGCTCAAGGTCGACCGCTCGTTCGTCGGCGGCGTGGCGGCGAGCGACACCGACCGGGGCATCGTGCGGGCGGTGCTCGCGATCGCCGACTCGCTGCGGCTCGGCGTGATCGCCGAGGGCGTGGAGACCGAGGAGCAGCGCGCGGCCCTGGTCGACCTCGGCTGCGCGCTGGGCCAGGGCAACCTGCTCTCCGCCCCGCTCACCCCCGAGGCGGCCGCTGACCTGCTGGGAGTGGCGCCGCCGCCGGCGCGGGATGCGGCTCACGCAGGGTGAACGCCTCGGGCCCGGGGCCCGCCTTGTCGAGCAGCGCCAGCCGCTCCCACGCCTCTTCCACGGTGGGGATCGTGCCGGCGGGGATCCACCAGAGCACGAGGTGGGAGCCGAGTCCTTCGCGGGAAAACCACTCCCGCCGCCGGCGCAGCTGCTCCAGGTGGGTGCCGTCGCGGTAGGTGAACTCGCGCAGCGCCTCGACCGACTCCCAGACCGACATGTTCACCATCAGGTCCGGCCCGAACGGGCGCAGCATCGTCGCGTCGTCGGAGCCCTCACCGATGAGCCGCCAGACGAAGCCGGGCGCGGCGTCGGCGCGCGCGTTGATGAGTTCGAGCTCGCCGACGAAGCCGGCCATCGAGGGGTCGTCGAGCGGCGCGCGCGGGTAGGCGACGTTGAGCTGGGCGAGGTGGTAGTCGGTCATGGCCGTACTATAAATCATCAGCGTTGGTTTTAGAAAGGACCACGCAGCAGTAGCCGGGACGCGGATCCAGCCGCGCCCGCCATTCGCCGTCGCCGGCCCCCTCCAGCAACCCCTCGACAAGGGCCAGGTTCATGCCGCAGACAAGCGGCGGAAACCGCTGCGCGACCTGGTGGAAGGGGCAGTTGCGCAGGCGCACCGTGTACCCGTCGACCTCCGGCTCGTAGCCCCGGGCGGCGAGCACCTCGACGGGGTCGGCGCCCGCACCCACCTTCTGGCCTTCCACGCGAGCGACCTCGTAGGCGGCGGCGTCAGCGCCGGACCGCTCGACCGCCTCGGCGAGCAGCTCGGCCGCCGACAGGTAGGAACGCGGCGGCACACTGACCACGTGCTCGCCGGCCGCCCGCTGGTAGAGCTTCGCCGGCCGCCCGGCACCCGGCCCGGAGCGCCCCGTCCGCCGCGCGAACGACACCTCCAGCAGCCCCGCCTCCACGAGCTTGTCCAGATGGAACGCCGCGAGCGTCCGCCCCACCCCGAGCGCCCCCGCCACCTCGTCCCGCCCCACGGCCACGCCGCCGGCATCGACGACGACCTGGTACGCCGACCGCCGCACCGGATCCGTCAACAGCGCGAGCGCCTCTAAATCCTCCACACGTTGACAATAGAGCCCTCGCCAGCCCAGGTCCGCCCGTCGTGATGCCTATTTACCCCTGTCCGCGCCAGTTACGGACCGTATGCTCCCGCGGGCACCGCTCCGGTCGGCGGCTCGCCAGGGCTCGCCGAGATCCCCGACCTCCACTGCCAGCTCCGCGCCCCAAGCCCTTCACCCTTGCCCCAAGAGGGCAGCCCTCTTGGGCGTGAATTCCCAGCAGGGGTCCCGTACACCCGCCCAGACAGTGACAGGGCTGCCCTCTTGAGGCAGGGGCGGGAGGGGTGAGCGGGACCAGCGGCGGACGGGTGAGGCCGCGGGAGCAACGGTCTGGACCACGACGGAGGTCGCGGTAGCTCGAAATGTCTTTGGCTCCGGTCACTCCGGGCGGAGCTGGACCAGCGCTTCCTCGAGCTCGTCGGGCTTGACCAGCACGTCGCGGGCCTTGGAGCCCTCGGACGGGCCGACGATGCCGCGGGTCTCCATCAGGTCCATGAGGCGGCCGGCCTTGGCGAAGCCGACCCGCAGCTTGCGCTGGAGCATCGACGTGGAGCCGAACTGGGACGTGACGACCAGCTCGATCGCCTGCACCAACAGGTCGAGGTCGTCGCCGATGTCCTCGTCGATCTTCTTCTTCGGGTCTTGCACCGGGGTAAGCACGTCTGGCCGGAACTCCGGCTCGCGCTGGTCCTTGCAGTGCTTGACCACGTCGTTGATCTCGGTCTCGCTGACCCAGGCGCCCTGGATGCGGATCGGCTTGGACGCGCCCATCGGCAGGAAGAGGCCGTCGCCGCGACCGATCAGCTTTTCGGCGCCGGGCTGGTCGAGAATGACGCGCGAGTCGGCGAGTGACGACGTGGCGAACGCGAGCCGCGACGGCACGTTGGCCTTGATGAGGCCGGTGACGACGTCGACCGAGGGGCGCTGGGTGGCCAGCACCAGGTGGATGCCGGCGGCGCGGGCGAGCTGGGTGATGCGGACGACCGAGTCTTCGACGTCGCGCGGGGCGACCATCATGAGGTCGGCCAGCTCGTCGACGATCACCAGCAGGTAGGGGTACGGGCGGATCTCGCGCTCGCTGCCGGGCGGCGGCTTGACCTGCCCGCTGCGTACCTTGCGGTTGTAGTCGTCGATGTGGCGTACGCCGGCGGCGGCCAGGTCGTCGTACCGCATGTCCATCTCGCGGACGACCCAGTCGAGCGAGTCGGCGGCCTTCTTCGGGTTGGTGATGATCGGGGTGACGAGGTGCGGGATGCCCTCGTACGAGGTCATCTCCACCCGCTTCGGGTCGATCAGGACGAGCCGCACCTCGTCGGGGGTGGCCCGGCTCAGGATCGAGACGAGCAGCGAGTTGAGGCAGGACGACTTGCCCGCGCCGGTGGCGCCGGCGATGAGGATGTGTGGCATCTTCGCGAGGTTGGCCACGACGTAGCCGCCCTCGATGTCCTTGCCGAGCGCGACGAGCATCGGGTGGTGGTCGCCGGTGGCGGCCCGCGAGCGGAGCACGTCGCCGAGCGCCACGTCTTCGCGGTCGGAGTTGGGGATCTCCACGCCGACCGCGCTCTTGCCCGGGATCGGGCTGAGGATGCGCACGTCGGGCGACTTCACGGCGTACGCGATGTTGCGGGAGAGCTGGGTGATCCGCTCGACCTTGACACCGTGGCCCAGCTCCACCTCGTAGCGCGTGACGGTAGGCCCGCGGGTGAAGCCGGTGACCGCCGCGTCGACGTCGAACTGCTCGAACACACCCTGGAGCGCGGCGATGACCTCGTCGTTGGCCTTGCTGCGGCTCTTCGCGGCGGCGCCCTGCTTGAGCAGGTTGGGCGGGGGCAGCTTGTAGTCGCCGGCCATGCCGGTGATGGCGAGCTGCTCGGCGCGGGTGGGCGGCGGCGAGTGCTCCGGCGGCTCGGCGACCTTGCGGGCGGCGGGCACGGAGGCGGGCGGCTTGCGGGGCAGGAGGACCGTGTCGTGGACGATCTCCTCCTCGTCCGGCTCCTCGTTGAGGCTCGCCTGGCGCCGGCGTGACGGCGAGCGGCGCCGGACCGGAGGCTCTTCTTCCTCCTCTTCCTCCGTGGGCTCCTCGTCGTCAGGGAGCGGCCGGCCCAGCAACGAGCCGACCAGCAGGCCCAGCCGCTCCGGGACCTTGTTGATCGGTGTCGCCGTGATGACCAGCAGGCCGAAGAGCATCAGCAGCACGAGCAGCGGGAACGCCACCCACTCGGTCACCGCCCGCTCGAGCAGCCCGCCGACGCCGGTGCCGATCAGCCCACCCGCGTAGTCGCGCTGGGCGTTGTCGATCGGGTCCTGGGCGAGGTGGAGCAGGCCGGCCGCGGAGAGGATCAGCGCGGACCAGCCGACCACGCCCCGCCCGCGGTGCTCGGGGTCGCTCGGCTCGCGCATCAGGCGGATCGCCGCGACGAGCAGCAGCAGCGGCAGCGCGGCGGCGATCGCGCCGAGGAAGAGCCGCACGGTGTCGGCCACCCGCTCGCCGACCGGGCCGGCGCCGGAGAACCAGACCGCGACGCCGGTGAGGATGGCCAGGCCCAAGAGCAGGAGGCCGCCGCCGTCGCGGCGGTGCTCGGGGTCGAGGTCACGGGCGGTGGCGGCCTGGCGACCGACGCCCCGGACCGCCCACCCCACGCTGTGCGCGACGCCCATCCAGACCGCGCGGACGCCGCGTCCCAACAGGACGGGCACATTGGTGCTGGAGGTGCGACGACGGGCGCGGGTGGATTGGCGGGCGCGACCGCTCGCGGCGCGCGCGGTGGACGCACCGCGCCGCCGACTCGCCTGGGTGGTGCGGCCAGCCATAGGCCCTAGGATCACACGGTAGCCGCAAGGTACGACGGAAGCGCGCCCACCGGCGGCGTGTCATTTTGAGGCGAAGACCCTTTGATCCGGCGCTGGCACCGCCGTCGTATCGTGCCCCGGGGACCCCTGGCCGCCGTTCATCGAGCGGTGCTAGGAAAGACCGCAGCCACATCCGAAGGGACATTTCTCGCATGCCATCCGAAGGCGAAGTCCAGACCCTCGCGCCGCTCACCAACGACCTGATCGCGCAGGTGCTGACCGCCCACGGCTACAACTTCGGCACTGACGACGACGGCGACATCGGCGGGATGTGGGACGACAACCTCATCTGGTTCTTCCGCCGCGGCTCCTCGGGCGAAATGCTCCAGGTGCGCACCCTGGCGGCGGCCGAGTTCACCGTCGACGACGTGCCGCGGCTGTACGCGTTCTGCAACGAGTGGAACCACGACCGCCTGTGGCCGAAGGCGTTCGTGCACGTCAACGACGACGGCACGGCCCGCGTCTTCGGCGAGGTCACCACCGATCTCGAGCGCGGTGTCTCGCACGCCCAGCTCGACCAGCTCATCGGCTGCGGCATCTCGACCGGCTGCCAGCTGGCCGAGGCGGCGGCGGAGCTCAAGTCGTGACGAGTACGGAGCACCGTTTCCAGGTCGACCTGCGCGGCGTGGTCGACCTGCTCAGCCACCACCTGTACGCGAGTCCTCGGGTCTTCGTCCGCGAGCTGTTGCAAAACGGCACCGACGCGATCACCGCGCGTCGCGCCGCGGACCCGGACGCCCCCGCCGGCCGCGTGGTCATCGAGCCGCTCCCCGGCGGGGCGCTGCGCGTGACCGACAACGGCATCGGCCTCACCGAGGCGGAGGTACACACGTTCCTGGCCAGCGTCGGGCGCACCTCCAAGCGCGACGACCTGGGCTTCGCCCGGCAGGACTACCTCGGCCAGTTCGGCATCGGGCTGCTGTCCTGCTTCATGGTCGCGGACGCGATCGAGGTGGTCTCCCGTTCGGCCAAGGGCGGCGGGGCGGTGAGCTGGACCGGTTACGCGGACGGCCGCTACACCACCGGCGCGGCCGAGGCCGCGGAGGTCGGCACGACGGTCACCCTCCGCCCGCGGGCCGGCGCCGAGCACTGGCTCACCCCGGCCACCGTGCGCGAGCTCGCCTCGTCGTACGCCCACCTCCTGGACGTCGAGGTCACCGTCGGGGGCGAGCGGATCACCGAGCCGCAGGCTCCGTGGGAGGTCGCCTACGACGATCCGGAGGTACGCCGCGCGGCGCTCCTCGACTACGGCGCCAAGCTGCTCGGCAGCCGCCCGATGGAGGTCATCGACCTGGGCGTGCCCGAGGCGGGGCTGCGCGGCGTCGGCTTCGTGCTCGCGTCGCCGGCCCAGGTCGGGCAGGGCGGCCACCGCGTGTACCTCAAGCGCATGCTGCTCAGCGAAGACGCCTCCAAGCTCGTGCCGGAGTGGGCGTTCTTCGTGCGCTGCGTGGTCGACACGAGCATGCTGCGGCCGACCGCCAGCCGCGAAGCGCTGTACGAGGACGACCTGCTCTCCGCCGTCCGCGCCGGCCTCGGCGAGCAGATCCGCACCTGGCTGCTCGACCTGTCGGTCAACGACCCCGACCGGCTGGCCGCCTTCCTGCGCGTGCACCACCTGGGTGTCAAGGCGCTCGCCGTGCGCGACGACGAGATGCTCAAGCTCGTCGACGCGTGGTTGCCGTTCGAGACGAGCCGGGGCACGATGCCGCTGCGGGTGTTCCGCCGCGGGCTGTCGATGATCCGCTACGTGGAGACCGTCGACGAGTTCCGTTCGCTCGCCGCGATCGCCAGCGCCGCCGGCACGCCGGTGGTCAACGCGGGCTACGCGTACGACACCGAGATCCTGGAGCGACTGTCCAGGGTGGACTCCGAGGCACGGGTGCGCCGCCTCGACCCGGGCGAGCTCGCCGCGCGGCTCGATCCGCTGCCGCCGGCCCAGGAGGCGCAGGTGGCGCCATTCCTGGAGACCGCGCGGGCGGTGCTGCGCGAGCTCGACTGCGTGCCGCTGATCCGCCAGTTCGACCCGGTCACGATGCCCGCCCTGTACGTGATGAGCCAAAAGGCGCGCACCCAGGACACCGTCCGGCGCAGCATCGAGGCGGTCGACGACCTGTGGTCGGACGTACTTTCGGCGTTCGACGACGTGGCCGTGGAACACCGGCCGGAGCTCGTCTTCAACTGGCGCCACCCGCTCATCCGCAAGATCACGTCGTACCCTCCGGGGCCCGCGCTGCGCCACGCCGTCGAGGCCCTCTACGGCCAGGCGCTGCTCGCCGGCCACCACCCCCTGCGGGCGGTGGACCAGGCGGCCCTCAACCGTTCGTTCCTCGCTTTGCTGGACCGCGCCTTCACGGACCTCCCGTCCTCTGACTCCTCGGAGAAATCATGAGCACCACGCACGAGCTGCAAGAGGCCCTCGAAGAGGCCCGCGACATGCCCGACGGCGACGGCAAGATCGCCGAGCTGGAGCGGATCGCCGCCCACGCCGACGCCGCCGGTGACGTGCGGCTCGGCTACGACGCCCGGATCGACCTGATCGACGCGTACAACAACCACACCGAGCGGTGGCGCATGCTTCCCGCGTTCGGGTGGTGCCTCGCGGCGTACGACCGCGACCCCTCGATGTTCGAGGAGTGGGACGGCGAGCAGCTGCGCTGGTACCACAAGTGGGCGGTGGCCACGCTGCGCAGTACTCCGCGCGTGGGGCTGGCGCAGACGCAGGCCGCGCTCGACGACATGGAGCGGCGCTTCCGGGCCGGCGGGCACAGCATGCAGACCATCTACAACCTCCGCTGCAAGATCGCCGACCACGTCGGCGACGAGCCGGGCGCGCGCAAGTGGTTCGACCTGTGGCGCACCGCCGAACGCGACGAAAACAGCGACTGCGCCGGCTGCGACCCCTCCCGCCAGGCCGAGCTGCTCGCCGGCTGGGGCGAGTGGGACGACGCGCTCAAGACGGTCGAGCCGGTGCTCAGCGGCGTGCTGGGCTGCGCCGAGCAGCCGGAGAAGGCACTCGTCGCGGTGCTCATGCCGTACCTGAAGCTGGGCCGCTACGAGGAGGCCGCGAAGGCGCACGTGCGGGCCTACCGCCGCCACCGCCACGAGCGGGACGCGTTCTCGTTCCTGCCCGAGCACATGCGTTTCTGCGTGCTGACCGGTAACACCGACCGCGCCGTCGACATCCTCGCCGAGCACCTGAGCTGGCTCGACCGCCCGTACGACGACGCCTCCGCCATGGAGTTCGCCGCCGTGGGCGCGCTCGTGTGCCGGCTGGCCGCGCCGACCGGCCGGATCGTGCACCGGCCGTCGTTCGAGAGCCGCCCCGAGGCCGACCTCACGCTGGAAGAGCTCGGCGCCACCCTGGCCGCACAGGCCCGGGAGATCGCCGGGCAGTTCGACGCGCGAAACGGCACCGACCACCAGTCCCGCCGCATGGCACAGTGGATGTCAGCCGAGCCACTGCTGGAGAGCCTTGAACTGCCACCGGACCAACCCACCCCGTCCTACATGAACGAGCCAGGCCTACCCCCGGAGGGCCGCGACGAGGTCGTGGCCCCGTTGACCGTGCAGGCCATCACCGCGGCGCTCGACGACCGCGGCGACCGCTACTACGTCGACGAAGACGGCACGGTCGGCGGCCAGTGGGGCAAGGGAATGCTGACCTTCGACTGTATGGGCGAGCAGGGCGAGATCCTGCACGTGCGCGTGGTCGCCCAGCGCCGCCTCCCCGCCGACCGGCTGATGGACGCGTACGCGTTCTGCAACGCCTGGAACCACGACAAACTGCTGCCGAAGGCCTACGTGCACGACACCGGCCAGGGCGACCTCATCCTGGCCGGCGACGTCACGACCGACCTGGAGCACGGCGTGGCCGCGCCCCAGCTGGGCGTGCTGCTGCACGCCGCGATCGTCACGAGCGCCCAGTTCGCCGACGAGGTGGCCGCCCTGCCGTAACGGGCACTGTCGCGGCGCCGTCCCGCTGGGGGCGGCGCCGCTCGCCGTCCCATTGGGTGCGGCGCTCGCCGTCCCGCTGAGGGCGGCGCCGTTGCTTTGCTACGAACCCCACCCACGAGACGACGACGGCGATCGCGGCGAGCACCTGCATCAGGGTGGCGAGCCGCTCGGGGTAGACGACGCCCTCGATGTACCGGTCGATGAAGCCCTTGGTCAGCCCGGCCTCGCCGGCCTGCCGCCGCGACCAGTCCTCCGCGTAGGTGAGCGGGCAGGTCAGCTGCGCCCCGATCACCACGAACCCCCACAGGCCGGCGGCCAGGTGCGGCCAGATCGCGCGCGGCCAGCGCCAGGCCAGAAACCCGCCCGCGACCGCGTAGGCCACGAAGGCGAAGTGCAGCCCGAGGATGATGCTGGTGAGCGCGCGGTACCCCACCCGGCCAGCGTATGCCGGCGCCTGGTAGATGGCCTGGTGTCGCATACCTAGGCTCGGGGTGTTGATCAGGGAGTTGGTGGGCGTGTCGGCCGATGTGTCGCGTCACCAACTCCCTGATCAATACCAAGGGGCCGCCCCTGAAGCGGGATGCCGGCGCCCAGATAGGGGCGCCGGCATCCGGCCCGCCCGCTCACCGCCGGCCCGAGTGGCGATGTGCGGGCTCTTCCTCCCGCCGCGGCGGGCGAGGAGGCGCGTCCGCTCGCGGCGCGCCACGGACCCGGCTGGCAGGGGCCGGATGTGCCCGCGGCGCCTTGCTGAGATTCTGGCCGCGCCGCCCCCTGGATCGAGGGCGGCGCGCTGGCTCACGGTGTGGAGAACCCCAACGTGTAGTCACCCGATCCGGTCCTGGACTGCACCCGGTAGCGGTACACGCCGGCGTTTCCGTTGAAGGTCAGCGTCTCGTCCGACCCGGAGCCGGTGGCCCGGGCCACGGTCTGCCACGCCTGGCCGTTGAAGCGCTGTAGGGAGAGGTCGAAGTCGGCGCCCTCCGGCCCGTCGAGGCAGGCGGTCTGCGCGCCGCCGGCGGTACGGAAGAAGCGGCCGTTCGGCTGGGTCTGGCGGGCGCCGCCGCGGCTCAGCGCGCCGGCCACCGTGACCTCCTCGTCCGCGCACGCGTTGGTCGCGGGCGGCTCCGGCGCGGGCTCCTCCGTGGCCGGCGGGTTGCCGGTGGAGGGCGGCGGGGCCACCTCACCGTTCGAGGTGACCAGCGTCAGCTGGTTGACCTGGAGGATCTCGGTCAGCGGCTGGAAGAACGTGACGCCACCCGACGTGCAGTCGCCCGAACCACCGGATGTGACGCCCTGCGCCTGGTCGCCGGACATCCAGGAGCCGCCCGAGTCGCCCGGCTCGGCGCACACGTTGGTGCGGGTCAGGCCGGTCACCGTGCCCTCGGGGTAGTTGACCGTGGCGTTCTTGGCCTGCACCACGCCGCAGAACGTGCCGGTCGTGGAGCCGGAGCGGCAGATCGACGCGCCGACCGGCGCCTCCTCCGCGCCCGCCACGGTGACCTCGCCGCCGTTGAAGTCGTTGACGACCGGACGCGGCGTCCAGTCACCGTTGACCTCGACCACGCCCCAGTCGTCGCCGGGGAACGACGACGCCGAGAACGTGCCCTGCGCCTCCTGGTTGAAGCCCGTGGTCGGGTCTCCGGTCTGTCCACAGTGGCCGGCGGTCACGAAGCCGCCCACCACCGAGAAGCCGATGGAGCAGCGGGCCGCGCCGTTGATGAAGAACGGGTCGGCGCCGCGCACGTCGAAGAACGGCGTCGGAGCCTCCTCTGTGGACAGCACGCGCACGCTCTGCGCCGGCGCGCCCGCGTCTACCACGAACTCGCGCGCCGCCGCCTCGCCGCCCTTGTTGGCGAGCACGACGACCGTGTTGGTGGCGACGTCGACGTACCAGCCCGGCAGGTTGGGCGTCGCGGCGTCGGCGTTCTGGTCGAGCGCCTTCTTGACCGTGTCGAGGTCGGCGGCGCTTCGCGTGACCACCTTCGGCTCGGCGCCGGCGGCCCGCACGCGCTCGGCCAGCGCGGGATCGGTCACCGCGACGGTCAGGCTGGTGGCGTCCGCGCTCAGCCAGGCACCGGCCCAGGCGTCGGCGGCGCCGCGCTTGAGGTCGGCGATGGTACGCGTCGCCGCGCGCTCGCTCGTCAACCGCGTGCGCGCCTGATCCTGCGTGATGCCGAGGTCGCGCTGGAGCGCCGAGAGGAGCTCGGGCTCCGGGCCGCCGGGCGCAGGACCTCTCGTGGTCGCCACCGCTGGGATCGTCACCGCGGCCGCGGCTCCCGCTGTGGCCACCACTAGTCCTATGGTCAACGCCCGTCTGCGGTCCATCCGCAACACCTCCCACATAGCCGCACTGATCCGGCAAATCGGGGTACGGCGGAGAGCTAGACGCGGATGAATGGGGCGGCGGTGGTGGATCTCACAGAGAAAGCCGAGAGAGTAGTGAACTGATCACTCTCTGCGGCGGTGCAGCCAAGCCAGGAACGAGATCCATTGCCCGGCCGAGAAGATCAGCCGTGGCCCTTCCGGATCCTTCCCGTCTCGGACCACCACTCCTTCGTTGCCATGTGCAACTTCCACACAAGCATTTGTGTCACAGCGGGCACTCTTGTGCCATTGAAGTCGTTCGGTGTCTGCCATCACCGACTCCACTCTATGCAGGGCCATCCTTACGATACGTAATCGCCCCGCCGAAAGGAAGAGGCGGCACCGTCGGCGCACGCGCCCCGGATGCCGCCTCGGTCAGAGCTCAGTCGAACAGGAAGTCGCCGTCGTGCACGCCGCCGACGAAGGCATCCCACTCAGCCCTGGTGAAGAGCAACGTCGGCCCGTCCGGACGCTTCGAGTCACGGATTGCGATGTCGTGGCCGACCGCGGCCACCTCGACACACGTGTTGCTGTCGCATCGCCCGCTCTTGCGCCAGACAAGCGCGGCGGTCTGCTCCATTCGGTTCTCCTCGGATAGGTAAACAGTGTGTTTTACCCCCCGCCCCCGTTAATCCTCGCGACGCTATACGTTGCGAGGATTACCGGGAAGCGAAGCTTTAATCAGCCGCTGGTATATCGGTCGGGCTCGGGCATCATCTGATCCGCGCGAGCCGCTATCAAACTCGCCGAAGCGGTCTCGCCGAGCGACTCTTGCCAGAGATGCTCGAAATATCCGCGGTGGCGCATAAGCGCCTCTCCGGCGTGGACGACCTCGTCCAGGAGGAGGCTTTCGCGGTAGAGCACCGCGTTTTCCTCGTCACCGAAGTCGCAGATGAGAAACGGACCGAGCATCGCGACCAGGGCACCCTTGGCAAAGGGCACGACCCGCACGTGCACGTTGGGCCGGCGCATGATGACCAGCAGGTGGCGCAGCTGCTCGGCCATCACCTCGACGCCGCCCACCGGTCGGTGCAGCACCGACTCGTCGAAGATGAAGAAGATGTCGGGCGGATCGGTGCGCCCGAGCAGCTGCTCTCCGCGCCGCAGCCGGGTCTCCAGGCGCGCCTCGCGGACGAGCGGAGACAGCTCCGGCTTCCAGAAATCGAGGACCGCCTGTGCGTACGCCCGGGTCTGGAACG
Source organism: Phytohabitans sp. LZ39 (assembly GCF_059359075.1). Classification (NCBI taxonomy): domain Bacteria; kingdom Bacillati; phylum Actinomycetota; class Actinomycetes; order Micromonosporales; family Micromonosporaceae; genus Phytohabitans; species Phytohabitans sp. LZ39. Next base: position 284,428 of record NZ_JCADBM010000010.1, on the reverse strand, counting down.
GCCCGTTGACGACCGTGGGCTGGAAAATGCGAATCGCCGTCGCCTCGGTCTCGAACTGGAGGAGCTGAAGCATCGGTGGGGTCAGGTGCTCCCGGTAGCGCGGCTCGTCCCACCATCCGCGCTGTCGCGACGAACGGGACGACCGCACCAGCTCGTCGATCAGATCGTCGTCATCGACGCCGAACAACTCCAGTAACGCGAGCAGATCCGTCTTCGAGACGGTGACGTCGCCCTTTTCGATGCGGTTGACCTTGCTGAGTGACCAGTCGAGCTCGTCGGCGACGTGTTGCTGGGTGAAACCTCTCGCCTCGCGTGCCGCGCGCAACGCGAGGCGTACGCGGCGGCGTGCGACCGCGGGCGGCTCGGGCGAAGTCATGATCCAACCAATGAGGCGGAGCAAACCTGCCATGTGGCAGATAGCTGTTCCGCCACACGACACGATGCAGGACGTTACACGTGTCACTGGGGACACGCCAGGGCGACACAGACTTGCGAGCGACGACTTGCGGGACGGCTAGCGATCAGTGCCGCCAGTATGAGCGGGGCACGCCGAGATCGCCATGCCGCTATGTGCGACAGGGCGTGTGGGAAATCGAGGGGTCCTAGACCTCGACCACCGTGGGGACGATCATGGGGCGGCGGCGGTAGGCCTCGTTGACCCAGCGGCCGACCACGCGGCGCACGATCTGCTGGAGCTGGTGCGGATCCGTGACGCCGTCGAGCGCGGCCCGGTCGAGCGCCTCGGTGATCAACGGGATCACCGCGTTGAACGCGCCCGGGTCTTCCGAGAAGCCCTTGGCGGACACCGTCGGGCCGCCCACCACCTTGCCGGTGACGGAGTCGACCACGACGGTCGCGGCGATGAAGCCACCGTCGCCGAGGATCCGCCGCTCGGTGAGGAGCGACTCGCCCACGTCGCCGACGGCGAGCCCGTCGACGTACACGTAGCGGCTCTTCACGTGGCCGACCAGCCGCGCCCGCCCGTCGACGAGGTCGACCACGTCGCCGTCTTCGCAGAGGACGACGCGGTCGCCGGCGACGCCGGACTCGATGCCGAGGCGGGCGTGTGCGCGCAGGTGCCGCCACTCCCCGTGTATCGGCATGAGGTTGCTCGGCCGCACGACGTTGAGCAGGTAGAGCAGCTCGCCGGCGGGTGAGTGGCCGGAGACGTGCACCTTGGCCACGTCTTTGTGGATCACGTTGGCACCGGCGCGGGAAAGCTGGTTGATCACCCGGTAGACCGAGGTCTCGTTGCCCGGGACCAGCGAGCTCGCCAGCACCACCGTGTCGCCGGGCGCGACCGTGATGTGCCGGTGGTCGCCGATGGCCATGCGGCCCAGCGCGCTCATCGGCTCACCCTGCGAGCCGGTCGACATCAGCACGATCTGGTCCGGCGGCAGCGTGGTGGCCTCATCCAGGCCGACCACCAGGCCACCGGGGATGCGCAGCAGGCCGAGGTCGCGGGCGATGCCCATGTTGCGAACCATCGAGCGGCCGATGAACGCGACCTTCCGGTCGTACTCGTACGCCGAGTCGAGCACCTGCTGCACGCGGTGGACGTGGGAAGCGAAGCTGGCCACGATGATCCGGCCGGTCGCCTTGGCGAAGATCGAGTCGAGCACCGGCCCGATGTCGCGCTCCGGGGTGACGAAGCCGGGGATCTCCGCGTTGGTCGAGTCGGAGAGCAGCAGGTCGACGCCCTCGGCGCCGAGCCGCGCGAAGCCGGCCAGGTCGGTGATCCGCCCGTCGAGCGGCAGCTGGTCCATCTTGAAGTCGCCGGTGTGCAGCACCAGCCCGGCCGGGGTGCGGATGGCCACCGCCAGCGCGTCGGGGATCGAGTGGTTGACCGCGAAGAACTCGCACTCGAACGGCCCGAGCGTCTCCCGCCGCCCCTCGCGGACCGTCAAGGTATACGGCTCGATGCGCCGCTCGGCCAGCTTTGCCTCGACGAGCGCGAGCGTGAACTGCGATCCGACCAGCGGGATGTCCGGCTTGTGGGCGAGCAGGTAGGGCACCGCGCCGATGTGGTCTTCGTGGCCGTGGGTGAGCACGATCGCCTGCACGTCGCCGAGCCGGTCGAGGATCGGCGTGAAGTCGGGCAGGATCAGGTCGACGCCGGGCTGCTCCACGTCGGGGAAGAGCACGCCGCAGTCGACGATGAGCAGCTTTCCGTCGTACTCGAAGACGGTCATGTTTCGGCCGATTGCGCCGAGGCCACCCAGCGGGATCACACGCAAGCCGCCCTCGGGCAGCGGTGGGGGCAGCTCCAGCTCGATGTGCGCCCCGGTCATAGAGGAAGTCCCGCGGCCTCGCAGTCTTCGCGAAGCTGGGCTATCTCCGCCTCGCTCGCGTCGACCAGCGGCGAACGCACCGGCCCGGCGGGCAGCCCCTTCGCCGCCATGGCCGCCTTGACGAGGATCGTGCCCGGGCTGCGGAAGATGCCCGTGAAGATCGGCAGCAGCCGGTGGTGGAGCGCCAGCGCGGCGGCCATGTCACCCCGCTCGTACGCCTGGATCATCTCCAGGGCGCCGGGGCCGCTGAGGTGGGTCGACGTGCCGACCATGCCCACGGCGCCGACCGCGAGCGCCGGAAGCGTGAGCGCGTCTTCGCCGCAGTAGAACGCCAGCTCGGTGCGCTTGGTCACCCACGACGTCGCGATCAGGTCGGCCTTGGCGTCCTTCACGCCGACGATCCGCGGGTGCTCGGCGAGGCGGACCAGTGTCTCGGTGGCGACCGCGATGCCGGCGCGGTGCGGGATGTCGTAGACCAGCATCGGCAGGCCGGTCGCGTCGGCCACCGCGGTGAAGTGGCGGATCAGGCCGGCCTGTGGCGGCTTGTTGTAGTACGGCGTGACGACCAGCAGGCCGTGCGCGCCCGCCTTTTCCGCGGCGGTCGCGAGCTCGATCGTGTGCGACGTGTCGTTGGTGCCCACGCCGGCGACCACCTTGGCCCGGTCGCCGACGGCCTCTAACACCGCCCGGATGAGCTGCTCTTTCTCCCCGTTGGAGGTGGTGGGCGACTCGCCGGTGGTGCCATTGATCACCAGCGCGTCGTTGGCCTGGTCGTCCACCAGGTAGGTGGCGAGCCGGGCCGCTCCCTCAACGTCGAGTGAGCCGTCGGCGCGGAACGGGCTCACCATCGCGGTGAGCAACCGCCCGAAGGGTCGGTGGTCGTGCGTCATGCTTGACAACCTAGCGGACCCGCGCTGACCGGCCGAAGTGGTTACGACACCTGCGCATAAGGGCTGGCCGCGACCTCCGTGCCGTCGGGCAGCTTGGAGATCGTGAAGTCGCTGAAAACGTTGGGCGCGGCGCCCTGAAGCTGCCGCAGGCACTCCACGGCCAGCTCGCGGATCTCGACGTCGGCCGTCTCGGTCGCGCGCATCGCGATGAAGTGGCGCCACGCCCGGTAGTTACCGGTGACGACGATGCGGGTCTCGGTGGCGTTGGGCAGGACCGCGCGGGCCGCCTGCCGCGCCTGCTTGCGGCGGAGCGTGCCGTTTTCCACGTCGGCGAACCGGCGCTCCAGGCCCTCCAGCAGCTCGTTGTAGGCGCGGAGGCTCGCCTCGGTCGCCTCTAGGAAGAGCTTGTGCAGCTCGGGGTCGTCGGCGATCACCTCGGGCTCGACCATCGCGGCCTCGCGCTCCGGCACGTAGCGCTGGGACAGCTGCGAGTACGAGAAGTGGCGGTGCCGGATCAGCTCGTGCGTGAACGAGCGGGACACCCCGGTGAAGTAGAACGTGACCGACCCGTGCTCCAGCACCGACAGGTGCCCCACCTCGAGGATGTGAGCCAGGTATCCCTCGTTGGTGGCGGTGGCCGGGTTGGGCTTCTTCCACGACTGGTAACAGGCGCGGCCGGCGAACTCGGCGAGCGCCTGACCCCCGTCGGCGTCGGTGGACCACGGCACGTCGTCCGGTGCCTCGAAGTGGGTCCAAGCGATGAGTTTGACCTGGGGCGGGACTACTTCCGGCATGCCCGGGAGCCTAGACCACCCCACCGACAACATCCGCACCGCGGCTTGCTATGACGTCATCATGGTGTCATAGTGACGTCATGGACCTGGCACCGTATCTGGAGAACCTGCGGCGAGACCTCGCCGCCACCGCCGCACCCGGCGGGCCCGACGTGGCTCGGGCAGCCGACCTGCTCACCGGCGCGCTCGACGCGTCGGTGCGGCTGTGCCTCCTGGAGGTGCTCTCCGACGCGGCAGACGAGATCACCGCCCGGCTTCCGGCGGCGACCGTCGAGGTGCGCCTACGCGGTGGCCAGGCCGATTTCGTGGTGACGCCGACTGACGTCATGCCAGCACCGTCGGTGACACCACCCGAGCCGTCCGGCGACGTCGCCCGGATCACGCTGCGCCTGCCCGAGTCCCTCAAGGACACGGCCGAGCGCGCCGCGGCCGCGGAGGGCGTCTCGGTCAACACCTGGCTGGTCCGCGCCGTGCAGGCCGCGGCGCAGGGCGGCCCGTCCACCCCACCGACCCGTGGCATCACCGGCCGCCGGATCACCGGTTTCGGCCGGGCCTGAGAGGAGTCACCATGCCCGAGTTCCCCAGCCCCACGCCCGTCAACACCGTCGTCCGCCTGGCCGCCGGCGAGCTGGAGATCACCGCCGAGGAGCGCGACACCGCGCTGGTCGACGTCCAGCCGGCCGACGACCGCCCCGCCTCCCACGAGGCCGCCGAGCGCACGAAGGTCGAGATGCGCGGCGACACGCTGACCGTGGCCGCCCCCGAAAGCGGCTGGCTGTCCGGCCGCGCCGGCGCGCTGGCGGTCACCATCCGCGTGCCGTTGGACAGCCGGCTGGCCGTCAAGTTCGCCTCGACCCGCGTCGACTGCCACGGCCGCTTCGCCACACTTGACGCCGACGGCGCGTCTGGCGGCCTGACCATCGACCACGTCACCGGCGACGCCACGGTGAAGATCGCCGGCGGCGACGTGGTCGCCGGACAGATCGACGGCAAGTTCGAGGTCGGCGGCGCCTCCGGCGACGTCACCGCACGACACGTGGGCGGCCCGGTCGACGCCCGCCTGGCCAGCGGCAACGTCAACATCGGCGCGGCCGCCGCCAGCGTGAAGGCCCGCACCGCCTCCGGCCGGGTCGCGATCGGCGCCGCGCGGCGCGGCACGGTAAACGTTCGCACGGCCAGCGGCGACGTAGCGGTAGGCGTCCGCAGCGGCACCGGCGTCTGGCTCGACCTCAACACGGTGTCCGGCCACACCACCAACGACCTGGACATGACCGCCGGCGGCGGCGAGTCCGGCCACGACCTCAGCGTCGAGGTCCGCACCGCCAGCGGCGACATCGCCATCCAACGCGTCCCCGCCGACGCCACCGCGGCCTGACCTCCGCCTTCACGGTAGAGCCACATTTCGTGCGTCCGTCGGGGTAACTCGCCGCCGCTCCCGCCGAGACCGGTCGGTGGGTGGCTGCGGTGGGAGCCGTGCTTCGCACGCTGGCTGCGGCATCGGGGGGTTGACCGGGCCGCGAAACACCATGATCGGCGGCTCGCCGGCTGCTTTCCCACTGGTTGGGTATGTGGCTCAGCATGTGGGCGACGTCATGATCGTTAACCCGAAAAGGCTGTGACACGCCGAGGACCACGCCCCTATCGGGCTAACGATCATCGCAGCGCGGTAGACGCCGGGGGCTTGCGGAGCCTTGCTTGGCCGGGCCGCAAGCCGGCCAAACCGCGAAAGTCGAGGCGCCCTGACTCTCCAAGATCTGGAATCTCGGGCCGCGTGCACGGCGGCGGCGACTACTCGGGACGACGAAAGCGCAGGCGGCGCATCCGCCGAGGCAAAGGGGTGACGGCGACCGAACGCGGGGGTGAGCCGCGGGAGCAGCGGACCAGACCATGGTCGACTTAGGGTGAGTGGCATTGGGCGTTCAGACCGCTGCTTCCGCGGGCTTGCACCGCGGACCCGGCAGCGGACGGCCGGGGATTTCGGCTCGGTTACGAGCCGCCGGCCGGGAGCGGTGCCCGCGGGAGCAAACGGTCTACAGGTGACGCGGACGTGGGCAAATATGTCTCCAGCCCATCTCACGAAGAGCGAGACACCCCGACTCCCAAAGGTCTAGACGTAGAACCAGGTGAACGGCGCCCACGGCAGGTTTCGCAGGATGCTGAAGCCGAGCCACGCCGCGAGGAAGACGCCGATCATCGTCGGCGTGACGCGCAGCGACGGCAGCGTCTTGCCGAACACGCGCTTGCCGGCCCACGCCACGTACACATACACCAGGAACGGCACCGCGAAGATGAACAGCGCGTGGTGGCGGGCGGCGGCGGGGAGGTCGCCGTGGATCATGTACCAGAACGCGCGGGTGCCGCCGCAGCCTGGGCAGTCGAGGCCGGTCGTGAGCTTGAGCAGGCAGGTGGGGGGCGCGTCGGCGGTCGACTCGGTCGGGTTGGCGATCGTGACGTAGCCGGTGGCGGCGGCGAGGCAGCCAAGCACCGCGACCGGGGCCAGCCACCGTGGTGACCTGGCCATCAGGCGCGTGAAGCGGCCGGGCGGCGGGGGCACGAAATAGGGCGGAGGCGGCGGGGCGGCGGTGGGGTCGGCCACGCTGGTCACCCGCTCACCGTACACCGAGGGCGCTCCTCAGCTTGAGGTCTCCGCCCTCGGGCCGGGCCACCTCCGACAGGCCGAGCCAGCCGGCCAGCCGCTGGAGCTCGGCCGCCAGTGCCTCGGCGGTCTCCTCGGGGTCGGCGCCCGGCTCGAGCCAGGCCGCCGGCACGCGGAGCACGCCGGCTTTGCGGTCGGCTTTGAGGTCGACACGGGCGGTGAACCTGTCGTCCTGAAGGAACGGCAGCACGTAGTAGCCGTGGACGCGCTTGTGTGCCGGCGTGTAGATCTCGATCCGGTAGCTGAAGTCGAACAGCCGCTCGGTGCGGGCCCGCTCCCAGATCAGCGGGTCGAACGGGCTGACCAGCGTGGCACCCCGCACCCACCGGGGCAGCTTGGCGTCGGCGTGCAGGTAGGCCGGCTGGCGCCAGCCGCGCACCTCGACCGGGAGCAGCACGCCGGCCTCGACGAGCTCGGGGATCGCGGCCCGCGCGCCGGCGACGGGGAGGCGGAAGTAGTCGCGCAGCTCGAACTCGGCGGCCACCCCGAGCGAGCGGGCGGACACCGCCACAAGCTCGCGGTAGGCATCGGCCGGCGTCGGCGTGGGTGCGGCCAGGACCTCGGCGGGCAGAACGCGCTCGGGCAGGTCGTAGACCCGCGCGAAGCTGCCATTGCGCCGGGCGGCGACCACCTCGCCGGCCCAGAAGAGGAACTCCAGCGCGCGCTTGACCGACGACCAGTTCCACCCCCAGTTGCCCTTTTCGCGCGGGCTCTCGTGCTCGATCTCGGCGGCGGTCAGTGGGCCGTTGACCCGCACCTCGTCGCGCACCCAGTCGACGAGCTTTGGCTCCTCCTCGACAATGCGCCGCACGCCGCCCCACGCGTGGGCGCCGGCCATGCGCCACCGCAGCGCGGGGTGCAGCGACACCGGGATCAGCGACGCCTCGTGCCCCCAGTACTCGAAAAGCTCGGGTGGCCGCCCGTAGGCGGCGCGGTCGAGCAGGGCCGTGGGATAAGGGCCGAGCCGGCTATACATCGGCAGGTAGTGGGCGCGCTGAAGCACGTTGACGGAGTCGATCTGGAGCAGGGCGGTGCGCGACAGCACGCGGCGCACGTGGCGCATGGTGACCGGCCCCGCCGGCCTGGGGTCGGCGAAGCCCTGGGCGGCCAGCGCGATGCGGCGGGCCTGCGCGATCGACAAAGACTCTGGAACGGCCATCGGGTCGAACGCTAACCGACGGGTACGACACTCCCCTCCAGCACCAGCGCGGTGAGCCGCGCGGACGGGTCGAGGCCCGGACGACGACGCACCAGGGTGCTGGGGCCACGAGTCCAAGATTGGACACTCGCCGTCTACACGAACATCTCCGCTCCGTATCCGGACCGTCGACGCTTAGTACACACGTTCGATAGAATGGCGCGCGTGGACCCGCTGGAGAGCGCGTTGTGGTATGCGTCCACCGGCGTGCCCGTCCTCCCCCTGCACACCGGCCTGGGCGGCGGCCGCTGCTCGTGCCGGCGGCCACACTGCGACCGGCCGGGCAAGCACCCGCGGTGGCACCCCCGCCTGATCACCGCCGGCCTGCACGAGGCGAGCACCGACCCCGACCAGGTGCGCCGCTGGTGGTCCGCCTGGCCGGAGGCAAACGTGGGGCTGCGCACCGGCGTCGCCGTCGACGTGTGCGATGTGGACACTCCGGCCGGCCTGCACCTGCTCCGCGACCTCATCGGCGACCTCGACGAGACCCCGCTGGTGCAGACCGGGTCGGGCGGCCTGCATCTCTACTTCGCCGCGAGCGGCGCGCCCAACAGGGTCCGCCTGCTGCCCGGCGTCGACTGGCGCGGCGAGGGCGGTTACGTGGTGGCGCCGCCGTCCGTGCACGGCAATGGCACGCGCTACCGATGGATCAGCCACGGCCCGGCGCCGCCCTGCCCGCCCGAGCTGCTGCGCCTGGTCATCCCGCCTCCGCCACCGCCGCCGCCGGTGGTGCGCCACCCCGGTCGGTACGCGGCGGCCGCGCTCGACAACGAGGTCACGCGCGTGCGCTTCGCGCCGGTCGGCGAGCGCAACAACACGCTCTACCGCGCCGCCCGCAGCCTGGGCCGGCTGGCGGCGGCCGGGCTCCTCGACCCGTACGACGTGGTGAGCGCGCTGACCCCCGCCGCGCTCGCCGCCGGGCTGGGCGCCGCGGAGACCGCGCGCACGATCCGCTCGGGCCTGACCGCGAGCCGCGGCCGGCGGGTCGCCTGACCCCCATGGCCGGTCGTGGGGCCGGCGACGCGCGCCGGTCCCACCTCCGTAGGCTGGTCACCCATGGCCACGGGGTACGTCCGGCCGGCCCGTCCCGAGGACGCCGGCGAGATCGCACGCATCCAGCTCTCGACGTGGCGGACCGCGTACCGCAAGGTGCTGCCGGCCCGCGCGCTCGACCAGCTCGACGAGGCGTGGATCGCCGAGCAGTGGCGCGCCGCGATCGAGGCCCCGCCGAGCGCGCGGCACCGGGTGCTCGTCGCGTTCGAGCAGGCGGAGACCACCCACCTGGTCGGTTTCGCCGCCTCAGGCCCCGCCGACGAGCAGGCCCTGGCCCCCGACGAGCCACCACTCGGCGCGGACGTTGCCGCCTTCACCGACCTGCTGGTCGAGCCCCGCTGGGGGCGCCGCGGCCACGGCAGCCGCCTGCTCGCCGCGAGCGTCGACCTGTGGCGCGAAGACGCCCTGGCGACGGCGGTGGCCTGGGTCTACGACGGCGACCCGGCCACCCGCAAGTTTCTCGGCTCGGCCGGCTGGGAGCCCGACGGCGCCACCCGCGCCCTCGACGTCGACGACCAGCTCATTCCCCAACACCGCCTCCACACCAGCCTTTAGCGGAGCGCCGCGATCTCCGCACGACTGGCCCTTCGAGCGCGGCGCGGAGTGGTTTCAGCCCTTCTCGGCGCCTTCTGATGCGCCGCGGACGAAGTAGCGCTGGAAGATCACGAATATGATCGCCACCGGGATCGTGGCGAGCAGGGCGGCGCCGAGCTTGAGCGGGTACTGCGTGCCGACGCCCAGTGAGCCGCTCACCAGGTCGGCCAGGCCGCGCGGCAGCGTGAAGAGGTCCGGGTCCTGTACGGCGACGAGGGTGTGCGGAAACTCGTTCCACGAGCCCTGGAACGACAGGATCGTCAGCGTGATCAGCGCCGGCCGGGCCATCGGGAGCACCACCGACCAGTAGGTGCGGAAGATGCTCGCGCCGTCTATGCGGGCCGCCTCCTCCATGCTGGCCGGCACCGACTCGAAGAACTGCTTCATGATGAACACGCCGGCCGCGTCCACGATGATGGGCAGGATCAGCGCGGTGTAGCTGTCGTAGATGCCGAGCTGGTTGAGCACGAGAAACTTCGGGATCAGCAGCACCACGCCGGGCACCGCCATCACCGCGATGACGCCCGCGAAGATGGCTCGCCGGCCGCCGAAGCGGAGGCGGGCCAGCGCGTAGCCGGCCAGCGAGTCGAAGAACACCCGGCCGGCCGTGATGACGATCGTGACGAGCACCGAGTTGCCCAGCCAGAGCGGGAAGTTCGTGCCTTCGAAGATGCGCTCGAAGCCGGCGAACGACACCGGGTTGGGCACCGGCGACAGCGGGTTGTCGGCCGCGTCCGGCTCGGTCTTGAACGAGTTTGCCAGCTGGATCACGAACGGGTACAGGAAGACGAGCGCGAAGAAGATCAGGATCGAGTACCCGACCAGGGTGTTGACGAGACCGCGCGGCTTCACGAGGACTTCCTCTCCCGGAGGAGCCACCGCTGGAGCAGCGTCATCGCCACGATGATCAGGAAGAGCACGAACGAGATCGCGGCTCCCCGGCCGTACTCGAAGTCTCTGAAGGCCGTCCGGTACGACAGGAAGGCCGGCGTCAGCGTGGTCTTGGCCGGGTTGCCCTGGCTCATCACGTAGATCTGGTCGAAAACCTGCCAGGTGCCGATCAGTCCGAGCGTGAGCACCAGGAAGAGGGTCGGCCGCAGCATCGGGAGCGTGACGAAGCGCAGCCGCTGCCACCGGTTGGCGCCGTCGATGAGGCTCGCCTCCTCGACCTGCTGGGGCACGTTCTGGAGGGCGGCGAGAAACATCAGCATGAACGTGCCGGACGTGGTCCACACGACCAGCGCGATGATGGCGCACATCGCCACGCTCGGGCCGGAGAGCCAGTCCCACCAGGTCAGGCCGAGCACGCCGTGGTCGGCGAGCGCGCCGGGCGGGCTGTTGACGCCCACGGTGTCGAGCAGCAGGTGGACGAGGCCGCGCGAGTCGTCGAACCACACCGGCCCGTCGATCCCCACCGTGCCGAGCAGCGCGTTGACCGCGCCGGAGTTGGCGAAGATGAACAGGAACACCACGCTGATCGCCACCGAGCTGGTGACCGACGGGAAGTAGAACGCGGTGCGGAAGAAGCCTTTGCTCTTGAGCATCCGCTGGTTGACGACGAGCGCGAGCCCCAGCGCCAGCGCGGTCTGGATCGGCACGACGAGCGCCACGTAGTACAGGTTGTTGCGGATGCTCGTCATGAAGTCCTGGCGGGGCAGCCCGTCTGCGGTGATGAGCGACGTGTAGTTGTCGCCGCCCACGAAGGGCACACCGGACCGGAACGGGCTGCCCTGCCCGTTCCAGCCGGTGAGGCTCACCCACAGCGCCATGAGGATCGGCAGCAGCAGGAAGAGACCCAGGATCAACACGACGGGAGCGACGAAGAGCCAGCCCGCCAGGGTCTCGCTACGCGTCCTCATTGCCCCAGCGCGGACTGGGTGTTCTTCTGCACCCGAGCCAGCAGCGCCTTGGGGTCGCCGTTCGTCAGGCCTTGCAGGCCGGTGTCGAAGTCGGCGAGGACACTGTCCATCTTGGGCGCGTTGACCGGGCCCTGCGCGTACGCGGCGCCGTCGATGAACGCCTTGTCGGCCGGGAACTGCTGGGTGAACTGCCCACCTGCCGACTGTCGGGACGGCATCACGCCGAACGCCTTGGCGAACGTCATCTGCTGGTCGGCGATGGTCATCGCCTCGACGAACTTGACCGCCGCGTCCTTGTGCTTGCTCTTGGCCGCGATGCCCCAGCAGTTGGTGAACGAGAGCGTGCCCTGGCCCTTGGGACCGGCCGGCAGCGGGTGCACGGTGTACTTCACGTTCGGGAAGTCCGCCGACAGCGCACCCTTGATCCAGTTGCCCTCGATGGTCATCGCCGCCTTGCCCTTGCCGAACGCCTCACCTGCCCAACCGGCGTCGAGCGCCTTGGGATACTCGGCGTACTTGTTCTTGAGCAGCCCCTGCACGTACTGGAGGGCCTGGAGGTTTTCCGGCGTGTCGGCGGTGGCCGTCTTGCCGTCCACGCTCGTGATCCAGCCGCCGGCCTGCACCATGAACGCGCCGATCCGGTCGCGGGTGTCGCCGAGCGCCAGCGGCACGGTGCCCTTCGCCTTGATCTTCTGGGAGACCGAGGTGAGCTGGTCCCAGGTGGTGGGGATGTCCGCGTCGGTCAGGCCGGCCTTGCTCCACAGGTCGGTGTTGACCACCAGGGCCAGCGTGGAGAAGTCCTTGGGCGCGCAGTAGAGCTTGCCGTCGTACGTGAACGTCGTGCGCAGGCTCTCGTAGAAGTCACTCGAGTTGCTGATCTTGTCGCCGTAGGGCTCCAGCGCGCCCACGCTCGCGTAGTCGGCGAAGCGGCCGGCGTCCACATAGAACACATCCGGTGGGCTGTCGCCGGCGAAGGCCTGCCCGAGCTGCTGCGTCAGATCCTGCGCCGGCGTGACGGTCGCGGTGTTGCCGGACGAGCTGGCCCACTTCGCGGCCGCCTCCTGTACCGCGGTGGTCTCGGCCTGCCCGGACGAGCCGATGAGGATCTGGAGCGACACCGGGCCGGACTGCTGCTGCGCGGAGTCCGAGGAGTCGTCGTCGAACCCGCTGCCGCACGCGGCGGTGGCCAGCAGCGCGCTGGCCGCGACCGCGGCGAGCAATGTCCTATGTAGCATTTCCATCTCCTTCAGGCTGACTGGCGGATCACGAGGGAGGGTTGGAGGAGCACGGGACGCGGCGCGGTGCCCCCGTCGAGCACGCCGGCGAGAAGGTCGACACAGCGGGCGGCCGCCTCGGCGAGCGGCTGCGCGACGCTGGTGAGCCCGAGCACGCGCGCGACGGGCGTGTCGTCGAAGCCGGCGACCGCGACGCCCGGAGACGCCGCGGTGTAGGCCCCGACGGCCAGCGAGTCGCTCGCACACACGAGTGCGGTCGGTGGGTCCGATATGGACAGCAGGTCGCGGGCCGCCGCCTCGCCCTCGGCGACACCGTCCACAGTGGCGCGGGCGAGGTCGGCGTGGTCCGGCCCGACGGTGCTCGCCCACCCGGAGCGGCGCTCGTCGCCGACGCCGGAGCCCGCCGGCCACCCGACGAAGCCGATCCGCCGGTGCCCGGCGTCGAGCAGGTGGCGGGTGGCGGCGGCGGTGCCTGCCGCGTTGTCGACGTCGACCCACGGATGGCTGTCGGGCGCACCCCAGGGCTCAGCTAGCTGGCTCGCTTCGCTCGCTTCGGCCCTGGATGCCGGCTGAATCCGGGCACGTCGCTCCGCGCCATGCTCCGGGTCCAGCCGGCCCCACGGCCGCCCGAACGTCACGAACGGCACGCCCCGCTCGGCCAGCCACGACGTGCGCACGTCGCCGTGATGGGTGCTGGTCAGCACGAAGCCGTCCAGCTCGTGGGTGGCGAGCAGGTCGTCGTAGGTGGCGATCTCGGCCTGGTCGTCGGCGGCGGCGTAGAGCAGGATGCGATATCCGGCCGGGGCGGCCGCCTCGGTCAGCCCGTGCAGGAAGCGGTCGAGGACCGAGCCGTTGATCCCGTCGCGGGTGGGCTCGATCCGCACGGCCAGCAGGCGTGACCGGCCGGTGCGCATGAGCCGGGCGGCCTGGTTGGCCCGGTAGCCGAGGGTGGCGATCGCCTCACGCACCCGCTCCCGGGTCTCCTCGCGGACCAGGTGCGGGGTGTTGAGCACGTTGGACACCGTCTGCCGGGACACGTTGGCGCGCGCGGCAACCGTGGCGATCGTCACCTTACCACCCATTCGTACCTTCTATCCTCTTGAACGTTCAAAGCGAGGTGGGGCATGATTGGATCGTTCAAGTTTCGGGGTTGTTTCGCACTTTGCTCCGCGCGAGCCGATCTGTCAAGACTGTCCCCAGGAGGTAGTCACCCGTGCCGGACCGCAAGCTCCAGCCGCTGCTACACGACCTCGTGACCACGACGACGGCGCCGACGACGGCGCTCAGCGGGGCCGGCGGGCAGATCAGCGGGGCCGGCGTCCAGGGCGTCTTCCACGCCGACGCCCGCGTGCTCGCCGAGGCCAGGCTGCTGGTCGACGGGCGCGAGCCGCAGCCCATCGGGTACACGGCGGCGGGGCCCGGCACCGCCCGGTTCGTCTCGGTCGTACGGTGGCTGGGCACCCGGATCCCCGACCCCACCGTGCGGATCGACCGGGTCCGCCGCGTGACCGCGGGCGGGATGGCCGAGGAGATCACCGTGACCTCGACCGCCGACGTGCCCGTCCGCGCCACCGTCACCCTCGACCTCGCCTGCGACCTCGCGCCGATGGACATGGTCAAGTCGGGCGGCTCGACCGAGCGGCTGTCCCCCACAGCGCCACTCGTGTGGAGCGGCGGCGGCATCACCGTGACGGTGGTCGCCTCGGGGCTGCCCCAACCCGGCGGTGGCCGCTCCACGACCAGCCCGGATCGGGGCGGCAGCACAGCCCTGGAGAGCCTCACCTGGCCGGTCGACCTGCCGACGCGTGGCAGCGTGACGCTGCGCTGGGAGGTGCGGATCGACGACCCGCGCGCGATCGTCGCCGCGCCCGCCGGGCCGGTCGAGTGGTCCCGCCCGGAGGTCAGCGCCGACGACCACCGGCTGGTGCGCCTGCTCGACCGTTCCCTGGACGACCTGGCGTCGCTGCGGCTGGCCGACGGCGACGACACCTACCTGGGCGCCGGCGTGCCCTGGTTTCTGACGCTCTTCGGCCGGGACAGCATCTGGGCCGCGCGCATGCTGCTCCCGCTCGGCACCGACCTGGCCGCCGGCACGCTGCGGGTGCTCGCCCGGCGCCAGGGCACCCGCGACGACATCCGCTCCGGCGAGGCGCCCGGCAAGATCATGCACGAGCTGCGGCGGCACGACACCACCCACCGCGCCGAGCGGATCGATCTGCCCGCGGCGTATTACGGGACCGTCGACGCCACCCCGCTCTGGGTCAGCCTGCTGCACGACGCCTGGCGGTGGGGAATGCCACCGGAGCAGGTGGCCGCGCTGCTCCCGCACGTCGAGGCCGCGCTCGCGTGGCTCGGCACGCACACCGACTTCGTCCGCTACGTCGACAAGAGCGGCCGCGGCCTCGCCAACCAGGGCTGGAAGGACTCCGGCGACGCGGTCCGCTTCCGCGACGGCCGCCAGGCCGACCCGCCGATCGCGCTGGCCGAGGTGCAGGGCTACGCCTACCAGGCGGCCCTGCACGGCGCCGCGCTGCTCGACGCGTTCGGCCGCCCGGGCGCCGACCGCTGGCGCGACTACGCCGGCGCGCTGGCCGAGCGCTTCCGCGCACGCTACTGGGTGGACGGTCCACAGGGGACGTACCCGGCGCTGGCCCTCGACCGCGACGGCCGCCCGGTCGACGCACTGACCAGCAACATCGGCCACCTGCTCGGCACCGGCCTGCTGACCCCCAAGGAGTCGACCGCCGTCGCCGAGGCACTCGCCTCCCCCACCCTCTCCGGCGGCTTCGGCCTGCGCACGATGTCCACACAGGACGCCGGCTTCAGCCCGCTCTCGTACCACTGCGGCTCGATCTGGGCACACGACACCGCGATCGTGCTGGCCGGCCTGGCCCGCGAGGGCTTCGGCCCGGCGGCCGCCAAGCTGGCCGACGGCCTGCTGAGCGCCGGCGAGGCCTTCGACTACCGCCTGCCCGAGCTGTACGGCGGCGACGACCGGACGGAGTTCGCCCGGCCGATGCCCTACCCCGCCGCCTGCCGCCCCCAGGCCTGGTCCGCCGCGGCCGCCGTGGTGGTGCTGCACGCCGCGCTGGGCGTCTACCCGGACGTGCCGGCCGGCCGCGTCACCCTCCGCCCGTCGCTCCCGCTCGGCGCCGTGCGAGCCACGGGCCTCCGCATCGCCGGCACACCGGTGAACGCCTCCGTGGACGGCGACGGCCGCCCGGCTATGACCGGCCTACCGGCCGGCCTGACGATCCACGAAACCCTCTGACGTCATCGGTGGTGTCGCGCCGATCCTCCGGGCCCGGCCCGCTGGTCGACAGGCCAGGCCCAGGTGATGGTGTCATCCAACCGCATTTGCTCTGCTTCCCTATGGGAAGCACTCGCCCTGCCCTACGGGAAGCACTCGCCGCCCGAGGCGGCGCATCGCGGCCGCTTCCTAATGGGAAGCAGAGCAAATGCGGTTGGACGGCACACCTTGCCGGCCGCCGCCGGACGCCCGGCGGTCGGAGTTTGGGTTGTGAACCACGGAGGGTGAGGCCGCGGGAGCAACGGCACGGACCACCGCGGACATCGCGGTAGCCCAAAGGATCAAAGGCTCAGCTGTCGAGCAGCGGGGCCAACCCAACGGTCAGGCCGGGGCGCTGGAGGACCTGGCGGATGGCGAGCAGCACGCCGGGCATGAACGAGGCCCGGTCGTACGAGTCGTGGCGGATGGTGAGGGTCTCGCCGGTCGTGCCGAAGAGGACCTCCTGGTGGGCGACCAGGCCGGCGGCGCGCACCGAGTGGACGCGGACGCCGTCGAGGTCGGCACCGCGGGCGCCGGCCACCTCGTCCTTGGTGGCGTCGGGCATGGCGGCGAGGCCGGCGGCGGCGCGGGCCTCCGCCACGACGCGGGCGGTGTGGGTGGCGGTGCCGCTCGGCGCGTCAACCTTGGCCGGGTGGTGCTGCTCGATGATCTCGACCGACTCGAAGTAGCGGGCGGCCCGCGCGGCGAACTCCATCATCAGCACGGCGCCGACGCCGAAGTTCGGCGCGATGATCACGCCGACCTCGGGCTTGTGCTGGAGCCAGTTGCGCACGCGTTCGAGGCGCTGGGCGGTGAAGCCGCTGGTGCCGACCACGCAGTTGATCCCCTGGTCGATGCACCAGTGCAGGTGGTCCATCACCACGTCGGGGTTGGTGAAGTCGACGACGACCTCCGCACCCGCGTCCGAGGCGTTGAACAGCCAGTCACCCTGGTCGATCATCGCGACCAGCTCTAGGTCGTCGGCGGCGTCGACGGCCTTGCACACCTCCACGCCCATGCGCCCACGGGCACCGAGCACGCCGACACGGATGGGTTCGCGCTCTTCAGTCACGGGGAGAAACTATCCCACGGAGGAGAAGGTCACACGAAGAAGGCGGCGAGCTCACGGTCGCGCGCCGCTAGTTCGGCCGCCTCGGTCGGGTACGGCATGTGGCCGGCGCTGAGCATCCACAGCCGCTTGGGGCCGGCGAGCGCGTGGTAGATGGCGAACTGACCGACCGGCGGCACGGCCGGATCGCGCCGCGCCACGGACACGAAGACCGGTATCCGGATGCGGGTCGCGGCGGTCGCGGCGTCGAAGTAGGCGAGCACGTCGCGCACCTCGGGCTGGCGCGCCACCCGCCTGCGCACCGCCTCGCCGCTGCCGGTGCACGGCACGCGCAGCCGCAGCGGGTGGTGGCCGAAGCTCGGCAGGTAGAAGTGCGCGCGGTGGAAGCGGTCGTCCCATGGAAGCGCGAGCGCGCCGATGCCGCCGCCGAAGCTGCCGCCGTTGTAGTCGAGCCGCTCGATGCCCGGAAAGCGCTCCAGCAGGACCGAGGCGGAGCGCCAGATGTCGGCGGCGCAGAAGCGGTGCACGTACGTCTCCCGCGACTCGATGCCGTGCAGCACGTGCTCACCCGTCACCGCCGGGATCGTGGGCGACAGGCTGCGCGGCAGCCCGGGCGCGCACGGGAAGATCTTCGCGGCCTCGGGCGCGGGCGCGTACTCGTCCGGCCCGTCCGGGCGGCCCTGGTAGCCGTGGCTCACCACCATGCCGCGGCTCACCTCGGCACCGCGCGGGTAGGTGAGCCAGGCGAACGCCCGCTCGCCCGTGGCTGAGTCGAAAGTCAGCTCCTCGACCCGCCGGCCGAGCCGGTCGTCGTCGTATCGCCGGCGAACTCGCCAGGACAGTGGTGGTTTGGACAGGTCCTCACGCGTGGCACGCCAGAACGCCTCGAAATCGGCGGGCTCCGGCGGCGGTGCGGGAGGCTCGGGGAGGGACCCGGCGCTCATGGCCCATCATCGTGCCGCCCGCACACATCGACGCTCAAGGCCCTGATAGATAGACCACGATCAGGGCACCAAAATAGCCCTATACCGGGCCAATCACCGCCAACGAGGTGGGCCTTGTCAGCAGATCGGTGGCCAGTGCGTTCACCTGGTCGAGCGTCACCGCGTCGACGCGGGCCAGCAGCTCGTCCACGGAGAGCACGCTGCCGTACAGCAGCTCACCCTTGGCCAGCCGGCTCATCCGCGAGCCGGTGTCTTCCAGGCCCAGCACGTACGAGCCTTTGGACATGCCCTTGCCGCGGGCCAGCTCGGCCTCGGTGAAGCCCTTTGCCGCCACCGCGGCCAGCTCGGCCCGGGTCAGCTCCAGCACCTCGTCGACCTTGCCCGGCGCGCAGCCGGCGTAGACCGCGAAGAGGCCGGTGTCGGCGTACTGGCTGGAGTACGAGTAGACCGAGTACGCGAGGCCGCGCTTTTCCCGGATCTCCTGGAAGAGCCGGCTGGACATGCCGCCGCCGAGCACGTTGTTGAGCACGCCGAGCGCGAAGCGCCGCTCGTCGAGCCGCCCGATGCCGGGGCAGCCGAGCACGATGTGCGCCTGCTCGGTGTCCTTTCCGCGTACCACCGTGTCGGGCGCCTGCGTCGGCACGGTGTCGGTGGGTCGCAGCGGCGCGGGCGTGCCCCCACCGGCCAGGTCGAGGTTTCGCCGCACCAGCTCGACCACGACGTCATGGTCGAGGTTGCCGGCCGCGGCGACCACAATGGACGGTGCCAGGTACCGGTCGTGGTAGAAGCCCTCGATCTGCGGCCGCGTCATCGGCGCGATCGTGTCCTGCGTGCCGGAGATGAGCCGGCCCAGCGGGTGGGTGCCGTAGACGGCCTCGGCGAAGACGTCGTGCACCTCGTCGCCGGGCTCGTCGTCGTGCATCGCGATCTCTTCGAGGATCACGCCGCGCTCGGTCTCCACATCGGCCGCGTCGAGCACCGAGTGGGACACGAGGTCGCACATCACGTCGATGGCGAGCGGCAGGTCTTCGTCGAGGACCCGCGCGTAGTAGCAGGTGTACTCCTTGGTGGTGAACGCGTTGGTCTCGCCGCCCACCGCCTCGATCTGGGCCGAGATGTCCAGCGCGGTGCGCCGCTCGGTGCCCTTGAAGAGCAGGTGCTCCAGGAAGTGCGAGACGCCGGCGAGCTCGGGTGCCTCGTCGCGGGAGCCGATGCCCACCCACACGCCGAACGAGACGCTCCGCATCGAGGGGATCGCCTCGGTCAGCACCCTAAGGCCCGAGGGCAGCACGGTACGCCGTACCGTGCTGCCCCCGTCCCTACTGTCCAGCGTCATCAACGACGGTGCCGGCGGCGGCGCGGGCCGCCTTCGCCGTCGCCCTCACCCGCGGGCTCGCCGCGGCTCGGGCCACGGTCGCCACCGTCGCGGTCACCGCGGTCGCGCGGACCACGGTCGCCCCGGTCGCGGGCCGGCGGGCGGTCGCCACCGGCGGCGTCGGCCGGCGCCTCCTCGCCCTCGGCGCGCACCTTGTCGAGGTAGATCTTGCCGCGCTGGTCGATGTCGGCGATCTGCACCTCGACCTTGTCGCCGACGTTGAGGTAGTCCTCGACCTTCTCGACCCGCTTGCCGTTGCCCACCTTGGAGATGTGCAGCAGGCCGTCGCGGCCGGGCAGCAGCGAGATGAACGCGCCGAACGCGGCCGTCTTCACCACCGTGCCGAGGAACTTGTCGCCCACCTTCGGCAGCGTGGGGTTGGCGATCGCGTTGATCCGCTCGACCGCCGCCTCGGCCGAGGGGCCGTTGGTCGCGCCGACGTAGATCGTGCCGTCGTCTTCGATCGAGATCTCGGCGCCGGTCTCGTCCTGGATCGCGTTGATGGTCTGGCCCTTCGGCCCGATCACCATGCCGATCTTGTCGACCGGGATCTTGACGGTGGTGACCCGCGGCGCGTACTCGGACATCGTGGCCGGTGCCTCGATGGCCTCCTGCATCACGTCGAGGATCGTCTGGCGCGCGTCGTGGGCCTGCTGGAGCGCGGCCGCGAGCACGTCGGACGGGATGCCGTCGAGCTTGGTGTCGAGCTGGAGCGCGGTCACGTACTCACGGGTGCCGGCGACCTTGAAGTCCATGTCGCCGTAGGCGTCTTCCGCGCCGAGGATGTCGGTGAGGCTGACGTACTGCGTCTTGCCCTCGACCTCGTCGGAGATCAGGCCCATCGCGATGCCCGCGACCGGCGCCTTCAGCGGCACACCGGCCGACAGCAACGACATGGTCGAGGCGCAGACCGAGCCCATCGAGGTCGACCCGTTGGAGCCGAGGGCCTCGGAGACCTGGCGGATCGCGTACGGGAACTCCTCGCGGCTGGGCAGCACCGGGATCAGCGCCCGCTCGGCCAGCGCGCCGTGGCCGATCTCGCGCCGCTTGGGCGCGCCGACCCGGCCGGTCTCACCCGTCGAGTACGGCGGGAAGTTGTAGTTGTGCATGTAGCGCTTGTGCTTTTCCGGCGACAGCGTGTCGAGCTGCTGCTCCATGCGGAGCATGTTGAGCGTGGTGACGCCGAGGATCTGCGTCTCGCCCCGCTCGAACAGCGCCGAACCGTGCACCCGCGGCAGCACCTGGGTCTCGGCGGTCAGCGGCCGGATGTCGCGCGGGCCGCGGCCGTCGATGCGCACCTGGTCGCGCAGCACGCGCGTGCGCACCTCCGACTTGACCAGCGAGCGGAACGCCGGAGAGATCTCCTTCTCGCGCCCCTCGAACTGCGGGGCGACGAGCTCGACGGCCTTGTCCTTGATGCGGTCGAGCGCTTCCTCACGCTCGGCCTTGCCGGCGATCTTCAGCGCCTCGCTGACCTCACCG
Source organism: Phytohabitans sp. LZ39 (assembly GCF_059359075.1). Taxonomy (NCBI): domain Bacteria; kingdom Bacillati; phylum Actinomycetota; class Actinomycetes; order Micromonosporales; family Micromonosporaceae; genus Phytohabitans; species Phytohabitans sp. LZ39. The sequence continues at coordinate 263,699 of NZ_JCADBM010000010.1, read as the reverse complement.
CGCACCGCGGACGCGACCGCCTCGAAGGCGTCGTCCTGGTAGTCGAGGAAGGTCGGGAACTCGGCGATCGGCTTGGCGGCCACGTCGGCGATCACGCTCTGCGCGCGGCACAGCTCGCGGATGGCCGGCTTGGAGGCCTCCAGGCCACCGGCGACGATCTCCTCGGTCGGCGCGGTGGCGCCGCCCGCGACGAGGGCGACGGTGTGCTCGGTGGCCTCGGCCTCGACCATCATGATCGCGACGTCGCCGTCGGGCAGGACGCGGCCGGCGACCACCATGTCGAACGTGGCGCGAGCCAGCTCCTCGTGGGTCGGGAACGCCACCCACTGGCCGTCGATGTGTGCCATCCGGGTGGCACCGATCGGGCCGGAGAACGGCAGGCCGGAGAGCTTGGTGGAGAGGGACGCGGCGTTGATCGCCACCACGTCGTACGGGTGGGCCGGGTCGAGCGCCAGGATGGTCTCGACGACCTGGACCTCGTTGCGCAGGCCCTTGACGAAGCTGGGGCGCAGCGGCCGGTCGATCAGGCGGCAGGTGAGGATCGCGTCCTCACTCGGCCGGCCCTCGCGGCGGAAGAACGAGCCGGGGATGCGACCCGCGGCGTACATGCGCTCTTCGACGTCGACGGTCAGCGGGAAGAAGTCGAATCCCTCGCGGGGCTGCTTGCCCGCCGTGGTCGCGGAGAGGACGACGGTGTCGCCGAGCTGGGCGATCACGGAGCCGGCGGCCTGCTTGGCCAGCCGGCCGGTGGAGAACGTGATCTCCCGGGTGCCGAACGACCCGTTGTCGATCACCGCGGTGCTTTGCTGGTTGCCGAGGCTGTTGTGCTCGGTCATGTTCTGGATGCACTCCTCTTCGGTTGTGGGGGTCACAACCTCGGGAGCTGCTCAGACGGGCCGGTCTTCGATCGAAGCGCCCGGGGGGCCGATGTGCGGCAGCCCGGGGGCCACTACCGAGGACCGGTGCGTCGATCCGCTCCCGGACCCCCTCGGGTGGGTAGGGGAGCGACTCACGCCGCTCCCCCGGTGTTTATCGCCGCAGACCGAGCCGCTCGATGATCGACCGGTAGCGGTTGATGTCCTTCTTCGCCATGTAGTTCAGGAGGCGGCGGCGGCGACCCACCAGGAGCAGCAGACCACGGCGGCTGTGGTGGTCGTGCTTGTGCACCTTGAGGTGCTCGGTGAGGTCGGCGATCCGCTTGGTAAGCACCGCGACCTGCACCTCGGGAGAACCAGTGTCTCCCTCGACGGTCGCGTACTCTTCCCTGATCTTGGCCTTGGCTTGTTGGTCGAGCGCCATTTTCTCCCTGTTTCTATGGGCGTTAACAGTCCGGGCCCGCGGCGTCGTGCAGGCACACGGAACAGAACGTCGTAACACGACGTCCCGGTAACACTACCAGCCCGTGAGACGCTACCCGTTCAGCAGTGCCCGGGTCTGCGCCACGTCCTCCTTGATCTGGGCGATCAGGGGCTCGATCCCGTCGTACTTGACCTGGCCACGCAGGTTGGCCACCAGCTCCAGGCCGAGGCGCTCGCCGTAGAGGTCGCCGTCGAAGTCGAGGATGTGCGCCTCGACCCGCCGGTCTTCGCCCGAAAAGGTAGGGTTTGTCCCCACGGAGGCGGCGGCCGGCAGCCGCTCGTCGCCGCGGATCACCCATCCGGCGTACACGCCGTCGGCCGGCACCGCCGTGTGGGTGCCGGTGAGGAAGTTGGCCGTGGGGAAGCCGAGCTGGCGGCCCCGCTGGTCACCGCGGACGATCACACCCTCCACCCGGTGCGGCCGGCCGAGCGCCTCGGCGGCCGCCGCCACGTCGCCGGCGGCGACACAGGCGCGGATGTACGTCGAGGAGAACACCGTGTCGCCGCTCGACACCAGCGGCGAGTCTTCGACCGCGAACCCCCACCGGCGGCCCAGGTCGCGCAGCAGCGCCCCGTCGCCGGCCGCCTTGTGGCCGAAGCGGAAGTTGTCACCCACCACCACCACGGCCGCGTGCAGGTGCTCGACCAGCACGTCGTGGACGAACGCCTCCGGTGGGAGCCGGGAGAAGTCCAGCGTGAACGGCACCACGCACAGCGCGTCGACGCCCAGCTCGGCGATCAGCTCGGCCTTGCGCCGCGGCTCGGTGAGCACGGCGGGGTGGGTGCCCGGCCGGACCACCTCGGAGGGGTGCGGGTCGAACGTCAGGACCACCGACTGGAGCCCGGCGTCGCGGGCCCGCTTCACCGCATGGCCGATGGTCGCCTGGTGTCCCCTGTGGACACCGTCGAACACCCCGATGGTGACCACCGAACGGCCAAACCCGCTCGGCACCGTGTCGTACCCCCGCCACCTCTGCATGCAGCCCACTCTAGGCCGTCCGGAGCCGCGAGCAGCGCGTGTGCGTTATCACTCGGTCTGTGGCACCCTCGGCGCGTGCCCGGTCTGGAGGTAGCCGCGATCTCACTCGGCGCGGCGGTGGCGAGGGTGGCCTGCGGCGTCTGGCTCGGCGACCACCGGATGGCGGCCGAGGGCGGTGCCAGCGTGATCGACCACGCGGCCGAGCGGCTGACCAGTGCCCGCGAGCGACGACGGTTCCACCGGATCTGGGAGGAGGCCGCCGAGGTCGTCGCCGAGCGGCTCCTGGCCCTCCGCGAGCTGGGCGACCTGCCGCCCAACGAGCAGGAGGCGGCGCTCCACGCGGTGCGGGAGACGTTCGAGGCGGCCGCGCTCACCGAGGAAGACCTGTTCAAGCAGGACCTGGACGCCGGCTACCTGGACCGCTACCTGCGCGCCCAGGACCCGGGGCGGCCGGTGCGCGCCGGCCTCGCCGAGGGCGGGGTCCGGCTGTACGACCTGGTGCTGCGCGAATGCGCCGCCTACGCGATCGAGGCCGCCCGCGCGCTGCCCGGCGCGGGCATCGCCGGGATCACCGAGCTGCTGCGCCGCGACCGCCAGATCCTCGACGAGATCCGCGCCATGCTGGAGCGCCTGCCGGAGCGGCGCGGGCCGCACGACTTCGAGCGCGACTACCGGCAGCTCGTGGCCAACCGGCTCGACCAGGTCGAGTTCTTCGGCGTGACGCTCTCCGAGTCCAGCCGCCGCTACCCGCTCTCGGTCGCTTACCTGAGCCTGACCGCGCGGGCCGCGCGGACCCCGGACGACCTGCTCGCGGGCGACCAGGTGGAGCGGGTCCTGGCCCGCTCCGACCGGCTCTTCGTGCGCGGGCAGGCCGGCACCGGCAAGACCACGCTGCTGCACTGGGTCGCGGTGCACAGCGCGCGCGACACCTTCCCGGACCGCCTCGCGGCCTGGCAGGGGACCGTGCCGTTCTTCCTGCCCCTGCGCCGGTACGCGGCCTCCGAGCTGCCCGCGCCGGAGGCCTTCCTCCAGGAGGTGGGCCGCCACATCGCGCAGGAGATGGCACCGGGCTGGGTGCAGCGGCAGCTCCGCTCGGGCCGGGCGATCGTGCTGCTCGACGGCGTCGACGAGCTGGCCGAAGACCGCCGCGACGAGGTGAAGCGGTGGCTCACCGACCTCATCACGGCGTTTCCGCGGGCCCGCTACGTGGTCACGTCGCGGCCGGCGGCCGCGCCGGAAGACTGGCTGGCCGCGGCCGGCTTCCTCGCCGCCGAGCTAGAGCCGATGACCCCGACACAGGTACGCGCGTTCACGCACCGGTGGCACGAGGCGATACGCAGCGGATGCGCCACCGAGCCGGAACGGGCGGAGGTCACCGAGCAGGAGCAGGGGCTGCTCGACGCCCTCGACCGCCACCGCCACCTGCGCCAGCTGGCCGGCTACCCGCTGCTGTGCGCCCTGCTCTGCGCGCTGCACCGCGACCGGCGCGGCCAGCTGCCCGGCAACCGCATGGAGCTGTACGAGATCGCGCTGCACATGCTTCTGGAGCGGCGCGACCGGGAGCGCCGGGTCGACACCCAGCCGGTGATCGGCCGTACCGAGCAGACCCTGCTGCTCAGCGACCTGGCGTACTGGCTGATCCGCAACGGCTGGTCGGACGCGGCCCGCGACGACGCGATCGACCGGCTGGCGGCGAAGCTGCGGGCGATGCCGCAGGTCAAGGCGGAGGCGGCCCAGGTCTACCGGGTACTGCTGGAACGCACCGGCCTGCTGCGCGAGCAGGTCGAGGGGCGAGTGGACTTCGTCCACCGGTCGTTCGAGGAGTACCTGGCCGCCAAGCAGGCGGTCGACGAAGGCGACTTCGGGGTGCTGCGGGCGCACGCGCACGAGCCGCAGTGGCACGAGGTCGTGGTGATGGCCGCCGGCCACGCCAGCGCGGCCGGCCGGGAGACGCTGCTGGGCGGGCTGCTGGCGCGCGGGCGCGACCGCGAGACCCCACGCGCCCACCGCGACCTGCTCGGCCTTGTCGCGCTCGCCTGCCTGGAGACCTCGCCCGAGCGCTCCCCCGAGCTGGAGCGGACCATCCGCGAGGCCACCGCCAAGCTTGTGCCGCCGCAGGGCGAGGCGGCCGCGCGGGCGCTCGGACGGGCCGGACCGTTCGCGATCGACCTGATGATGGCGAGCCAGCCCAACAACGAGTACGCCGCGGTGCTCACCATCGAAGCGGTCCGCGAGTCGGGCGACCCGGCCGCGCTGCCGCTGCTGGCCCGGTTCGGCGGCGACTCGCGACACAGTGTCGTGGACGCGCTCGTGCGGGCCTGGTCGCACTTCGACCCCGAGGAGTACGCCGCGCGGGTGCTGGCCGACTCGCCGCTGCACGCCGGCGAGCTGACCGTCGACGACGCCCGCCTGCTGCCCGCGCTGCGCTGGCTGCGGCGGCTGACGCACCTCACCGTGGCGGCCGGCGGCCTGGACGGTGTCGCCTTCGTCCGTGACCTGCCGGCGCTCCGGGCGCTGGAGGTCGCCGCCTCACCGGGGCCGCTGGACCTGGCGCCCCTGGCCGGCCTGCCGGATCTCACCTCGCTTGTCGTGGCCGGCGACGTGACGGGCGTGCGTGTACTGACCGGCCTGCCGCTGCGCGAGCTGGCCATCAGCGCCCCGCGCGTCTACGAGCTGGACGGCGCCGAGCTGCCCGCGCTCGAGTCGCTGACGCTCTACCACGTCACCACCGTCGAGCCGCTCGCCGGCATCGGCCTGCCCGCGATGACCCGGCTCGACCTGCACCTCGGCGGCGCGTGGTCCGCCGACAGGCTTCCGGTGCCACCGGGCCTGCGGCGGCTAGCACTCCACTTCGCGACGCCGCCGGATCTGCGCGCGCTGCGCGAGGTGACCGGCCCGGTGATCTCCATCCACCACCACGGTCACGGCCCGCTCGACCTCTCGCTGCTGGCCGGCCGCGCCAACGTGCGGGTGCACCTGTACCGCCGCAGCGCCCAGGTGGTCGGCGAGCGTGAGCTGGGTCCCGGGAGCCTGGTCCGCAGCGCCTGGGAAGACGGCCTCACGAGCCGGTGAAGACCACCTCGGGGCGGGCCCGCCCCTCCCGCTCGCGCACGATCGCGAGCAGCCCGCCGTCCGGGGCGAAGACCGCGTAGGGCCCCTCGATGCCGGCGCGGTCGAGCGGCCCGCCGTGCGACAGCGTCTTCGCCTCGTCCACAGTGGCCTCCCGTGCCGCGAAGAACCGCCGGGCGGCGTCCGCGAGCGGCAGGTTGACCACCTCGGGCGCCACCTTCTCCAGCTCTTCCAATGTGGACGCTTCCGCCAGCGTGAAGCCACCGACGGCCGTCCGCCGCAACGCCGTCAGGTGACCGCCCACCTCCAGCCCGGCGCCGAGGTCGCGGGCGATCGCGCGGATGTAGGTGCCGGACGAGCAAACCACCTCGACGTCGACGTCGACCACGTCCGCGGACGGTCGGCGGATCGCCAGCACCTCCAGCCGGGAGATCGTCACGGGCCGCGCGGCAAGCGTCACCTGCTCGCCCTCGCGCACCCGCTTGTACGCCCGCTTGCCGTCGATCTTGATAGCGCTCACCGCGCTCGGCACCTGCTCGATGTCACCGGTGAGCGCGTCCAGCCCGGCGCGGATCGCGCCGTCGGTCACGTGGCCGGCCGGCGTAGTGGCGACCACCTCGCCCTCGGCGTCGTCGGTGATCGTTGCCTGTCCGAGGCGGATGGTCGCCGTGTAGCCCTTGCCCGACCCGATCACGTAGGTCAGCAGCCGGGTCGCCTTGCCCACGCCGATGACCAGCACGCCGGTGGCCATCGGGTCGAGGGTGCCGCCGTGCCCTACCCGCCGGGTCCGGGCCAGCCGGCGTACTCGTGCCACGACATCGTGCGATGTCATCCCGGTCGCCTTGTCCACGACCACCAGCCCGTCCACGCTCACGGCGCAAGCCTGCCAGATAGCGGATTGTGATCAATCGGGCACGGTGGCAGCCTCGGCTCGCATTCCACGAGAGCTTCGCTGGAAGATCAATAGACCTTGCGCGTTATATGATGTCAGCGTTATAGTCTTCCCGTGGAGTCGCGTCGTGAGTTGGTCGATCATCGTTCTGGAGCCGGCCCGATCCTGGCTGCACACCCTGCGGCGCACCGACCGCGCCACCCTGCTCCTCGTCAGCCAGGCCATCGAGGCGCTCGGCGTCGAGGGCCCGGCGCTCGGTCGGCCGCTTGTCGACACGGTCAAGGGCTCGCGCCTGGCCAATCTCAAAGAGTTACGTCCCGGATCGCGCGGCGCCAGAAAGGTCCGGGTCCTGTTCGTCTTCGACCCGCTGCGGCGGGCGGTGATCCTGGTGGGCGGCGACAAGGCCGGCCGTTGGCGTAGCTGGTACAGCACGGCGATCCCGATGGCCGAGGCGGCGTATGCCGAGCATTTGAAGCATGTGGAGGAGCAGACGCATGAGTGACCACCTGAGTGATCCCGAGACGCGTTCTTGGGACGACATGAAGGGCGAGCTCGGCTTCACCGAGGCGGAGCGGGCCGAGATCGACGACGGCGCCCGGCGGATGGTCGCCGAGTCGCGGGCCCACCGGCTGGCCGAGGTGCGCCGCCGCCAGCGCACCACCCAGGTGGAGGTCGCCAAGGCGATGGGCGTGACGCAGGCGCGGGTGTCCCGCATCGAAAAAGGCCAGCTGGAGCGCACCGAGGTGGAGACGCTCGCGGCGTACGTGCGGGCCCTCGGCGGCAAGCTGACGATCGTGGCCGACTTCGGCGACGAGCAGTACGTGCTGGGCTGACGCCGGGGGCCTATCGCACCGCGCCGACCACGGCCCACGCGCCGGTGCGCATCCGCAGCAGCAGGGTGACCAGGCGCAACACGATGAAGAGCGACAGCCCCGCCCAGATGCCACCCAGCCCGGCGTCCAGCGCGTACGCCAGCCAGACCACCGGCAGAAAGCCGCCCAGCGCCGCCAGGATCGTGGCGTTGCGCAGGTAGCGGGCGTCGCCGGCGCCGATGAGCACGCCGTCCAGGGCGTAGACGATGCCGGCCAGCGGCAGCAGTGCGACAAACCACGGCCAGGCCACCAGCGCCTGGTCGTGCACCGCCGGGTCGCCGGTAAACCAGCCCGGCACCACGCCCGCGCCCGCGCCGATCACCACCGCGAAGCCGGCGCCGCTGACGCCACCGATCAATGCGATGCGCCGGCCCAGGTCGCGCGCCTCGCGGTCGTGTCCGGCACCCAGCGCGGCGCCGATCAGCGACTGGGCGGCGATGGCCACCGCGTCGAGGGCGAGCGCGCAGAAGAACCACAGCTGCACGGTGATCTGGTGCGCCGCGACCACCGCCGTGCCGAAGCGGGCGGCCACCGCCGTCGCGGAGAGGAAGCAGGCCTGAAACGCCGAGCCGCGGATCAGCAGGTCGCGGCCGAGCACGAGCTGCTGGCCGATCACCGCCGGGTGTGGGCGCAGGGACACCCGCTCGGCGACGAGCGCACGGGCGAAAAACACACCCGCGACCGTCTGCGCCACCACGTTGGCCACGGCCGAGCCGGTCAGGCCGAGCCCCGCCGGGTACACGAGGATGGGGCAGAGCACCGCGGAGAGCACGTTGGCCCCGAGCACGTAGTAGAGCGGCCGCCGGGTGTCCTGCACCCCGCGCATCCAGCCGTTGCCGGCGGCGGCGAGGAGAAGGCCGGGGGCGCCGAGCGCCGCGATCCGCAGCCATTCGGCGGCGGCGCCGGCCACGTCCGAGTCACCACCGCCGAGGGTACGGGCCAGGGGGCCGGCCGCCACCTGGGCGACGACCGCCAGGGCGAGTCCGACGCCGAACGCCAGCCACGACGCCTGCACGCCCTCGGCCACCGCCGCGGCCCGGTCACCGGCCCCGAAGCGGCGGGCGGAGCGGCCGGTCGTGCCGTACGCCATTACGGTGCCCAGCCACGCGGCCGCCGACATCACCGTGCCGCCGATCGCGAGCGCGGCGAGCGGGACACTCCCCAGGTGTCCGACGACCGCGGTGTCGACGAGCACGTAGAGCGGCTCGGCGGCGAGCACGATCAGTGCGGGCAGCGCGAGAGCCGTGATGCGGCGCAGGGAGTACGGGGACATCGCCCGCCATCCTGACACCGATCACGTAATGACCGCAATGGCCTGTGGTGCTTACGCCACGAAGAGCGAGCGCGGCTCGCCGTACTCCTTGATCTCGGTGCTCGTCGACTGGATGAGCTCGCGCGACCGGCGCCAGCCGGCCACCTGCTCGGCGTAGCGGACGCCTCCGCTGCGGGCGACCACGGTCCACGGCATGCCGAAGCCCACGCGAAGCAGGGTGATGATCGGCAGCAGGAGGAGCAGGAGCAGCCACTCGGCCACGAAGATGGCCGCGACGAGGACGACCGGAAACAGCACCAGGACGGCGGCGACGACGATGGCGATCAGAAGCCCGATGGGCTCGTCGCCGCTGATGGGAAAGTCGGTCAGGCCGCCCTTGCCCATGTCACGGCCGCGGGGCCGCCAGGGCAACCAGCGCCGGCCGACCCACCAGCGCCGGCCGTCAGGTCCTTCGATCCGCATGCCCTCGCATGGTGCCAAGGGCAATCAAGCGGGTGACTGTCTTACTGGCGCGTGTCCATGGAGGTCTGGAGTGCGCGGCGGGCCTGCTCGCGCTCGTCTTCGGTCGTCTGCGGCTTGGGCTTGCTAGCCATCGGAACAACGTCCTTCCAGGGCGTGCGGCTCTTGAGCGTGAGCCACCACGGCGGGCGGTCGTGCGGTGCGCCGAAACGGCCCTCCGGGATCGCCGGAACGGCGGTGGCGCGAGCCCGGGTCGGTCTGACCCTGGAGGCAACACCGGCCGCACGCAGTGCTCTGGATACGAACTGCACGCACGAACCGGTACGCAACGCCAACCAAGTTAGCGTTAAGTCAGATGAACGCGCGCTAGGTTCCCGGCATACGGACGGGTAGCAGAAGGAGACGCAGCGTCGTCGCGCCCGCTCACAGCTCCGCGCGGATGGACCCGATCACGTCGTCGACCGTGCCCCGCCCGGTGAACCCCGCCGCCAGCCGGTGGCCACCGCCGCCGAGCGCCACCGCGACCCGGCTCACGTCGACGGCGCCCTTGCTCCGCATCGAAACCGCCCACTCGGCCGGAGCGACCTGCTTGACGACGCAGCTCACGTCGGCCTCCGCCGAGCACCGCACGGAGTCGATGAGCGCCTCCAGCACGTACGGCTTCTGACCGTGGCGGGCGAGGTCGTCGAGCGTCGCGTACGTCCACACGAGCCCCACCCCGCCGGCCGCCTCGGGCTCGAGCTGGGCGCGCCGCAGCACGTCGCCGTAGAGCCGAACGGCGCCGAACGGGCGGGTGTCGAAGATCCGGCGGGAGATCTCACCCGGGCTGATGCCGGTGGCGATGAGCCGGGCGGCCATCTCGTGCACCGCCGGGGTCGTCATGTCGAACCGGAACGAGCCCGTGTCGGTCGCCAGCGCCACGTAGAGGCACGCCGCGATCTCCGCGTCGAGCGACACTCCCAGCCGGTCGAGCAGGCCCTCGGACACCACCGAGGTGGCGGCGGCACCCGGGTCGACGAGGTGGATGCCACCGAAACGTGTATTGGACGCGTGGTGGTCGAGCACCACGGCGGCGCCCGCCGTGTCGAGCCGGTCGACGAGCGCGCCGAGCCGGGAGGCGCTCGCCGCGTCGAAGCAGAGGAACAGGTCGGGCGCCGGGTAGGCGGTATCTGCCGGGACCAGCAGGTCGAGGCCGGGCAGCCAGCGGAACGGCTCGGGCACCTCCGGCGGCCCGGTGTACCCGTCGCCGGCGGCTCCCGCCGTCGCACCCGGGAACGTCGCCTGAAGCTGGGTGACGCCCAACCGGCGCAAGCCCAGCGCCACGCCGAGCATGCTGCCGAGAGCGTCGCCGTCCGGGTTGACGTGGCAGACCAGCAGCACCGTGCCGCCCGGCGGCAGGCCGCGCACCGCGGCGACGGCGGCGGCCCAGTCGGCGGCGGCAGGCTCCGCGGCCGGCGCCTCGACCACGGCGGTCACGGCCGGTCCCGGGCGTCGTCTTCGTCGCCCTCGTCCTCGTCCGCCTCTTCTTCCTTGTACGGGTTGGCCTCCCCCGCGTACTCCGCGCCGGCCGCCAGCCGCTGCACCTCGGTGTCGGCCGTGCGCGCCTGGGCGAGCAGGTCGTCGATGTGCTTGGCGTGATCCTGCACGACGTCGTGGACGAAGGTCAGCGTCGGCGAGTGGCGGAGCCCGAGCGCTTTGCCGACGGTGCTGCGCACGAGCCCCTTGGCGCTGTCGAGGGCGGCCGCGGTGCCCGCCTGGGCGGCGGCGTCGCCGAGCACCGTGTAGAACACCGTGGCGTCACGCAGGTCGCCGGTGATCCGGGCGTCCGTGATGGTGATCATGCCGAGGCGAGGGTCTTTGATCTGGGTGCGCACCACCGAAGCCACCAGCTCCCGCACCCGCTCCGCGTGCCGGCGTACCTTGGCCGGGTCCGTCATCTCGCCACCTCCGGAAGCTTCACTTGCGCGCACCCGGCCAGGCGGCCGGAAACACCCGCCAACCTCTGCACACTACCCGTGTGAGCAGCTCAAAATCAGTCCTCGTCGCCGTGTAGCCGGCGCCTCACGGACAGCAGCTCGATCTCTGGACGGCCGGCCATGAGGCGCTCGCAGGAGTCGAGCACCTCGCCCACGTGCCGGGGCTCGGCGGCCACCACCGCCACCCCGATCTCCGCCCGTCCGTGCCGGTCGAGCGCGCCGACCTCGGCCACGGATATCTCGAACTTTCGCAGCGCCGCGACGATCGGCCGCACGTACGAGCGCTTCGCCTTCAACGAACGTGAGTCCCCCGGCAGGAGCACGTCAAACACAGCGGTTCCGGTATACACGCCGAGAGAACTTACTGGGCCGGGGACCGCCCCGCGACAATGATCGGCTCCGGGGTCTCGGGCAGCGGCGCGGCGCCGGCGCCCATCGGCAGCCGCGGGTGCAGGGGCAGCGGCGCGCCCGAGCTGCCGCCGCGGCCCGGATACACGTATAGCCCGTTGACCGGGTCGGGCACCGCGTCGAGCACCGCACGCACACCGGGCAGCGCCCGGAAGCGCAGCCATCCCTCGGGGTCGCGGAAGCCCACCTCGAAGACAAGCCCCCAGGGCTGCTCCACCCAACCCCAGTCGCGCGCCCCGTGGGTCACCGCCATCTCGAAGAGCGACTCGCCGAGCTGGTCGCGCCACCGGTGGGCGGAGAACGCTCCGTGCCGGACCTCGATCGACCACCAATGCAGCTCCACGGCTACCCCCTTGGCGACGTCCCGCGTCCACGGTACGCCCGGAAAACACAAGCGCCCCGCCGGTGCGATGCCGGCGGGGCGCTTGCTACGCGTTCGCTACGAGCGCGTCTTCTCGCGCATCTCGAACGTCTCGATGACGTCGTCGACCTGGATGTTGTTGTAACCCTGGAGCGTCAGACCACACTCGAAGCCCTCGCGGACCTCGGTCGCGTCGTCCTTGAACCGCTTGAGCGAACTGAGCGTGAGGTTGTCGGCCACGACGGCCCCATCGCGGATGAGCCTCGCCTTGGCGTTGCGCCGCAGGACGCCGGACCGGACGATACAACCCGCGATGTTGCCGACCTTGGACGAACGGAAGACCTCGCGGACCTCCGCCGAGCCGAGCTCGACCTCTTCGTACTCGGGCTTGAGCAGGCCCTTGAGCGCCGCCTCGATCTCCTCGATGGCCTGGTAGATGACCGTGTAGTACCGGATCTCCACGCCCTCGCGGTCGGCGATCTCGCGGACCTTGTTGGCGGCCCGCACGTTGAAGCCGATGATCGTCGCGGCCTCGGACGAGGCACTGGCGAGCATGACGTTGCTCTCGGTGATCGCGCCGACGCCCCGGTCGAGGATCTTGAGCTGCACCTCTTCGGGGATGTCGAGCTTGAACAGCGCATCCTCCAGGGCCTCCACCGAACCGGAGACGTCGCCCTTGAGGATGAGGTTGAGCGTGGTCTTCTCGCCCTCCTTGATCTGCTCCATGAGGTTTTCGAGCGTGACCCGGCCGCGGGAGTTGGCGAAGCTCGCCGCCCGCCGCCGCGCCTGCCGCTGCTCGGCGATCTGTCGCACGGTGCGGTCGTCGGTCGCGGCCAGGAACGTGTCACCCGCACCCGGCACGGCCGTGAGGCCGAGCACGAGCACCGGACGGGCCGGACCCGCCTCGGTGACCGCCTTGAAGTTTTCGTCGAGCATGGCGCGGACCCGGCCGTGCGCCCCACCGGCGACGATCGAGTCACCGGCGCGGAGCGTGCCCTTCTGCACCAGCACCGTGGCCACCGCACCCCGGCCCTTGTCGAGGTGGGCCTCGATGGCGACACCCTGAGCCGGCCCGTCGACGGGAGCGGTCAGCTCCAGCGACGCGTCAGCGGTCAGCAGCACGGCCTCGAGCAGCTCGTCGATGCCGATGCCGGGCTTGGCCGCGACGTTGACGAACATCGTGTCGCCGCCGTACTCCTCGGCCACCAGCCCGTACTCGGTGAGCTGCTGGCGCACCTTGTCCGGGTTGGCCTCCGGCTTGTCGACCTTGTTGACCGCGACCACGATCGGCACCTCGGCCGCCTTGGCGTGGTTGAGCGCCTCGATCGTCTGAGGCATCACGCCGTCGTCGGCCGCGACCACGAGGATGACGATGTCGGTCACCTGGGCACCACGGGCACGCATGGCGGTGAACGCCTCGTGACCCGGGGTGTCGATGAAGGTGATCGCCCGCTCGGTGCCCTCGTGCTCGACCATGACCTGGTAGGCACCGATGTGCTGGGTGATGCCGCCGGCCTCGCCCTCGATCACGTTGGTCTTGCGGATCGCGTCGAGCAGCTTCGTCTTACCGTGGTCGACGTGACCCATGACGGTCACGACCGGCGGCCGGCTGACCAGCCGGTCTTCGTCGACCGCCGCGTCGAGGTCGATGTTGAACTGCGCAAGCAGCTCACGGTCCTCGTCTTCCGGGCTGACGATCTGCACGTCGAAGCCGAGGTGCTCACCGAGCAGCAGCAACGTGTCGTCGGAGACCGACTGCGTCGCCGTCACCATCTCGCCCAGGTTGAACATCTCCTGGACCAGTGAACCGGGGTTGGCGTTGATCTTGTCGGCGAAGTCGGAGAGCGACGCGCCGCGCGAAAGCCGGACGACCTGGCCCTGACCGCGCGGAGCACCGGAGCTCATCTGCGGCGCGGACAGGTTGTCGAACTCTTGACGCCGCTGCTTCTTCGACTTGCGACCGCGGGTCGGCTTGCCACCGGGACGCCCGAAGGCACCCGCCGCACCGCCGCCGCGACCGCGACCGCCACCACCGGGACGGCCGGCACCGCCGGCACCCGCGGGCGCTCCGCCACCGGGACCGCCACGGTAACCACCGCCGCCGCCACCGGGACCACCGCCGCCACCGGGACCGCCGCGGTAACCACCGCCGCCGCCACCGGGACCGCCGCCGCCACCGCGGAAGCCACCGCCACCGCCGCCGCCGCCGCCGGGACCGCCGCCACTGCGGAAGCCACCGCCGCCGCCACCGCCACCACCGGGACCGCGACCGCCGCCGCCGGGGCCACGGCCACCGCCGGGACCGCCAGGGCCACCGCCGGGTCGGCCGGGCCGCTGCGTCGGCATGGACGCCGGGCTCGGTCGGGGGGGCATGGACGCCGGGCTCGGCCGCGGGGGCATCGAGGCCGGGTTGGGCCGCTGGCCGCCACCGCCGCCGCTGGCCGCGGGGCGCTGGCCGCTGGGCGTGATGCCGAACGGGTTGTTGCCACCGCTGCGCGGCGGACGCGGGCCGGGACGGCCGCCACCCGTGGCGGGTGCCGCGGGTGGGGTGGGCCGACCGGCGGCCGGGGAACCGGGCCGCGGTGGCACCGCGCCCGGACTGGGCTTGGGCCGGGTCGCACCGTCGGCCGGGGGCTCCCGCCGAGCGGTGTCACGCTGCTTGGCCGCCTGCTGGGCGGCCTTGACCGCCTCCGCCTGGTCGCGCTTGAGCCGCGCCGCGCGCTCCTCCGCCGCGGCGACCTCGATGTCGTGGGCGCTCGCGGGCTTGGCCACCGGGGTGGGCTGGGGCGGATTGGGGACGGGGGACTTGGGTCGGGCCGAGGGCCCGGGCGCGGGCGTCGTGGCCCGCCGGGGCGGCGCCGGACGCGCCGCGACCTTCTGGGGCGCCGGAGCCGGTGCGGCGGGTGCCGCCGCTGAGGCCGCCGGGGCCGACGGAGCGGCCGGAGCCGCCGCGGGGGCTTGCGATCCTGCGGCGAACGCACCACGCAGCCGCCGGGCGACCGGCGCCTCCACAGTGCTCGACGCTGACTTGACGAACTCGCCCATTTCTTTCAGCTTGGCGAGCACGGTCTTACTTTCGACCCCGAGCTCCTTCGCAAGCTCGTGTACGCGGGCCTTGCCTGCCACTGCACTCCTCACTCCGAGGTCGTGCGGGCGGCACCCGCAGCGACCTCACTCCTGCACTTGAAGCCTGGTCATTTCAGCGACTTCATCGTGTGCTCATGTCGGTCGTCCTACCTTGCTCTTTGCGACCCCCGACCGGTCTGGTGACCGGTCGTAGTGGCTACCGCACGGATGTGCTCGGCCAGCGCACCGCTGTCCAGGACACCGGTGACGCGCAGCGCTCGCCCGAAGGCGCGACGCCGCTCCGCCAGCGCGAAGCAAGCCGGATCAGGATGCAGATGAGCTCCCCGACCCGGCAGTCTACGGGCCGGATCCGGCGTAAGGCTGTGGCCAGCCTCACTGGGAACCGCGACAACCCGTAGCAAATCGGTGGCCGCCGCCCGATGCCGGCAACCCACACAGGTGCGCACCGGCCGCGCACGTCGTACCAACGGAGAGTCTACTCCTACGCCTCGGCGACCGCGCCGCCTGGCTCGGTCGCATGATCGCCACCGGCGGGGCGCGCCGGCTCGTTGTCCGGCTTGATGTCGATCCGCCAGCCGGTGAGCCGCGCGGCGAGGCGGGCGTTCTGCCCTTCCCGGCCGATGGCGAGCGACAGCTGGAAGTCGGGCACGGTCACCCGTGCGGTGCGTGTGGCCGCGTCGACGACCTCCACGCGCAGCGCCTTGGCCGGCGAGAGCGCGTTGCCGACGAAGTGTGCCGGGTCGTCCGACCAGTCGATGATGTCGATCTTCTCGCCGTGCAGCTCGCTCATCACCGCGCGGACCCGCTGGCCCATCGGCCCGATGCAGGCGCCCTTGGCGTTGACACCGGGCGCGGTCGAGCGCACTGCGATCTTGGTGCGGTGACCGGCCTCACGGGCGATCGCGGCGATCTCCACGGTGCCGTCGGCGATCTCCGGCACCTCCAGCGCGAAGAGCTTCTTCACCAGGTTGGGGTGCGACCGGGAGAGCGTGATCTGCGGCCCGCGGAAGCCCTTCGCCACGTGTACGACCACGCAGCGGATCCGCTGGCCGTGCGCGTAGATCTCGCCGGGCACCTGCTCGGAGTGCGGCAGCACCGCCTCCAGCTTGCCCAGGTCGACGGTGACGATGCCCTTCTCCGAGCGCGCCTCGTGCGCCTGCACCACGCCGGTCACCAGGTCGCCGTCGCGCCCCACGTACTCACCGAAGTGCACCTCGTCGGTCGCCTCGCGCAGCCGCTGGAGGATCACCTGCTTGGCGGTCATCGCGGCGATCCGGCCGAAGTCGTGCGGGGTGTCGTCCCACTCCCGGACGACACTGCCGTCCGAGTCCAGCTCCTGCGCGTACACGAGCGCGGCGCCGGTCTTCCGGTCGATCTCCACCCGCGCGTGCGCCTCGGCGCCCTCCGTGTGCCGGTACGCGGTCAGCAACGCGGTCTCGATCGCCGCGAGGATCGTGTCGAACGGGATCTCCCGCTCTCGCTCGAGGGCGCGCAGCGCCGCGAGGTCGATGTTCACCTCTCCTCGTCCTCCTCGTCGATCTCGTCGTCCTCGTCCGCACCCTCGACCTCGCCCCAACGGGTGAACTCGAGCTGCACCCGGCCGGCCCCGAGGTCGGTGTGGGCCACCTCCTGGATGGTGCCGTCGACGTCGAGCGTCACGCCCTCGTCGCCAGCGGCCTTGATCCGCGCGGTGACCTGGCGGCCCGCCGCGCTCACCTTCACCAACCGGCCGACGTTGCGCCGCCAGTGGCGGGGCAGCGTGAGTGGCCGGTCGACGCCGCGCGAGCTGACCTCCAGCTCGTACTCGCCGGGCAGCAGATCGCCCTCGGCCGCTTCGGCCGCGTCGAGCGCCGCCGAGACGGCCCGCGAGACGTCGGCGATGTCGTCGAGGCTGACGCCCCGGTCACCGTCGATCGTCACCCGCACCACGTGTCGCCGGCCGGCCCGGGACACGGCGAGGTCTTCCAGGTCGTATCCGGCATCGGTCACCACCGGCTGCACGACGGCGGCGACCCGATCCCGGGAGACCCGGGGCTGCGGGGTCCGGTCGGCGGGCGGGCGGCGGCGGTCACCGGAGCCTCGCGGTGGAGTGGTGCGACCACGCTGAGTCATCAGGCGCACCTCTCTCCGTCACTCGGGCCACCCAGCCACCGTCTCCCCGGCCTGGTTAGGCGGCCATGCCTCCTCGCCACCGGACCAAACAGCGTCCGGTGGCTGCGCAGAGCGTAACGCGCCGAAGCGCTTCCGGGACGGCCGGCGCACCGACCTTCCCCCGCGTGGGACCACTGTGGGGGTTTCCCGGGAGTGGGGTGGCCGGCCGGTGGCGTGCGTACGGCAGACTTTGGCCGTGCGGAGCAGGCTTGTAGATCAACAGCCGTCCCGCCGTGGAGTGCTGGCCGCGGCGGTGGGGGCCGTCGCGGTATACCCGATCTCGGGGTGCGGCCTCTTCGGCGACGACGAGGAGAAGGCGCAGCCCCCGGCGCCCGACCCGCTCGCTCCGCTGCTCGCCGAGGCGCGGTCGCTCGCCGGCCAGCACGAGGCGGCGATCGCCGCCTTTCCTGTGCTCGCCGAGCGCCTGACACCGGTCGCCGAGGCACACCGCGAGCACGCGGCCGCCCTGGCCAAGGTCATCAAGACGCCCGAGCCGAGCGCGTCCGCGTCCGCCAGCCCTTCACCGCCGGCCGGCGACGCGAAGGGCACACTCGCCGCGCTGCGGGCGGCGGAGCAGAAGTGCCAGAAGGCCGCCGCGCAAGCCTGCCAGGCGGCACCCGCCGAGCGCGCCGCGCTGCTCGGCTCGATCGCCGCCGCCTGCGCGACGCACCTGGAGGTGGTCCGATGAGCCCGGAGGCTCTGGTCACCGCCCTCGACGCCGAGCACGCGGCGATCTACGCGTACGGGCCGATCGGGGTGCGCCTCGACACCGCCTCGGCCGGCGACGCGCGCCAGGCCGAGGCCGCGCACCGCTCCCGGCGGGACGCGCTCGTGCTCCGGCTGACCGCGCTCGGCACGACCCCGCCGCCGGCGGCGCCGAGCTACGCGCTGCCGTACCCGCTGACCGACCGGGCCGCCGCGCTCCGGCTGGCCACCGAGATCGAGGAACGCACCGCGGCGGTGTGGCGGGCCGCGCTGCCGGCGACCAAGGACGCCGACCGGGGCACCGCGCTCGCCGCGCTCACCGACTGCGCGGTCCGGGCCACCCGCTGGCGGCGCCGTGCCGGGGTCAGCCCGGCCACCGTCCCCTTCCCCGGCCGGGCTACCTGATACCCCCAGGTCTTGCCCGTGGCATACCGAGTATGCATACTCGGTAGCCATGTCCATCCGTCACGGTCTCCTGGCGCTGCTCGAACGCGGCCCCATGTACGGCTACCAGCTCCGCGCCGCATTCGAAGAGTCGACCGGCACGACGTGGCCGCTCAACATCGGGCAGGTCTACACGACCCTGTCGCGCCTCGAACGGGACGGCCTCGTGCGTCCGCTGCCGGAAAACGACGGGGGGCAGCGGCCGTACGAGATCACCGATCCGGGCCGGAGCGAGCTGGCGCAGTGGTTCGCCACGCCGATCAGCCGCACCGACCGCCCCCGTGACGAGCTGGCGATCAAGCTCGCGCTGGCGCTCACCACGCCCGGCGTCGACGTACGCGCGGTGGTGCAGACCCAGCGGACCGCCACGATGCGGGCGCTCCAGGAGTACACCCGCCTCAAGAGCCGGGAGAACGACCCCGCCGACCTGCCGTGGCGGCTCGTGCTCGACGCGATGATCTTCCAGGCCGAGGCGGAGATCCGCTGGCTGGACCATTGCGAGGCGAGCCTGATGCGCTACCCACCCCCGCCACCCAAGACGATTCCGGCGACGGCGCCGGACCCTGAACACAGCGAGGTGACCCACTCATGATCCTCGAACTGCGCGACGTGCACCGCACACACGGCAACGGCGCGGCCGCCGTACACGCGCTGCGCGGCGTCGCCCTCGGCGTACGCCCCGGCGAGCTCGTCGCCGTCATGGGCCCATCCGGCTCCGGCAAGTCCACGCTGCTCAACCTCGCCGGTGGGCTGGACCGCCCGACCCAGGGCGGGGTGTACGTCGAGGGCAAGCTCCTCGGCGAGCTCTCCAGGCGCCAGCTCGCCGCACTGCGCCGGCGGTCGGTCGGCTACGTCTTCCAGGACCTCAACCTGCTGCCCAGCCTCACCGCCGCGGAAAACGTCGCGCTGCCGCTGGAGCTGGACGGCATGAGCGTGCGCAAGGCGCGCCGGCTCGCCGTGGCCGCGCTGGAGGAGGTGGGCCTCGCCGACCTCGGCCCGCGCTTCCCCGACGACATGTCCGGCGGCCAGCAGCAGCGGGTGGCGATCGCCCGGGCATTGGTCGGCGACCGCCGCCTCGTGCTGGCCGACGAGCCGACCGGCGCGCTCGACTCGCAGACCGGCGAGGCGGTGCTGCGGCTGCTCCGGGCGCGGGTCGACGCGGGGGCGGCCGGCGTACTGGTCACGCACGAGGCACGCCACGCCGGCTGGGCCGACCGCGTGGTCTTCCTGCGCGACGGCGTCGTCGTGGACACGTCCGGCCCGCTCACCCAGGCGGAAGAGCTCCTGGAGCCGGTCCCGTGACGTCCTGGCTGACCGCCCTGCGCATCGCCCGCCGCGAGGCGCGCCGGGCAAAGGGCCGTTCCGCGCTGGTGATCGCGATGATCGCGCTGCCGGTGCTGGCGCTCTCCTTCGCCGCGGCCTCGTACGACATGTTCCGGCTCCGCCCGGCCGAGAAGGCGGACCGCGACATGGGCACCGCCGACGCCCGGCTGCTGTGGGAGTACACCGGGCCGGTCGTGCAGAACCCGCGCGGCGACGGCTGGAGCGCCGAGGGAGATCCGCCCGCCCAGCCCCGTACCGAGCGGGAGATCCTCGCCGCCCTGCCCGCCGGCAGCCGGGTCATCCCGTCGCTGGAGAGCTACGCGGACTTCCGTACGGCCAGCGGGGTGGGCAGCATCGGCACCCGCGGGCTGGACCTGCGGGACCCGCTCACCGCGGGCCTCGTCACACTCCTCGACGGCCGCGCGCCCGCGAGCGCCGACGAGGTCGCGATCAGCCCGGACGCCGCCGATCGGCTCGGCGCGGGCGTCGGCGACACGATCCAGAGCGCGGACCGCACGAAGTCCTGGACGGTCACCGGCCTCGCCGAGCTGCCGGCCGCGCTCTTCGAGAGCGTCATCTTCCTCCCCAGCGCCATGCCCTCCACCGGCCCCAACTCCTCCGGCGGCGGCACCGGTTGGCTCTGGGACGCCCCCGGCCCGGTCAGTTGGGAGCAGGTCAAGCAGCTCAACCAGCGGGGCATGGTCGTCTTCTCCCGCGAGGTCCTCATCCACCCGCCGCCGGCGTCCGAGACGCCGGACATGTTCCAGAACTCGACCGTCGACGCCGAGGCGATCGGGATCGGTGGCCTGGTCGCGGGCCTGGCGATCCTGGAGATCGTGCTCCTCGCCGGCCCGGCGTTCGCCGTGGGCGCCCGCCGCCGGCGACGCGACCTCGGGCTCATCGCCGCCAACGGGGGTACCCCCGCGCACCTGCGTCGCATCGTCCTCGCCGACGGCGTCGTGCTGGGCCTGCTGGGCGCCGTCGCCGGTCTGGTGATCGGGGTCGTGGCCGCGTTCGCCACCCGGCCGCTGCTCGAGGAGCTGCTGGTCAACCAGCGGGCCGGCGGCTACCGGGTGTTTCCGCTGGCGCTCGCCGGCATCGCGGCCCTCGCCGTGTGCACCGGTGTGCTCGCCGCGCTCGTGCCGGCGTTCACCGCGGCGCGGGGCGACGTCGTCGCGGCACTGACCGGGCGGCGGGGCAGCGTGCGCTCGCGCAAGCGCTGGCTCGTCGCCGGCGTCGGGCTGGCCGGGGTCGGCGCCGCCGCGACCGTCTTCGGCGCCCGGCAGACCGAAATCAACCTGGTACTGGGTGGCCTGATCGTGGGTGAGCTCGGCCTCGTGCTCTGCACGCCGGCGCTGGTCGGGCTGATCGCCCGGATGGGCCGGGTCCTGCCGCTCGCGCCCCGGATCGCGCTCCGCGACACCGCCCGCAACCGGGCCGCCTCGGCGCCGGCCATCGCGGCGGTGATGGCGGCCGTCGCCGGCAGCGTCGCGCTCGGCGTCGTGCTCACCGCGGACAACGAGCGCAACGACGCGAGCTACCAGGCCGGGCTGCCCGACGGCAACGCGTTCGTCCAGTACCAGTACGGCGGTCCGGGCACGGATCCGCGGGCACCGGCGAAGGCGCCCGACATGGGGCGGGTGGCGGCACTGGCCCGGAACACTTTCCCGGCGAGCACCACCGTCCCGGTCAACGAAGTCACCTGCCCGGCCGGCACGCCCAGCGACGTCTACTGTGGACTCAGCCCACGGATGCCGCGGGAGCGGGAGTGCCCGTGGGCGGACGACGCCACGCCGCTGAGCGCCGACGACCAGCGCAAGGCCCTCGCGGATCCGCGCTGCGCGCGCATCTCGGGCTGGTCGTACATGGGCTTCGGCGGCATCATCGCCACGCCTGAGTCGCTGCCCGGGATCACCGGGGCGACCGGCGACGACCTGGCCAAGGCGCGGGCGGCCCTGGCCGCGGGCGGCGTCGTGCTCAGCGATCCGCGGTACGTCGTCGATGGCAAGGTCACGCTGGAGATCTACGACTCCCGCCAAGCGGAGGGCACCACCACGCCGGAAGACCGCGAGCGGATACCGACGGTCGTCGTGCCCGGACACGCGGTCGCCACCGGCCTGCCGCCGCACGGCGGCGCCCTGCTCTCCAGCGGCGCGGTCGCGGCGGCCAAGCTGGCCGAGCGCCCGTCCGGCGTGGTCGTGACGAACAGCCGGGTACCCACCACCGCCGAGGAGGACCGGCTGACCGCTGGGCTGCGCGAGGTGGACCAGAACCTGTACGTCGCGGTCGAACGGGGCCCGGACCGCCGCTCCGACCCGACCCTGTTGATCCTCGCCGCCGCGGCCGGGCTGATCACGCTCGGCGCGGCCGGCATCGCCACCGGCCTGGCCGCCGCCGACGGCCGATCCGACCTGTCCACGCTCGCCGCGGTGGGCGCCAGTCCGGGGGTACGGCGGCGGCTGTCGCTGAGCCAGTCGGGCGTGATCGCCGGGCTCGGCACGGTGCTCGGCGTGGCCGCCGGGCTCGGGGTCTCCGCGGCGGTGCTCTACGCGTACAACCAGGCTGGCGCGGGCCGCTGGCCGGGCGAGCCGCCGTATCCGGTCGGTGTCCCGTGGGAGAGCCTCGCGGTCGTGGCCGTCGTGCCGATCGTGGCGATGCTCGGCGCGGGCCTGCTCACCCGTTCCCGCCTGCCGATCGAGGCCCGCCGGGCGACGTAGCTCCCGGAGTCGTGCCACAGAAACGTCCGGCGGACCCACCCGGGTCCGCCGGGCGCCAGGATCGTAAGCATGATGCGATGGGCCGGTCCGACATAGGGTGGGTCGGAGGGAAACAGCAACGCAGCGCTACCGCACCGCCACAGTGATGCCGGAGAATGATCGCCGTGGCGGAGCCAAACCCGTACCTCGCCAATCCCCGTTGGGTCGTGGCGGACCAGGTGGCCGATGCGGCCCGACGGCGATACCCGGCCGGCGTGTTGGCGATCGGGGTGCACGGTTCGCTGGCACACGGCGACGACACCGACACGAGCGACGTCGACATGGTCGTCGTCACCTACAAGGCGGGCGCCGGGCCGCGGCCGGTCACCCGGCGGGTGGACGGGATCCTCGTCGACCTCGGCGTGGTGGCCGCGGAGGAGTACCTCCAGCACGCCCGCACGCTCTCGACCTCGTGGCCGGTAGCCGCCGACCGGTACGTGACGACGCGCGCGATCTACGACCCGAACGGTTGGCTGGAGCGGCTCCGCGACACCCACCTGGGGCGGCTGGCGGAGGCGAAGTCGCTGGAGTTCACGACGCTGGCTCGTGAGGCGTGGTGCCGGGCCTCCTCGGCGCACGCGCGGGCGGTCCGGCTCACCCAGTGGTACGAGACGGACGCCGCGATGCTGACGATCGGCGAGGCGCGGCTCTCGGCGGCGATGGTGGTCGGGCTGCTGACCCGCACGTACTTCCGCAACAGCGCCGACGCGGTCAAGCGCACCGGACTGGCCGGCGTCGACATGACCGAGCTCGGCCTCATCCTGCGCGACCAGGCCAAGGAGCTGGCCAACAGGGGCCGCCCGGTCGACGCGACGGTGAGCCAGATATTCGACGCCTAGCACGGCCGCCTGGGTTGGGCCTTTGGGTCGCGGAGGCTGGACGCTCCGTCCCACCCGGACGCACCGCGCTAGGCGGCGTTGACGCCGATCAGGCTGCCGATCAGGTAGGTGGCGGCGGCCGCCGCGGCGCCGAGCAGGAGCTGGCGCAGGCCGCTGCCCCACCACGAGCGGTTGGTGAAGCGGGCGACGAGCGCGCCGGCCACGAAGAGCCCCACACCGCCGACCCCGAGCGCCAGCCACAGCTGGTCGAAGCCGAGCAGGTAGGTGACCAGCGGCACCAGCGCGCCGACCGAGAAGCACACGAACGAGGAGACGGCCGCCGTCCACGGGCTGGGCCGCTCGTCCGGGTCGACGCCGAGCTCTTCGCGGGCGTGAAAACGCAGCGCCTCCTCCGGGTTGCGCTTGAGCACGGCGGCGACCTCCTCGGCCAGCTCGCGGGGCAGGCCGCGGGAGGTCCAGGTCTCCACCAGCTCGCGCGCCTCGGCGTCCGGAAAGCGCTGGAGCTCCCGCCGCTCCTTGGCGACCTCGGCGGCCACCTGCTCGTTTTGCGTGCGCACGCTGGTGTACTCGCCGAGGCCCATCGAGATCGCGCCGGCGACGAGCCCGGCCACGCCGGTGAGCACGATGTTCCGCGACGAGACCCCGCCGCCGCCCACGCCCGCGATCAGCGCGATGTTGGTGACGAGGCCGTCCATCGCGCCGAACACCGCCGGGCGCAGCCAGCCGCCGGATACGTCGGCGTGGTGGTGTGGGTCGAGCGCGGCCGGGCGGTCGGCCGTCACGGCAGGGTCAGGATCTCGTGCCCGTCGTCTGTCACCACGATCGTGTGCTCGAACTGCGCGGTCCACTTGAGGTCTTTGGTCACGACCGTCCAGCCGTCGCGCCACATCGTGTACTCGTGGGTGCCCAGCGTGATCATGGGCTCGATGGTGAAGGTCATGCCCGGCTCCATGACCACGTCGAGCCGCGGGTTGTCGTAGTGCGGCACGTACAGGCCACTGTGGAACGCCTCGCCGATGCCGTGCCCGGTGAAGTCGCGCACGACCCCGTAGTCGAACCGGCGCGCGTACGCCTCGATGACCCGGCCCACGGCGTTGAGCGGGCGGCCGGGCGCGACCGCGCGGATGCCCCGCATCATCGCCTCGTGCGTGCGCTCGACGAGCAGCCGCGCCTCCTCGGAGACGTCGCCCACGAGGAAGGTGGCGTCGGTGTCGCCGTGCACCCCGCCGATGAACGCGGTCACGTCGACGTTGATGATGTCGCCGTCTTCCAGCACGGTGGAGTCCGGGATGCCGTGGCAGATCACCTCGTTGAGGCTGGTGCAGCACGACTTCGGAAAGCCCTTGTAGCCGAGTGTCGACGGGTAGGCGCCGTGGTCGCAGAGGAACTCGTGGACGACCTTGTCGATCTCGTCGGTGGTCACGCCCGGCTTGCAGTGCTCGCCGGCGAGCTGGGTCGCCTGGGCGGCGAGCCGGCTGGCCACCCGCATCTTGTCGATCGTCTCGGGTGTCTGCACGTGCGAGCCACGCCACTCCTTGGGCCGCTTTTTCCCCACGTACTCCGGGCGGGGGATGTTGGCTGGCACCTGGCGCCACGGCGAGATCTGGCCTGGCACGAGTGGGGCACGGACACTCATGGCCTCCACCCTAGCGCCGGCCGCGGCCGCCTTACCGCAACGCCAACTTACGGGCGTTGGCCGCCTCCACGAAGGCCTCGAAGACGCGGAAGTCGTCGGTGTCCTCGGGGTGCCACTGCACACCGAGGACGAAGGTGCGGCTCGGATCCTCCACCACCTCGATCAGATCGTCACCCGGGCACCAGCCGACCGGTGTGAGCCCGCCCGGGTCGCGGACCCCCTGATGGTGGTACGAGTTGACGGTCACCTCGTCGCCGAGGATCGCGTGTGCGCGGGAGTGCGGCAGCAACCGCACCGGGTGGTGGCCGAACTTGGGGCCGCTCACCGGCCGGTGGCCGTCGTGGCCGAGCACGTCGGGCAGGTGCTGGTGCAGCCGCCCGCCGTACGCCACGGCCATCAGCTGCATGCCCCGGCAGATGCCGAGCACGGGCAGGTCGGCGGCGACCGCCGCGCGGAGCAGGAGCAGCTCGGCGGCGTCTCGCTGGGGCTTGACCTTGGTGGCGGGGTGGGCCGGCTCGCCGAAGAGCGCGGGGTCGACGTCGGAGCCGCCGGTGAACATGATGCCGTCGATGCCGTCGAGGACGTCCGCGTCGGGCGCGTCCGGGGTGATCAGGACCGCCCGGCCCCCGCTTTCGTGTACCGCGTGGACGTACGACAGCGGCAGCACGGCGGAAAAGGTGTCATTGACCCCAAAGCGCGCATCCTCGGCATATGTCGTCAAACCAATCAGAGGCCGCCCCATAACGCCACAACCTATCGTGCGGCGTCCACCAGAGCCTGGAACGGCCGGATGTCGCCGTCCGACTCCGGGTGCCACTGGATACCCAGCAGGAACGGGCGCGACGGGTCCTCGACCGCCTCGATCGTGCCGTCGTCGGCCCAGCCGGTGACCGTGAGCCGCCCGGGGTCGGCGACTCCCTGGTGGTGGTACGAGTTGACCTCGCCGTCGCCCTCCATGATCCGGTCGACCAGGCTGCCGCGCACGAAGCGGGCGCCGTGCGAGCCGTACACGCCGGGCGCGGGGCGGTGCTTGTCGTGCCCCACCACGTCGGGCAGGTGCTGGTGCAGCCGCCCGCCGTACGCGACCGCCATCAGCTGCATGCCCCGGCACACGCCCAGGATCGGCAGGTCGGCGCCGGCCAGCGCGAACTCGCCCGCGTCCCGCTCGATACGAGGGCTGTCGGTGCGCGGGTCGGCCGGCGCGCCGTAGCGTGCGGGGTCGAGGTCGGGGCCGCCCGCGAGGACCAGGCCGTCGAGAACGCGCACGACCTCGGCGCCGGAAGGGTCGGGCGGGATCACGATCGCCCGCCCGCCGGCCGCCTCGACCGCGCGCACGTACGAGTACGGGAGGAGGGCGGCCGGTACGTCGTGCCACACGCCCCAGGCGGCGGGCTCCACGTACGAGGTGATACCGATGATCGGCCGCATCAGATTATTTCTACCCTAGATCGGCTCCTCTACCCCAGAGACTTTCCGTCGGGGTTACGTCTGTTCGACGTTGCCCAAGGCAGATTTTGTCCCGGGTCCGTGTCACCTGCGGACCGCCGCTCCCGCCGGAGACCGCGCAGGCCGGCGGCTCGCGGGGCGAGCCGAGATCCCCGACCTCCGCTGCCACGTCCGCGGTGCAAGCCCTCCGATGGAGCGCGGTGATCGTTCGCCACCATCGACGAGCGCAACCCAATCTGGGCAAGGAGATCGGCTGACCTTCCCTGGGGTGACCACCCCAGGGAAGCAGAGCAAAGCGGCGCGCACAACCGCCCTGGCCGGGCCCGCGCAGGGCCGGCGCGGCCGGAAAGCTCCCTAGATCGGCGTCACGTACGCCCCGGTGATCCCTCCGTCGACCACGAACTGGGACGCGGTGACGAACGACGCGTCGTCGCTGGCCAGGAACGCGACCGCGGCGGCGATCTCCTCCGGCTGGGCGAACCGCCCCATCGGCACGTGCACCAGGCGCCGGGCGGCCCGCTCCGGGTCCTTCGCGAACAGCTCCATGAGCATCGGCGTCGCCACCGGCCCGGGGCAGAGCGCGTTGACCCGGATCCCCTCGCGGGCGAACTGCACGCCGAGCTCGCGGCTCATCGCGAGCACCCCGCCCTTGCTCGCTGTGTACGCGATCTGGCTGGTCGCCGCACCCATGATCGCGACGAACGACGCGGTGTTGATGATCGAGCCCTTGCCCTGCCGCCGCATGTGCGGGATCGCGTACTTGCAGCAGAGGTAGACGCTCGTGGTGTTGACCTTGATCACCCGCTCCCACGCCTCCAGCCCGGTGACCAGGATCGAGTCGTCGTCGGGCGGCGAGATGCCGGCGTTGTTGAACGCGACGTCCACCCGCCCGTGCCGCTCCACCACGCCGTCGAAGAGCTCGCGCACGGTCGCCTCGTCGGTCACGTCGCAGGCGACGAACTCGCCGGCCACCTCGGTGGCGACCGCCTTGCCGCTCGCCTCGTCGACGTCCACGCAGACCACCAGCGCGCCCTCGGCGTGCAACCGCCGGGCGGTGGCCAGCCCGATCCCGCTTCCCGCCCCGGTCACGACCGCGACACGGCCGGCAAGACGCTCCATCCCACACTCCTTACGCTGCGATGAACACGTTCTTGACATCGGTGAAGGCGTGCAGCGCGTCGGGGCCGAGCTCGCGGCCGAGCCCGGACTGCTTCATGCCGCCGAACGGGGTCCAGTAGCGCACCGAGGAGTTGGAGTTGACGCTCAGGTTGCCCGACTCCACGCCGCGCGCCACCCGGATGGCCCGCCCCACGTCGCGGGTCCAGATCGAGCCGGACAGGCCGTACTCGGTGTCGTTGGCGAGCCGGATCGCGTCGGCCTCGTCGTCGAAGGGCAGCACCGACACGACCGGCCCGAAGATCTCTTCCCGCCAGTGGCGCTCGGCCGGCGAGTCGGCGAGCAGCACGGTCGGCGCGTACCAGAAACCGTCCCCGCCGGGTGCGGAGCCGGTGAACGCGACCTTCGCACCGTCTACATAGGAGGATACGGTGGCTCGCTGCCCAGCCGAGATGAGCGGGCCCATCTGCGCGGTCTCCAGCGCCGGGTCTGCCACCCGGAAGGCCCGCACCGCCGGCTCCAGCAGCGCCAGGAACTCGTCGTACGCCGAACGCTGGACGAGGATCCGGGAGCGCGCGCAGCAGTCCTGGCCGGCGTTGTCGAAGACCGCGGCCGGGGCGGCGGCGGCCGCCGCGGCGAGGTCGGCGTCCGCGAAGACGACGTTGGCGCTCTTGCCGCCGAGCTCCAGCGTCACCCGCTTGACCTGCTCCGCGCAGCCCGCCATGATCCGCTTGCCCACCTCGGTGGACCCGGTGAAACACACCTTGCGCACCGCGGGATGGGTCACGAACCGCTCCCCCACGACCGACCCTTTCCCCGGTACGACCGTGAAGACGCCCTCCGGCAGGCCAGCCTCCAGGGCCAGCTCGCCGAGTCTCATCGCGGTCAACGGGGTCAGCTCGGCCGGCTTGAGCACCACCGTGTTGCCGGCGGCCAGCGCGGGCGCGAAGCCCCAGCCGGCGATCGGCATCGGAAAGTTCCACGGGACGATCACCGCGACGACGCCGAGCGGCTCGTGAAACGTCACGTCGAGCCCGCCGGGCACCGGGATCTGGCGCCCGGTCAGCCGCTCCGGCGCGCCCGCGTAGTAGTCGAGCACGTCGCGGACGTTGCCCGCCTCCCAGCGGGCGTTGCCGATCGTGTGGCCGGCGCTGGTGACCTCCAGCCGGGCCAGCTCCTCCAGATGCGCGTCGACCACCGCGGCGAAGCGCCGCAGCAGCCGGGCCCGGTCGCCGGGCGAGACCTGGCGCCAGGAATCGAACGCCCCCCTCGAGCGCTCGATGGCGGCGTCGGTCTCCTGGGTCGATGACGACGGGACCGTCGCCACGACCCGCCCGGTCGCCGGGTTGAGCACATCTGTCGTCGTCACAGCCGTTCGAACCCCCGGTGCAGCTCCCAGTCGGTCACAGCGGCGTCGAAAGCGGCCAACTCGACGCGCGCGTTGTTGGCGTAGTGGGCGACCACGTCGTCCCCGAACGCCGCGCGCGCGACCGCGGAAGTCTCCCACAGACCGACCGCGTCGCGCAGTGAGGACGGCACCCGGGGTGCGGCGGCGTCCTCGTATGCGTTACCGCCGTACGCCTCTTCGAGGTCGAGCTCGTTTTCGAGGCCATACAGCGCCCCGGCCACGAGCGCGGCGATCGCCAGGTACGGGTTGACGTCCGCGCCCGGCACCCGGTTTTCCACCCGCAGCGAGTGGCCGCCGTGGCCGACCAGCCGCAGCGCGCAGGTGCGGTTGTCGGTGCCCCAGCGCACGGCCGTCGGGGCGAACGAGCCGGGCTGGTAGCGCTTGTACGAGTTGATGTTGGGGGCGTAGAAGAGGCTCAGCTCGCGCATCGTGGCGAGCAGGCCGGCGAGCGTCCGCTGCCCGGTCTCGGAGAGATGCCCGGGCCCGTCGCCGACCATCGCCGCGCCGCCCGCGGGCGTACGCAGCGAGAAGTGGATGTGGCAGGAGTTGCCCTCGCGCTGGTTGGGCTTGGCCATGAAGGTGATCGACATACCCTCCTGCGCCGCGATCTCCTTCGACCCGTTCTTGTAGATCACGTGGTGGTCGGCACAGGTGAGCGCGTCCGCGTACCGGAACGCGATCTCGTGCTGACCGAGGTTGCACTCGCCCTTGGCACTCTCCGGCACCAGCCCGGCCCCGTGCATCTCGTTGCGGATGCGGCGCAGCAGCGGCTCGACCCGGGCGGTGCCGAGCAGCGAGTAGTCGATGTTGTAGAGGTTGGCCGGGTTGAGGTCGCGGTAGCCGCGGCGCTGCGCCTCCTCGTAGGAGTCGCGGTAGAGCACGAACTCGAGCTCGGTGCCGGCGTACGCGGTCAGCCCGTGCGCGGCGAGGCGATCGAGCTGGCGGCGCAGGATCTGCCGCGGCGAGGCCACGACGTCGCCGGAGCCGTCGAGCCAGTGAAGGTCGGCCAGCAGCATCGCGGTGCCGGGCTGCCAGGGCACCCGGCGGAGCGTGGAAAGGTCCGGCGCCATCGCGAAGTCGCCGTAGCCACGCTCCCAGGACGACATCGCGTATCCGTCCACTGTGTTCATGTCGACGTCGACGGCGAGCAGGTAGTTACACCCCTCGCTGCCGTGCGTGACCACCTCGTCGAGGAAGTAGCGGGCGTGGAACCGCTTGCCTTGCAGGCGCCCCTGCATGTCGGTGAGCGCGAGCACCACCGTGTCGATCTGACCGGCGTCGACCGCCACGCGCAGCTCTTCCAGCGAGAGTGCCGGCCTGCCTGCCGTCATGAGAGCGCCTCCGGAAAAGGTCTATTGCTATACCAATATCAGGTCAAGAGTCCGAGCAACAGCTCCGCGGTGCCGTCGCAGTGCTCCTCCATCAGCGAGCGGGCCGCGGCCGGGTCGCCGGCGAGGATCGCGTCGACGACCCGGGTGTGCTGATCGTCCGAGTGGTCCAGGTTTCGCTTGATGACCGGGATCGCGGCCAGCAGCCGGTCGAGCGTGAGCTGCACGTCGGCGACCGCCGCCGTCAGCGACGGGCTGCCGCTCGCCGCCGCGATAGCCAGGTGCAGCCGCGAGTCGGCCACCCGCCGCGTGGCCGGGTCGCGGTCGCGGGACGCGGTGAGGCAGGCCACCAGGTGCTGGCGGTCGGCCGCCGCGAGCGCCCGGCTGGCGGCCAGCCCA
Organism: Phytohabitans sp. LZ39; assembly: GCF_059359075.1. Lineage (NCBI taxonomy): Bacteria > Bacillati > Actinomycetota > Actinomycetes > Micromonosporales > Micromonosporaceae > Phytohabitans > Phytohabitans sp. LZ39. The sequence goes on along the minus strand of NZ_JCADBM010000010.1, from coordinate 233,414 downwards.
GCCGCGCCCGGCTCCACCACCCGCCGGAAGTCGAGCGCGTCGTGCAGGGTGTCGCCCATCTCCCGGGCCAGGTCGGCCGCCGTGCCACGCCGGGCCAGCGGGGTGACGGCGGCCGCCGCCACCGACTTTCGGCCGGGCCGACCACGGGGCGGGCTGGACCCGGAGTTGGACGCCGAGCGCCCCGTCCGGATCGAGCCGGCATCCGGGGCCGACGCGAGCGGAGCGAGCCGACCCGCAGAGCCCCGCGGCGGGACGGGTGGCCGCCCCGCTCGCGAGACCACGAACGTGCCGCCGGTGCGGCCCCGGCGCGACTCGAGATAGCCCGCCTCCCGCAAGGCCCGGATGGCCTCGCGCAGCGTGACCCGGCTGACCTGGAGCTTTTCGGCGAGCTCGCGCTCGGCCGGCAGCCGCTCTCCCTCGGCCACCATCCCGAGCTTGATCGCCTGGGCCAGCCGGGACACCGTGATCTCGAACGCGTTGCCGCCGCGCACGGGTCGCCACAGGGGCATGCTCCGGCTGCTGGACTCCTGTCCGGTCAGCGCGGCGACCCCGTCGCTCGGCATCGATCACCCCTAGCGCTAGGCCGGCTGATCCGCGGAGACCTCCGGCTCGTCGATAGTACGGCGCGGACCGGTGAACCACTTGCGGGCCGAGGCGTACCACCACACCGCCACGAGGAGCAGCAGGCCGCCGACCGCGATGGGCGCGTAGTTGACCGACGACCAGCTGAAGTCGTCGTTGCCGGGCACGCCCGCGGGGACGATCGGCATGATGAAGTACAGCGAGATCACCGCGATCTCGATGACCGCGATCCAGCCGAGCACCTTGTACTTGCGGCCCAGCGTCCACGGGCCGGGCACGAAGCGGTCGCCCATCCGCAGCCGCAGCGCGATCGGGATGAGGAACGCCAGGTACAGGCCGATGACCGCCACCGAGACGACAGCGTAGAACGCGACCGGGATGCCGGCCGGACTCTGGTACAGCGCCGGGAGGGTGAGGATCAGGCCCGCGACGGTGGCGCCGATGATGGCGTTGACCGGCGTGCCGTTGCGGTCCACCTTGGACCACATCCGCCAGCCGGGGATCGCGCGGTCGCGGCTGAACGCGTACGTCATCCGGGACATGCTCGTCACGCAGCTCATGCCGCAGAAGAACTGCCCGATGGTGGAGATGATGATGACGGCCTTGAAGAAGAACGGCGTGAGCGCGCTCTCGAAGATGGCGCCGGAGAAGCCGCCCGCCTCGTTGACCGCGTCCACGTTGGTCGCCGCGAAGAGGAACGACAGCAGCAGGATCCAGCCGCCGATCGCGGAGTAGAAGATGGACCGCCACAGCCCCTTCGCGGCCGCCGTCGACGCGCCCCTGGTCTCCTCGGAGACGTGCGCGCAGGCGTCGAAGCCGGTGATCGTGTACTGGGTGAGCAGGAAGCCCAGCGGCAGGATGTAGAACCAGAACGTCAGCCCGTTGTTGTCGCCACCGGCGAAGCCCGAGTTGTTGAACTTCTCGGTGAAGACGAACTGCATGCTCTGGTGGTTGTCCGGCACGAAGACGAGGATCAGCACGACCGCGGCCGCGCCGACCACGTGCCACCACACCGAGACGTTCTGGAGGATGTCGATGATCTGGTGGCCGAAGATGTTGATGATCCCGTGCAGCGTCAGGATGATCACGAAGAGCAGGAACGCCTGGTTGAGCGTGCCGGCCCAGCCCTCGAAGAGCGCCGAGAGGGTCAGGTTGAGGAACGTCGCGCAGCCGTAGTCGACCGACGCGGTCACGGCGACGAGGCCGATGAGGTTGAGCCACCCGGTAAACCAGCCGTGCACCGGCTTGCCCATCTTCGAGGCCCACCAGTAGATGCCGCCCGCCGTCGGGTACGCCGACACGAGCTCGGACATGCAGAAGCCGATGATCAGGATGAAGATCGAGATGAGCGGCCAGCCCCAGCTGATCGCGATCGGGCCGCCGTTGTTCCACGCCTGGCCGAACGTCGTGAAGCAGCCGGCCAGGATCGAGATGATGGAGAACGAGATGGCGAAGTTGGAGAAGCCACTCCACTTGCGACGCAGCTCCTGCTTGTAACCGAGTTCGGCGAGGCGATGGGCGTCGTCGTCCATGGGGTGCTCGGCCGTCGCCGGCACGGTGGTTGCCATAAGGGTCTCCCTTGTCTACGGATGGAGGGAGGACGTGCGGCCGGCGGCCGCCCGCAGGAGCCGGCCCAGGTCCGGTGCATCCATGTCCCGGCAGGCCTGGCCCCACTTGTCGGCCGCCTCGGCCCAGTAGTCGAATGTGGACTCCGGATCGCGCAGCAGGCCGTGATGCACGGTGAACCACAACGTCCAGGTGACGTTGGAGAGCAGGAGGTTCAGCCGTACCCGGGCGACCAGCGCGGGCGTGGTCTCGGCGCCGAAGTAGGCGGCGGTGAGGTCCGCCACCTGGTCCGGGTCGAAGTCGGCCTCGGCCGCGATGTCGCCCAACTCGAAGGTCGGGTCGTTGTTTCCGGACAGCTGGTAGTCGACGATCCGGATGGCGCCGGCCACGTCGATGAAGTTTTCCGCCAGCAGGTCGTTGTGGCAGGGCACGGTCGGCATCGGGATGACACCGAGCGCCGCGCGCACGTGCTCCACCGTGGACAGCCGCTCGAGGTAGCCGTCGGGCAGCGGCAGGTCGTGGTGGCGGCACACGTCCAGCAGTTCGTAGAGCTTGCCGATGATGTCGAACTCGTTGCCGAAGCGAGGCCCGGCGTGCAGCCGCTTGCAGGCGGACGCGATGCGGGGGATCGAGGCCGGCTCCCGCACCGACGCCGGGTCGAGCGTGCGCCCCGGCAGAAACTCGAGCACCAGTGCGGGCAGGTCGGGGAGCACCTCGTAGACCCGTGCGCCGGCGCCCGACTCCGCCGCCAACCGGGTATTTTCGATCTCCAACGGCGGGGGCACCCCCAACCCCGCCGCGGAGACCGCGGGCTCGAGCACGCGCAGCACGTAGCTGCGGCCCCTCACGTCGACCCGCCAAATGTGGTGCGAAAGGCCGCCCGTCAGCGGCCTGTGGGTGACCGGCTGGCCAGACCACATCGCGACGCGCCCCAGCACGTCTTCGACATGGACCGTCCGTGCACCCATGGCTGAGTTTCAGCCCGTGGGATGAGAAGCGTCAATACACGCCAGGTTACGTTTTGAGTGGCCGCTCAGCTCTTTTGGTCTGACCAATTAGGTGATACGACTCACGTGTGCGGACTGATGCGCGGGTCGTCGTGGTCGGTGGCGGGGTGGCCGGATGCAGCGTCGCGTACCACCTGGCCCGGCTCGGCTGGACCGACGTGGTGGTGCTGGAGCAGCACGAGCTGACCGAGGGCACCACGTGGCACTCGGCCGGTTTCGTCGGCCAGCTCCGCTCCACCATCAGCCAGACCCGCATGATCATGTACTCCTCGTCGCTCTACGCCGAGCTGCGCGAGCGCACCGGGCTCGACCCCGGCTGGCGGGGCGTCGGCGGGCTGCGGCTGGCCACCACGGTGGAGCGCGAGGAGGAGCTGCTGCGCCAGGTCAGCGCCGCCACCACGTACGGGCTGGAGATGGAGCTGCTCTCCCCCGCCGAGACCCGCTCGCTCCTGCCCATGCTCGACGTCTCCGACGTGCGGTCGGCCGGCTGGCTGCCCGGCGACGGCTACCTGCGGCCCGAGCCGCTCGCCGCCGCGCTCGCCGCCGGCGCGCACCAGCTCGGCGTCGAGTTCCACACCGGGGTGAGGGTCACCGGCGTCGAGGTCGAGCGCGGCCGGGTGCGGGCGGTGCTGACCGACCAGGGTCGCGTCGCCACCGAGGTGGTGGTCGACGCGGCCGGCGCGGCGGCCGGCCACGTGGGGCGCCTCGCCGGGGTCGCGATCCCGATCGTGCCGATCAAGCACCAGTACGTGGTGTCGTCCCCATTGGACGCCCCGGACGTGCCCGGCATCCCCACCGTGCGCGATCCCGACCACATCGTCTACTTTCGCGGCGAGGGCGACGGGCTGCTGGTCGGCGGCTACATCCGCACGCCCGACGTGTGCTGGCCGGCGGCCGGCGAGGCGCCGCTCTCGACCGCCCGCACCCTCTTCCCGCCGGACCTGGCGAAGTTCGGGGAGTCGTGGGGCAACGCCCGCCGCCGCGTGCCGGCGCTCCGCACGGCCGAGATCGCCCGGGTGGTGCACGGGCCGGAGGCGTTCACGCCGGACGGCGAGTTCCTGCTCGGCGAGACCTCGGTGCGCGGCTTCTGGGTGGCGGCGGGCTTCTGCGTGCACGGCCTCGCGGCGGCCGGCGGCGTCGGCAAGGTGCTGGCGGAGTGGATTGTGGACGGCCAGCCGGAATTCGACGTGTCCCATATGGATATCCGCCGCTTCGGCGCGCACGCCGCGAGCCGCTCGTGGGCCACCGCCAAGGCGCTCGACGCGTACTCCCGCTACTACGACGTCGTCTACCCGTACACGGAGTGGTCCGCCGGCCGTCCCCTGCGCCGCTCCGCCACCTGGCCCCGCCTCGAGCCGCTCGGCGCGGCGCTGGGCGAGAAGGCCGGCTGGGAGCGGGTCAACTGGTTCGGCTCACCCCCCGGCTTCGTGCCCTCGGCGCCGCGCCCCGCCGGCTGGGCCGGGCAGGTCTGGTCACCGGCCATCGAGGCGGAGTGCCGCGCCACGACGGAGGCGGCCGGCCTCTTCGACCAGTCGTCCTTCGCGAAGCTCGACGTGCGCGGTCCGGTCTCCTTCCTCCAGCGGATGTGCGCGGCCGATGTGGACCGTCCGGTGGGGACGGTGGTCTACACCCAGCTCCTCAACGCCCGCGCCGGCATCGAGGCCGACCTCACCGTCACCCGGCTCGGCGAGGCACACTTCCGGGTCGTGACCAGCACCGCCTCGGGCGTGCGCGACCTGGCCTGGCTGCGCCGCCACGCGCCCGAGGGCGTCACCGTCGACGACGTCACCGCCGCGTACGGCTGCCTGTGCCTGTGGGGCCCGGCCGCCCGCGACGTCCTCCAGCCGCTGGTCGACGAGGCGCTCGACTTCCGCTTCATGCGCGCCCGCCACCTGACCGTGGGCCCGGTGCCGGTGCTGGCCCAGCGGGTCACGTTCGTCGGCGAGTACGGGTGGGAACTCTACGCGCCGACCGACTACACGCTGACGCTGTGGGACCTGCTGCTGTCCACCGGCGCCCCGTCCGGCCTGGCACCGGCCGGCTACCGGGCGATCGACGCGATGCGGCTGGAGAAGGGATACCGCGTCTGGGGCTCCGACATCACGCCGGAGACCACACCGGACGAGGCCGGCCTCTCGTTCGCCGTCCGGATCGAGACCGACTTCCTCGGCCGCGACGCCCTGCTGGCGGCCCGCGCGGCCGGCGGACCGGAGCGCCGGCTGCGCTGCCTTGTGCTCGACGACCCGCGCACGGTCTGCCTCGGCACCGAGCCGGTCCGCGTCGACGGCCGCCCCTGTGGCCGCGTCACCTCCGGCGGCTACGGCTACCGCGTCGGCGCCTCCATCGCGTACGCGTACCTGCCGTCCACAGTGGAGATCGGCGCGAAGGTCGAGGTCGGCGTATTCGGCTCCTGGCAAAGCGCCGAGGTCCGCGACGAGCCCCTCTTCGACCCCGCCAACACCCGCGTCCGCGGCAGCTGACCAACTGAGCCGCGACAAAGCCCACATTGACATCTCTTGGCCGAACTTCCCGTAAGGCGCCTTTCCGCTTCCTCCCTACACACCTGGTGAGAGGCAACCACACGGACATACATTCATTTACATGTATCTAGAGCTTGGGTGCCGTGCTTTGATCGCGGCGCTCGCCGGGGCACTTGCCGTGGTCGCGCCCGCCACCGCGGCACACGCGGCGGCCGGTTGTGAGGTCACCTACACCATGCAACCCTGGCCTACCCCCGGCTTCCTCGCCTCCGTCCAACTCCGGAACACCGGCGACCAGCCGTGGAACGGGTACACCGTCGACTTCCGGTTCACCGGCAACCAAACCGTCACGGGCCTGTGGCACCAGACCTGGAGCCAGGCCGGCCAGTCGGTCACCGCTCGCAGCGCGACCTGGGAATCTCCCGTGCAGCCCGGACAGGCCGCGTACCTCGGCTTCACCGCGTCGTACTACGGCACCAACAATCCGCCAATCGACTGGCGGGTCAACGGCGTGCCATGCAGCACGCCGGACGCGCCCGCCGTCGTCGCCGACCGCAACTACGTCGATGTCCTGGAGGGCACCGGCCAAGGGTTCAGCGTGCGGCTGAGCCATCCGCCCTCGGGCTGGGCGATGCTGCACATGTCGTCCTCGGGCACGGGCGTCTGGGCCACGCCGCCGTCCATCGTCTACTTCTCACCGGCGGACTGGAACTACCGCCTCATCACCGTGATGAGCGCGCAGGACGCCGACACGGTCGACGACCGAGTGGTGTTCACGCTCTCGGTGGACGGGTACGCCCCCACCACCGTCACCTTCCAACAGATCGACGACGACTAGAGACCTTCCGGTGTCAGCGTGGTGCCTGCCTTTCTTGAGCCCAATTTCGAGAATGTGAGCTACCGCGATGCCCGTCGTGGTCCAGACCGCTGCTCCCGCGGCCTCACCCGTCCGCCGCAGGTCGCGCTCACCCCGTCGGGCCGCCGCGACGGTCGCTGTTCGTCCACAATGTCTGCTCCCGGGTCGGCGCTCCGGGAAGGCTGCGGATTTTCGTCGCCGCCGGTAACCGCCGCGGGGGTGTGAGCGGCGCGAGATCCCAGATCTCGGAGAGTTAAGGCGCTATTTCAACCCCAACTCTCCTAGATCTCGAAGTCCCGACCCATGAGCTGGTAACGCCGCGTCAGGACGGCGGAGATAGGCCCCGCGAAGCCCCCTTCGGGGCTTGTCCCGCGGACCTGGCAGTGGACGGCCGGGGATCTCGGCTCGCCCCGCGAGCCGCCGGCCGGGAACGGTGCCCGCGGGAGCATACGGTCTCCAGCTGACGCGGACGGGGGAAATCTGCCGGAGCGCCGCCACGCGCGTAACCCCAACTCCGAAAGGTCTATATAGGCGGCGGTCGACGGTTCAACGGCCCCGTGGGTAGGTGGCCACTATAGGGAAGCAGAGCAAAGGGAACCGCGCGCACAGCCATCTCCCCGGTCGGCATGGCCTGCCACGGCGCCGGGTGGGCGTCGCCTCAGCCCTGGAACGCGCGGACCTCGACGTCGTTGAAGGCGACCGTGAACGGTGGCTGGTGGTTTGGGGTTTCGGGGTAGATGCCGAGCACCACCCGTCCCTCGGCGAACGTCTCGTCCGTCACGGTGCCGACCTGCTGGCCGTCGCGTTCCAGGGTGATGGTCGTGCCCTGCATCGAGACGCCCACGCGGGTCGGGGTGTCCAGCGCGATCGGCGTCGTGAACCCCATCGAGCGCAGCACCCGCACGGTCGTGCCGTCGTCGACGCCGTGCGTGCCGACGTAGAAGCCCTCCGGGCAGACGCGCACGATGTAGCCGGCCGCCTTCACGAAGCGGAACCACATCGCGGCGCAGGCGCCTTCGCTGCGGAGCCGCACGTCGACCGTCATCGAGAAGTCGGTGAGCTGGTCCATCGGGCCGGGGCAGCGGTAGGGGCCCTGCTTGCCGCGGGTGATCACCAGCGCGTCCTCGAAGGTGCAGGTGGTGAGCTGGGTCTTGTCGTCGCGCAGCTGCCACAGCCGGGGCGAGGTCAGCGGGTCCTGTGCGACCAGCTCGCTGGGCCGTGGGGAGCCGGTGGTCGGTGCCGCCGTCGGCGGCGCGGTGGTCGAGGGCGACGGGGCCGCACCGGACGAGCCGCCGCCGTCGAAAGGCAGCTTGCCGGTGGCGATGCCGGCCACGGTCAGCGAGGTGACGAGCACCGCGATGGCCATGGCCACGTTCGCGAAACGGCCCCATTTGCTGCCGCCCCGACCCGCCGGCGCGTGCGGTGGGGCCGGGACCGGGGCGGTCGGTGGGACCGGAGCGGCCGGGACCGCGACGGCCGGCGTCACAGCCGCCGGCAAAGCGGGCGAAACGGGCGCGACAAGGGCGGTTGGCTGGTTGGAGGGGGTCACCTCGGTCGGGCCGGCGGCGAGCGTGCCCAGGTCCGGTGGCACGGCGGCCGCGGTCAGTGCCCCCTCCGGCCGCTGGTGGGTGGCCGCCTGGGCCTCCTCGGCCGCGACGAGCAGGCCGGGCTGCTGTGCCAGCGCGGCGGCCATCGCGGGCGGCCGGTCCGGGCCGGCGACGAGCAGCATGTCGAGCAGTTCACGCGAGGTGGGGCGGAGGGACGGCTCTTTGGCGAGCGTCCGCTCGACGAGGTCGCGCAGCGGCGGCACGAGGCCGGTCAGGTCGGGCGGCTGGGTCAGGATGCGGGCGGCGACCACCGGCGGCGAGTCGGCCGCGAAAGGTGTGTGGCCGGTGCCCGCGTAGGCCAGGACGGCGCCCCAGGCGAAGACGTCCGCCGCGGGCGTGATGACCGAGCCGGCGTCAGACCCGAAGCGCTCCGGCGCCATGTACGCCACGGTGCCCAGCCACTGGTTCGTCGCGGTGTGGTGGCTCGTCGCCTCGACCGCCCGCGCGATGCCGAAGTCGATGACCTTCGGGCTGCCCGGTGCCAGCAAGACGTTGCTGGGCTTGAGATCCCGGTGGATGACGCCGGCGCCATGGATGGCCGTGAGCGCGGTCGCCATGCCGATCGCCAGCGCGTGCAGATTGGCCGGGCTGAGCGGTCCCCGCTCCGCGACCACGGCGGAGAGGCTGGGCCCGTCGACGTACTCGACCACGAGGTACGGGCGCTCGTGGTCCGGGTCGGCGTCGAGCACCTCCGCCGTGCAGAAGGGCGGCACCTGCCGCGCCCTGTTGACCTCACTGCGGAAGCGGCGGCGGAACTCCTCGTCGACCTCCAGGTCGGCGCGGATCATCTTGATCGCCACCTGGCGCCCGTCGGACGCGCGGGCGAGGTAGACCACGCCCATGCCGCCCTCGCCGAGCCGCCCCACCAGCTCGTACCGCCCCAGCTTTCGCGGGTCGCTCTGGCGCAACGGCGCAGCACGCGACCCCTGATCCCCGCTCATTTCCCCGATCCCCCCAGTCACGGCCCCGCCTCCACGAGACCGACAAACCACGCGACATGATTCCACCCGACCGGCGATCACGACAGTCCCCCGACGCAGATCTGCCTGTTCAGCGGGTTGACCGCAACCTGGCCGTGATGTCTCCGGCCGATGTGGCGCCGCCGAAGAGCAGGCCCTGGCCGGTGTCGCAGTCCAGCGCCCGCAGCAGGTCGGCCTGCTGGGCGGTCTCCACCGCCTCCGCCGTCACGGTCAGGCCCAGCGCGTGCGCCAGCCGCACCAGCGCGTCGACGATCCGCTCGTCGGCCATGCTCGCCGAGTCGACGAGGTCGCCCGAGCGCAGCCCTTCGATGAACGGCCCGGCCAGCTTGAGCGAGTGGATCGGCAGCCGGCGCAGGTAGGCCAGGTTGGAGTAGCCCGTGCCGAAGTCGTCGATCGCGATCCGCACGCCGGTCGCGGCCAGCCCGCGCAGCGACCGCACCGGCTCACCGGCGGTGGGCATCACCGCGCTCTCGGTGAGCTCCAGCTGGAGCTGGGCGGCCGGGAACCCGGTGCGGTCCAGCACCTCGGCCACCTCCTCGACGATGCCGGGCGCGTTGGCCTGGCGCACGGCGAGGTTGACGCTCACCACCAGCCGCGCCTCGGGAAACTCGCGGTGCCACCGCGCGCCCTGCGCGCACGCCTGCTCCAGCACCCACCGTCCAAGTCGGACGATCATGCCGGTCTCCTCGGCCAGACCGATGAACCGGTCCGGCGGCACCATCCCCAGCTCCGGGTGGCGCCACCGCACGAGCGCCTCGACCGCGCGCAGCCGCCCGCTCTCCAGGCCCACGATCGGCTGGTATTCCAAAGTGAACTCACCCCGGTCGAGCGCGCCGGGCAGTGCGGCGGCGAGTGCGGCGCGGGCCAGCTGGTGTGCGCCGCGCACCGGGTCGAACAGCGACCAGCGGCCGCGCCCGTCGGCCTTCGCCCAGTAGAGCGTGGTGTCGGCCGCCTTCATCACCTCGGTGGGGCTGGTGCCGTGTACCTCGCGCTCGACGATGCCGATGCTGGCCGTCACTGAGAGCGGCTGGTGCGAGTCGATCTTCACGGGCTCGGCCACCGCCGCCAGCGCCGCCTCGGCCACCTCGATGGCCGCGTCGGTGCCGCCCGAGTCCTCGACCAGGATCACGAACTCGTCGCCGCCCATCCGCGCCACGAGGTGCCCGCGCGCGGACACCGAGGCGGCCAGCCGTCGCGCCACGACCACCAGCAGCTCGTCGCCCACGTAGTGGCCGAGGCTGTCGTTGACCGCCTTGAAGCCGTCGAGGTCGAGGAAGCAGACGCCGACCCGGCGCGCCGCTCCGTCGAAGACCGCGGCCAGGCGTTCGAAGAAGAGCGTGCGGTTGGGCAGCCCGGTGAGCGGGTCGTGCAGCGCCTGGAAGCGGAGGCGCTCCTGGAGCTCGTACCGGTCGGTGATGTCCTCGACCATCGCCACGGTGAAGCGCGGCTGCCCGTCCTCGTCGCGGATGAGCGACACGGCGAGGTCGGTCCAGAGGATCGTGCGGTCCTTGCGGTAGTAGCGCTTTTCCACCCGGACGCCGTCGCGCTTGCCCTCGATCATCTCCTTGTACATGTCCCACATGCCCGGCCCGTCGTCCGGGTAGAACAGCTCCGCGACGTTGATCTCGCGCATCTCTTCGACGGTGTAGCCGAGCATGTCGGCGAACGCCTGGTTGACGTCGATGATCCGCCCGTCCATGTCGGCGATGCCGATGCCGATGGCCGCGCCCGCGAAGACCGCCCGGAAGCGCGCCTCGCTGGCCCGCAGGTCCTGCTCGATCTGGTTGCGCGCCGACCAGACCGCGCGGCCGATGCGTTCCTGCTGGGTGAACGTCCGGTCGCGCAGCCCGCGCGCGTATCCGGCCGCCAAAGCGGCCTGGAGGGCCACCGCCCGGTCGGCGAACCTCTCGGTGTGCTCGGGCACGACGAGCCGCAGGAACCACCGCCCGAACGTGAGCAGCGTCTGATCGAGGAACTCCGGCGCGGTGAAGTGCACGTCGACGAGCGCGCGGCCGACGGTGTGCGCGGGCGCGGTGCTGAACGGCTCGGTCACGAGCGCCTCGGCCAGCAGCGTCGTGTGGTTGTGCAGCATGCGCTCGGTCTCGTCCGGGCTCATCGGCACATAGCCGAGCGCCGCCCCGGCACGCGCCCACAGGTGCGCGTACCGCTCGACTCCCTCCCTGCTGACCCGGTCGATCGTCGCCCTCCCGCAGCCTTGGCGGCGCCCCTCGACCTAGCCGGCCCGGCCGACGCCCCCGAAGGCGCCGAACCGCTCCGGATGCTCGTCTACATCTCCCGGCGACTCCGGCCGCCACAGCGGCAGGTGCACGAGCCCGGGGTCGACGAGCGCGAAGTCACCGAAGTAGGACGAGATCTCCGCGTGCGAGCGCAGCGTGATCTCGGTGGCGGTGCGTTTGGAGAGCTTTTGCGCGTCGAGCATCTCCTGCGGCTGGTCCTCGTAGGTCGAGTGGGAGATGACCAGGAAGCTGCCCGGCCCGACGGCGGCGCGCAGGCTCGCGATCACCTCGGCCGGACGGTCGGCGTCGGGCAGGAAGTGCACGACACCCGCGAGCAGCACCGCGATCGGGCGGTCGAAGTCGAGCAGGGCTTGCTTTCGGGTATCGGCGAGGATCCGCTCCGGGTCGCGCAGGTCCCCTTCGAGCACCACGGTCTGCTCGTCACCCTCCAAAATGGAGCGACTGTGCATGACCGCCACGGGGTCGACGTCGACGTACACGACGCGCGACGCCGGGTTGGCCGCCCGGGCCACCTCGTGCACGTTGCCCACGGTGGGGATGCCCGAGCCGATGTCGAGGTACTGGTCGACGCCTTCGGCCGCGATGTATCGCACCGCCCGCCGCAGAAACGCCCGGCCGGCCCGCATCGTGTCGGCGAGGTTGGGCGTGAGGCTGGCGATCTGCTCGGCGAGCTGGCGATCGACCTCGAAGTTGTGCGCCCCACCGAGGAAGTAGTCGTACACTCGGGCCGCGCTGGGGCGGCTCATGTCGATGTCCGACGAAAGATCGCGCGGTTGCTCCATGATCCGCCTTTGGGGTGAGACAAGTTCGCGATCACACTACCGCTAGGGCGCCTCCAGCAGCAGAGAGATCCCCTGGCCAACGCCGATGCACATGGTGCACAACGCCCGGCGCGCCCCACGTTGTCCCAGCTCGACCGCCGCCGTCAGAGCGAGCCGCGCACCGCTCGCGCCCAGTGGGTGACCGAGAGCGATCGCGCCGCCGTTGGGGTTGACGTGCTCGGCGTCCGCGGGCAGCCCGAGCTCGCGGAGCACGGCCACCGCCTGCGCGGCGAACGCCTCGTTGAGCTCGACCACATCGACGTCCGCCAGCCCCAGGCCGAGCCGGTCGAGCAGCTTGCGGGTGGCCGGCACCGGGCCAATCCCCATGATCCGCGGCGGCACGCCGGCCGCCGCGGCGCCGGTCACCCGGGCGAGCGGGGTCAGCCGGTACTTGTCGACCGCTTCCTCGCTCGCCAGCAGCAGTGCCGCCGCGCCGTCGTTGACCGGCGAGGCGTTGCCCGCCGTGACCGTGCCACCGGCCCGGAACGGCGTGGGCAGCGCGGCCAGCTTTTCCAGCGACGTCTCCCGCGGCGGCTCGTCGACGTCGACGGTCTTGGTGGCGCCCCGACCGGCCGGCACGTCGATCGGCGCGATCTCCAGCGCCAGGCGGGCCCGCGCCTTGGCCGCCCGCTCCTGCGACCGCAGCGCGAACTCGTCCTGCGCCTCCCGGCCGACGTCGAACTCCGCGGCCACGTTTTCCGCCGTCTCGGGCATCGAGTCGATGCCCCAGCCGTCGCGCATCAGCTTGTTGACGAACCGCCAGCCGATCGTCGTGTCGAAGATCTCCGCGGTACGGGAGAACGCGCTCGCCGCCTTCGGCATCACGAACGGCGCCCGGCTCATGCTCTCCACGCCCCCGGCCACCACGAGGTGCGCCTCGCCGGCCCGGATCGCGCGCGCGGCCGTGGCCACCGCGTCGAGGCCGGACCCACAGAGGCGGTTGACCGTGGAGCCGGAGACGTGCTCGGGCAGCCCGCCGAGCAGCACGGCCATCCGCGCCACGTTGCGGTTGTCCTCGCCGGCCTGGTTGGCGCAGCCGAGCACCACGTCGTCGACGGCCGCCCAGTCGACGGACGGCAGCTTGCCGGTCAGCGCCCGAACGACATGCGCCGCCAGGTCATCCGGCCGCACACCCGACAGCGCCCCGCCATATTTTCCGAACGGTGTACGAACACCGTCGACGATGAACGCCTCCATGCCTACCCCGCTCCGCCGCTCGGCGCTCGTCCGCCGTCGTGGTCGAGACCCGTAGCCTCGCGGCTCCCGCTCATCTCAGAAAGGGTACTGGGGCACGTCACCACGGACGGTTACCCAGCGGGTCTCGGTGAACGCCTCGACGTTGGCCGCGGCGCCGCCGAAGCGGGCACCGGTCCCCGACGCGCCTACGCCGCCGAAGGGCACGTTCGCCTCGTCGTTCACCGTCTGGTCGTTGATGTGCACGATGCCGGTCGGGATGCGGTCGGCGAGCGCGAGACCCTTCGTCACGTCGCGGGTGATGATGCCGAGCGACAGGCCGTACTCGGTGCCGGCCGCGAGCGTGGCCGCCTCGTCCAGGCTGCCGAACCGGGCCACCGGCGCGACCGGGCCGAAGACCTCCTCGGCGTACGCGGGCATCTCGGGCGTGACGTCGGCCAGCACCGTGGGGCGGTAGAAGAGGCCGGTGAACGTGCCGCCGGCCGCGAGCCGCGCGCCCTTCTCGACGCTGCCGCTCACCAGTGCGTGGATCTTGTCGCGCTGGCCGGCGTCGATGACCGGGCCCAGTTCGAGGGCGTCGGCCTTCTTGGCGAGGCGCTCCACGTACTCCTCGTAGACGGACTCGTGCACCAGGTGGCGGCCGGTGGTCATGCAGATCTGGCCCTGGTGGTTGAACGAGCCGAACGCGCCGGCGGAGATCGCGCGGTCGAGGTCGGCGTCGTCGAGCACCACGAGCGCGGAGTTGCCGCCCAGCTCGAGGTGTACCCGGGTCAGGTTGGCGGCCGCGACCTGGCCGACCCGGCGGCCGGCGCGGGTGGAGCCGGTGAACGACACGACGCGTACCCGGGGGTCGGCGATGATCGCCTCGCCCAGCTCGGGGCCGCCGGGGAGCACGTGCAGCAAGCCGTCGGGGAGCCCGGCCTGCGCGAAGATGCCGGCCAGCAGCAGGCCGCCGCTGACGGCGGTGCGGGGGTCGGGCTTGAGCAGCACCGCGTTGCCGAGCGCGAGCGCGGGCGCCACCGAGCGGATCGACAGGATCAGCGGGAAGTTGAACGGCGAGATCACGCCGACCACGCCGGCCGGCACCCGCCGCGACATGCTGAGGCGGCCGTCGAGGCTGGGCAGCAGCTCGCCGTACGGGCGGGAAGGCAGCGCGGCCGCCTCGTAGCACTCCTGCGTGGCGACACCGATCTCGAAGTCGCCCTTGGGCGGGACCGCGCCGGTCTCGCGCACGATCCAGTCGCGCACCTCGTCGGCGTTCTGCTGCCACAGGTCGCCGGCCTTGCGCAGGACCGCCGCGCGCGCGGGATGCGGCAGCGCGGCCCACTCGGCCTGCGCGGCGGCCGCGGCGCGGGCGGCGGTGGCCACGTCGGCCGGGCCCGCGACGCCCACGCGGCCGAGCTCCGACCCGGTGGCCGGCTCGACGACCGCCCGGTCGCCACCCTCGCCGGAAACCCAGCCGCTACTGAAGAACTTGCTTTGCCATGTCGGTTGGTCGAGCAGCATCGTGACTCCCCACAGTGGACTCTCGTTTGGCGGCCTGGATCTGCGCGTACACGTGGGAGCGCAGCTCCGTGAAGCGGCTGTCTGACCGCGTGGTCAGCTGGTCGCGTCGATCCGGCAGGTCGACGTCGAGCACCTCGCGCACTACCGTGGGCGAGGAGGACAGGATGATCACCCGTTGCCCGAGGTAGACCGCCTCGTCGATGTCGTGCGTGACGAAGAGCATGGTGATGCCGAGCTTTCGCCACAGGTCCCGGATCAGATCCTCCAGGTCCGCGCGGGTCTGTGCGTCGACGGCCGCGAACGGCTCGTCCATGAGGAGCACATCCGGCTGGTACGCGACGGCGCGCGCGATGGCCACGCGCTGCTGCATGCCGCCGGAGAGCTGCCACGGGTAGGCGTGGTGGGCGTCGGCCAGGCCCACTGAGGCGAGCGCCCGGCCCACCACGTCTTGGCGCAGCCGGCGCGTCATGCCCTTGTTGCGCAACGGAAGCTCCACGTTGTCGCGCACGCTCATCCACGGGAAGAGGCTGCGGCCGTACTCCTGGAAGACCACGGCCAGACCCGGCGGTGGCGAGGTGACCCGCTTGTCCCGCAGCCGCACCTCGCCGGCGGTCGGGGCGAGCAGCCCCGCCATGCACTTGAGGAGGGTGGTCTTTCCGCAGCCGGACGGGCCGACGAGACACACGAGGTCGCCGGCGTCGAGGCCGAAGGTCAGGTCGCGTACCGCCTCGACCGGGCGCTGGCGGCCCTCGTAGACCTTCTTCAGGCCGCGGACATCGAGCAGCATCGTGTGTCCCTTCAGGACGGACCGCGCTGGGCCCGGCGCTGGCCGTGGTACCAGCGCAGGCTCCAGCTCTCCACGAGTCGAAACAGGACGGACAGGGCCAGGCCGAGCAGGCCCAGCAGGAGGATGCCGCTCCACATGTCGGGGATCGCGAAGCTGCGCTGGAACTGCACGATGGTGAAGCCGAGCCCGTTGCTGGCGGCGAACATCTCGCTGATGACCATCAGGATGATGCCGATCGACAGCGCCTGCCGCATGCCGGCCGCGATCTGCGGGCTGGCCGAGCGGAGCACGAGGTGGCCGATGCGGGACGGGCCGGTGATCCCGTACGACCTGCACGTGTCCGCCAGCACGCTGTCGACGGCCCGCACGCCCTCGACGGTGTTGAGCAGGATCGGCCACACGCAGCCGGCCGCGATGACCACGACCTTCATCGTGTCACCGATGCCGGCGAAAAGCATGATGACCGGGACCAGGACCGGCGGCGGGATGGCCCGGAAGAACTCCAGCACGGGCTCCAGCACCGCCCGCACCGGCCGGCTGCTGCCGACGAGCACGCCGAGGGACACACCGGCGAGCACCGCGATCGTGTAGCCGACGGCGAGGCGGATCAGGCTGGGCAGCACGTCGGCGCGGATCCGGTCCCAGGTCCACACCTCGGGGAAGGTACGCAGGATCTCGCTGAGCGGCGGCACGTAGAAGTTCTGGCTGTTCGCGGTGGCGAACCACCAGACGGCGAAGAGCACCACCGGCAGCGCCAGCCACAGTGCGACTTTCGTGAGGATGCGCTTCATACGAGCACTTCCCCGCGTACCGACTGGTGCCAGTGCAGCAGCAGCCGCTCGACGCCGCGGGCGGCGAGGTTGATGGCGACGCCGAGCAGGCCGGTGACGGCGATGAGCGCGTACATGTTGGGCACCGCGTTGGAGGACTGTGCGACCGCGATGCGGCTGCCCAGGCCCGGGGCGCCGATGACGAGCTCGGCGGTGATGGCCAGCACAAGGGCCACCGCGGCGGCCAGGCGGACGCCGGTCATCACGTACGGCAGGGCGGTGGGCCACAGCACGTACCGCACGCGGGCCAGCGTGCCGAGCCCGTAGCTGCGCGCGGTCTCGTCCGCGACCGGGTCGACGTCCTGCACGCCGTAGAGCACCTGGATCAGCACCTGCCAGAACGACGCGTACACGACGAGCATGAGCGTGGACCGGATCTCCGTGCCGTAGAGCAGGACGGCGAGCGGGATCAGCGCGACCGACGGGATCGGCCGCAGGAACTCGATCGTCGACGCGGTGAGCGCGCGCAGCACCGGCACGGCGCCGATCACGAAGCCCACCACGATGCCGGCGAGCACCGCGATGGCGAGCCCGATCGCCCAGGCCACGAGCGTGTCCCACAGCGCGCCCCAGAACGCGCCGTCGGCGAGCTCCGTGGCCAGCGCCACCGCGATCCGGTGGGTGGGTGGAAGGAAGTCCGACGACACCACCCCGGTGTACGGCAGCACCTCCACCACCAGAAGGAGGCCGGCGAGCCCGGACAGTCCGAGCGCGACTTTTCGGATCACGGCAACAGCTGGGTGAGGTCGGGCGTCTTGTCGCCGAAGACGCCGTCGTTTTTGCCCAGCGTCGCCAGCGTCTCGATGGAGGCCTTGTTGATCTCGGTCGGCCAGACCGGCAGCGTCATCGCGTCGCGGGTCTTCTGGTCGATCTGGGTATACGTGCCGAGCACCTGCCGCACCTCGTCGGCATGCGTGGACGCGTACGTCAGCGACTCGTTGATCGCCTCGGTGAACCGCTTGACCAGGTCCGGATTTTCCTGCGTCAGCTTGGTGGAGGTGAAGTAAGTCGCGACGGTGAGGTTGGGCGCGGCGTCCACGTAGTTCCACGCGACGACGCGACCGCCCTGCGATTTGACGACCGAGAGGGACGGCTCGACCACCCAGGCCGCGTCGACCTGGTCACTCGCCAGCGCGGCCGGCATCTGCGGGAAGCCGATCTCGACGAAGTTGATCGTGCTGGGGTCGCCGCCCGCCTTGCGCACGGACTCGCGGACGGTGGTGTCGCCGATGTTCTTCAGCGTGTTGACCGCGACCTTCTTGCCGGCGAGATCCTTGGCGGACTTGATCGGGCTGTCGCCCTTGACCGTCACGCCGCCGAAGTCGGCGCCCTCCTTGCCGGTCGAGGCGACCCCGTTGGCCACCACCTTGACCGGCACCCGGTTGCCCTGGGCGATCATCAGCGACGTCACGTTGCTGAAGCCGAACTGGAACTGGCCGCTGAGCACGCCGGGCACGATGGCGGCGCCGCCCTGGCCGCTCTCCATCGTGAGGTCGATGCCGCGGGCGGAGAAGAAGCCTTTTTCCTTGCCGAGATAGATCGGCGCCACGTCGACGATCGGGATGACACCAACCGTGACCTTGGCGGGGGTGCCTTCGTCGCTGGGCGTCGACGGGGAGTCGGACGACCCGCATGCCGTGGCGGCGAGAAGCGTCGTGGCCACGGAAAAGACTGCGAAGGACCGGCGCAAAGGGACCTCCGTAAGTGCGTGCGACATACGAACGTTGGTTCTCATCGTGAACGTACGGCGTGACCGCGCTCACGTCAACGTCGCTCTAGGCGCCCGATTGACAGTGCCAGAGCATCGCCGTTACGTTCGGATAGCGAACCTTGGTTCTACAAGCGCACGAGGTTGGGGTTTCAATGGGGGTCATCGCCTCGCTGCCCGAAGCGATCGCCGAGCTGGTGCGCGACGGGCAGACCGTGGCCCTCGAGGGGTTCACCCACCTGATCCCCGTAGCCGCCGGCCACGAGATCATCCGGCAGGGGCGCCGCGACCTCACGCTGGTCCGGATGACGCCCGACATCGTCTACGACCAGATGATCGGCGCCGGCTGCGCGCGCAAGCTCGTCTTCTCCTGGGCCGGCAACCCCGGCGTCGGCTCGCTGCACCGCTTCCGCGACGCCGTGCAGCGCGGCTGGCCGGCTCCCCTCGAGATCGAGGAGCACAGCCACGCTGGCATGGCCAATCGGTACGTGGCCGGCGCGTCCGGGCTGCCGTTCGCGGTGATGCGCGGCTACGTCGGCACCGACCTGCCCGCGCACACCGCGACCATCAAGCCGATCACCTGCCCGTTCACCGGTGAGGTGCTGACCGCCGTGCCGGCCCTCAACCCCGACGTCGGCATCGTCCACGCGCAGCGCGCCGACCGCGCGGGCAACGTGCAGATGTGGGGCATCACCGGGGTACACAAGGAGGTCGTGCTCGCCTCGCGCCAGTCGCTGGTGACCGTGGAGGAGGTCGTCGACGAGCTCGACCCCCGCCCCGGCGCCGTGATCCTGCCGGGCTGGGCGGTCACCTACGTGGCCGAGGTGCCCGGCGGCGCCCACCCGTCGTACGCCATGGGATACAGCGAGCGCGACAACGGCTACTACCAGGCCTGGGACGCGATCAGCCGAGACCGGGACGCGTTCACCGCGTGGCTCAAGGAGCACGTGCTCGATCGGGTGCCGGCGAAATGACCTGGTCGGCCGACGAGATGATGACGATCGCGGCGGCGCGGGCGCTGCGCGACGGCGACCGGTGCTTCGTGGGCATCGGCCGCCCCAGCACCGCCGCCAACCTCGCCCGCCGCACGCACGCGCCCAACCTCGTGCTGATCTACGAGTCCGGCACGATCGGCGCCAAGCCGGCCACGCTCCCGCTCTCCATCGGCGACGGCGTGCTGGCCGAGACCGCCGACGCCGTCGTCTCGGTGCCGGAGATCTTCAACTACTGGCTCCAGCCCGGTCGCGTCGACGTGGGCTTCCTGGGTGCCGCGCAGATCGACCGGTACGGCAACATCAACACGACGGTGATCGGCGACGACTACCGTGACCCGCGCGTGCGGCTGCCCGGCGCGGGCGGCGCCCCGGAGATCGCCGCGTCCTGCCGCGAGGTCATCGTGATCGTCAAGCACAGCCCGCGCACGTTCGTGGAGCGGGTCGACTTCGTCACCTCGGTCGGCTATGGCGGCGGCCCGCGCGACCGGGCAAAGCTCGGCCTCACCGGCCGCGGCCCGGTGCTCGTCATCACCGACCTGGGCGTGCTGGAGCCCGACCCGGAGACCGCCGAGCTCACGCTGACCCAGGTGCACCCGGGCGTCGAGCCGGCGCGCGCGGTCGAGGCGACCGGGTGGCCGCTCGCCGTCGCGCCGTCGCCGCGCGTCACGCCCGACCCCAGTTCCGCTGAGCTGTCCGCGCTACGCCAGCTGGAAAGGCAGGATTGACTGATGACAGCGGCCAATCGGCTGACCGTTCCCGGATACCGGCGGGACGAGGCGGGCACGCATCCGCCGCTGCTCTCGCCCGCCTACAAGTCGACCGTGCTGCGTGCGCCGGGCCAGGCCCCGCTGCTGCTCCCGCATACGCTGACCGAGGTGACCGGGCCGCTGCTCGGAGAGGGCCGGGTCACCGCGGACGACGCCGACCTCACCCACCACGCGGGCGGGGAGGCGCAGGGGCAGCGGATCGTCGTGCACGGGCAGGTCCGCGACAGTGACGGGCGCCCGGTGCCGCACACGCTCGTCGAGGTGTGGCAGGCCAACGCCGGCGGGCGCTACCTGCACCGGTGGGACCAGCACGACAGCCCGCTCGACCCGCACTTCACCGGTGTGGGGCGGGCGCTCACCGACTCGCTGGGGCGCTACAGGTTCGTCACGATCAAGCCGGGCGCGTACCCCTGGCGCAACCACCACAACGCCTGGCGGCCGGCGCACATCCACTTCTCGCTGTTCGGCCGGGCGTTCACCCAGCGGCTCGTCACGCAGATGTACTTCCCGGACGACCCGCTCTTCCCGCACGACCCGATCTACAACTCGGTGCCCGAGGCGGCCCGGCACCGCATGGTGTCCCGCTTCGACCTGTCCGCGACGGTCGAGGAGTGGGCGCTGGGCTTCGAGTTCGACATCGTCCTTCGTGGACGCGAGGCGACGCCGATGGAGGAGACGTGACCACGCCTTCGCAGACGGTCGGGCCGTACCTGTCGATCGGCCTGCCCTGGCCCGACGGGCCGGACGTGGTCGCCGAGGGCGTGCCGGGCGCGTTCCGCCTGCACGGCGTGGTGACCGACGGCGCCGGCGACCCGGTGCCCGACGCGCTCGTCGAGACCTGGCAGGCGGATCCGGCCGGCCACTTCGACCACCCGGACGACCCGCGCGGCGCGGTCTCCGGCTTCCGCGGCTTCGGCCGCTGCCCGACCGACGACAGTGGACGGTGGGCGATTCGCACGCTCAAGCCAGGCCCGGTGCCGGGGCCCGACGGGATGCCGCAGGCGCCGCACATCGACGTGT
Source organism: Phytohabitans sp. LZ39 (assembly GCF_059359075.1). Lineage (NCBI taxonomy): Bacteria > Bacillati > Actinomycetota > Actinomycetes > Micromonosporales > Micromonosporaceae > Phytohabitans > Phytohabitans sp. LZ39. Next base: position 212,450 of record NZ_JCADBM010000010.1, on the reverse strand, counting down.
CGGTCTTCGCGCGCGGCCTGCTGCACCGGGTCGTCACCCGCGTCTACTTCGCCGACGAGGAGACGGCGAACGCGACCGACGCGATCCTGGCGAGCGTGCCGCTGCCCCGGCGCGCGACGCTGCTCGCGGTGCCCGACGAGGAGGGCTACAGGTTCGACATCCGCTTGCAGGGCGACGATGAGACCGTCTTCTTCGCCATCTGACGGTGGGCCGGCCGGCAGCCGCCGCGGCGCCGCTGGCGCGGGCGCCGCAGGGCCGGGCACCGCAGGGCCGGACACGGCAGGGGCGGGCACCGCAGGGCCGGGCACCGCAGGGCCGGGCACCGCAGGGCCGGGCACCGCAGGGCCGGGCGCCGCAGGGGCGAGCACCGCAGGGCCGGGCGGCGCTACGGCTGGCGGTACTGGAGCGGGCGCCGAGGGCGGGCTTTTTGATGGCGTGCTCGCCGCCGGCCCGGTGCGCGCGGCGACCAGCGACCGGGCGTGGCTCCAGGCGATGCTCGACGTGGAGGCGGCGCTCGCCCGGGCCGGCGGCGCGCCACCGGAGGTGGCGGCCTCGTGCCGTGCCGAGCTGTTCGACGTCGCCGCCCTGGGTGCGGCCGCCGCGGAGTCCGGCAACCCGGTCGTGCCGCTGGTCCGGGCCCTCCGTGCGGCGGTCTCCCCGGAGGCCGCCCGCCACGTCCACCGGGGCGCCACCAGCCAGGACATCCTCGACACGGCCGCGATGCTCGTCGCCCGGAACGCGCTCGGGCTGATCGTCAACGACGTCTCCGCGGCGGCGGAGGCGGCCGCCCACCTGGCCGCGGCCCACCGGGACACGCCGGTCGCCGCGCGCACGTTGATGCAACAGGCGCTGCCGACGACGTTCGGGCTCGTCGCGGCCGGATGGCTCACCGCGCTCGACGGGGCCGCCGACCGTCTCGCGGCGATGCGCGACAGCGGCCTGGCGGTCCAGCTCGGCGGTGCGGCCGGCACCCTCGCGGCCTTCGACTCACCGTCCATCGTGGACCGGCTGGCCGAAGAGCTCGGGCTGCCCGCACCCGCGCTGCCGTGGCACACCGACCGCACCCGGATCGCCGACCTCGTCTGGCCGCTCGGCACGGCGTGTGGCGTGATCGCGAAGGTGGCCGGCGACGTCGTCCTGTACGCGCAGACCGAGGTCGGTGAGCTGGCCGAGGGTCAGCCGGGCGGCTCGTCCAGCCTGCCGCACAAGCAGAACCCGGTCGCCGCCGTCTCCGCACGCGCCTGCGCGGCCCAGGCGCCCGGCTACGCCGCCACGCTGCTGGCGTCCATGGGGCACGAGCACCAGCGGGCGGCGGGCGCCTGGCACGCCGAGTGGGCGCCGTTCACCGGACTTCTGCGGGCGACCGGCTCGGCGGCGCACTGGCTGGCGCGGTGCCTGGCGCACCTGCGGGTCGACCCGGCCCGGATGCGGGCCAACCTCGACATCACCGGCGGGGCGCTGCTGGCCGAGCGGGTCGGCGCCGCGCTCGCGCCGAAGGTCGGCCCGACCGAGGCGCACGATCTGGTACGCGACGCGGTGGCCGGTGGCCGGCCGCTCGCCGAGGCGCTCGCGGAGCACTTCGCACCGGCGGAGCTCGCCGCCCTCCTCGACCCGGCGTCCTACCTCGGCGCCGCGCCCGCGCTGACCGACCGCGCGCTCAAGCTGCACGGGGAGCGACCGTGACTCCGTACTCCATAGTGGATGGTCCAACGGACGCGCCGGTGCTCGTGCTGGCCAACTCGCTCGGTGCCACAGTGGACATGTGGGAGCCGCAGCTGCCCGCGCTGGTCGAGCGCTTCCGCGTCGTCCGCTTCGACACCCGGGGGCACGGTCGCTCGGCGGTGCCTGCCGGCCCGTACACCATCGGGGATCTGGGTGGCGACGTGCTCGCGCTGCTCGACGAGCTCGATGTGGCACGGGCCCATTTCTGCGGTCTGTCCATGGGCGGCATGGTCGGCATGTGGCTGGCCGCGCACGCGCCGGAGCGGATCGACCGGCTCGTGCTGTGCTGCACGTCGGCCCGGCCGGGAGCGCCCGATTCGTGGGCGCGGCGCGCGGCTGTCGTGCGGTCGGAGGGCACCGCCGCGATCGCCGACCTGGTGGTGAGCCGTTGGCTCACGCCGGAGTACGCGTACCGCCGGCCCGATCTGGTCGCCCGGCTGCGCGCGATGCTCACCGCCACACCCGCCGAGGGGTACGCGTCCTGCTGCGGGGTGCTCGAGCGGCTCGACCTCACCGACGCGCTGCCCCGCATCGCCGCGCCCACGCTGGTGTTGCACGGTGCCGACGACCCGGCGTTCGCCCCGTCGCACGGCGCGGACATCGCGGCGGCGGTGCCGGGCGCGCGGCTCACGCTCGTACGCGACGCCGCGCATCTGGCCAATGTGGAGCAGGCCGACGCGGTCACCACGCTGATCGTCGAACACCTCGGGGGGACGGATGAGTGACTTCGACCGGGGCATGGCGGTCCGCCGCGAGGTGCTCGGCGACGCGCACGTCGACCGGGCCGTCGCCGACACGACGCCGCTCACGGCGCCGTTCCAGGAGTTCATCACCCGGTACGCGTGGGGCGCGGTCTGGAGCCGCGACGGCCTCGACCGCCGCACCCGCAGCTGCGTCACGCTCGCGGTGCTGGCCGCCCTGCGGTGCGAGGAGGAGCTGGCCATGCACGTGCGCGCCGCCCGCCGAAACGGCCTCAGCCCTGCCGAGATCGGCGAGGTGCTGCTGCACACGGCCGTCTACGCTGGTGTGCCGGCCGCCAACAGCGCACTGGCGATCGCGCGGAGAGTGCTGGAGGAGGACGCGCATGACGGATGACGTGGGGCGGGAGGCCCACTTCGTACAGTCGCTGGAGCGCGGGCTGGCCGTCATCCGCGCGTTCGACGCCGGGCACCCTGAGCTGACGCTCAGCGAGGTGGCCCGCATCTGCGACCTCACCCGCGCCGCCGCCCGCCGCTTCCTGCTGACGCTGGCCGACCTGGGCTACGTGCGCACCGACGGCCGGATGTTCAGCCTCACTCCGCGGGTGCTGGAGCTCGGCTACGCGTTTCTGTCCAGCCTTTCGCTGCCGGATGTCGCCGAGCCACACCTGGAGCGGCTGGTGGCGCAGGTGCACGAGTCGTCGTCGGTGTGCGTGCTCGACGGCGACGACGTGGTGTACGTGGCCCGCGTCCCCACCTCCCGGATCATGACGGTCGCCATCAACGTGGGCACCCGCTTCCCCGCGTACGCCACGTCGATGGGGCGGGTGCTGCTCGCCGGCCTGCCCGACGACGAGCTGGCGGCGTACCTCGACCGGGTGAAGCTGGCCCGCCTCACCGCGCGCACCGTCGCGACCCCGGCGGCGCTCCGCACCGAGCTGCGCAAGGTGCGCGCCCAGGGGTACGCGATCGTCGACCAGGAGCTGGAGGAGGGGCTGCGCTCGGTGGCGGCGCCGATCCGCGACCGGGCCGGCGCGGTGATCGGCGCGGCCAACGTGTCGGTGCACGCCAGCCGCAACTCCGTCGAGTCGATCCGCCGCGACCTGCTCCCCCACCTGCTCGCCACGGTCGCGAAGATCGACGCCGACCTACGGATCGCCAACCCGCGCCGCACGCGTCACCGGGTCGGCTAGCCCGTCCAGCATGATCCGGAGGAGCCGCTCGGCCTGCTCCTCGGACACCTGCTCGCGTACCCACGCGGCGGCCGTGATCAGCGCGAAGAGGTCGGACGCGCCGGCGTCCGGCCGGATGCCCCCGGCCGCACGCGCCCGCTCGACGAGCCGCTCGCCCATCTCGGTCATCGCGTGACAGGCGCCGTACAGGGGCGACGTCGGGTCGTCGAAGCAGCTGATCAGGGAGCCGGCGAGCCCCTGGTAGGCGGCGGTGTGCGCGACCGAGATCCGCGCCCACGCCTCCAGCGCCTCGCCCGGTGAGCGCTCCTTGATCAGCTCCTCCCCCTGGGCGATGACCTGGTCGTTGCGCTCGCGCATCAGCGACTCCAGCAGGGCCTGCCGGGTCGGGAAGTGCCCGTACAGCGTGCCGATCGCCACGCCGGCGCGGCGCGCGACCTCCTCCAGCGACGCGTCTGTGCCGTGCTCGCGGAAGGCCGCGTCGGCCTCCGCCAGCAGCCGCTCGTAGTTGCGCCGGGCGTCGGCGCGCATACGCCGCATTGCCACACTCCCCTTGCCTAAGTCGAGGGTCCCTCATTATGTTTCTTGAGGCAGCCTCAGCTTAACTCACTACGGGGGTACCACCTCATGCGTGTGCCACGGTCCTTCGCCGCGCTCGCCATCATCGCCGCCTGCCAGCTGATGGTCGTGCTGGACGGCACGGTCGTCTACGTAGCCCTACCCAAGATCCAGGCCGACCTCGGCTTCTCGACGGCCGGGCTGTCGTGGGTGGTCAACGCGTACACGCTGGCCTTCGGCGGCCTCCTCCTGCTCGGCGGCCGAGCCGGCGACATCCTCGGCCAGCGACGGGTGTTCGTCGCCGGCATCGCCCTCTTCGGCCTCGCCTCGCTCGCCGGCGGGCTCGCCGAGGCCGAGTGGTTTCTGCTCGCCGCGCGCACCGCCCAGGGCGTGGGTGCCGCGCTCGCCGCGCCGAGCGCCCTCGCGCTCATCCCGGCCAACTTCGCCGAGGGCGCGCCACGCACCCGCGCGATCGGCGTCTACACCGCCGTCGCGGCGGCCGGCGGCGCGGTCGGCCTCATCGTGGGCGGCCTGCTCAGCGACTGGGCCTCCTGGCGGTGGGTGCTCTTCATCAACGTGCCGGTCGCCGCCGCCGTGGTGCTCGCCGCCCCGGCCGCCATCCGCGAGACGCCACGCCGCCCCGGCCACTTCGACCTCGCCGGCGCGCTCACCTCCACGGCGGGCATGACCGGCCTCGTGTACGGGCTGATCCGCGCCTCCGCCGAGGGCTGGCGCGACCCGCTGGCCCTGGCCGCGCTGGGTGTCGCCGCGCTGCTGCTGGCCGGGTTCGTGGTGCGCGAGGCCCGCGCGAGCCAGCCGATCCTGCCGCTGCGCCTGCTCGCCGACCGCACGCGCGCGGCCGGGTTCGCGACGATGCTCGTCTTCCCCGCAGCCATGTTCGGCATGTTCTTCTTCCTTACCCAGTTCCTCCAGCAGGGACACGGGTACAGCGCGCTGCGCACCGGCTTCGCGTTCCTGCCGCTGACCCTGCTGGTGCTCGCCTCCTCGACGCTGGCCGCGCGGCTGATCCCGCGGTTCGGCACGACCGGGCTCGCCGCCACCGGCGCCTCGATCACCACCGCCGGCCTGGTGTGGGTGGCGCAGATCGGCCCGGAGACCGGCTACGCCGCCGGTGTCCTCGGCCCGGTGCTCCTCTTCGGACTCGGCGCCGGCCTGCTCTTCGCGCCGCTCACGACCGCGATCCTCGGCGGTGTCGCGCCGTCGGACTCGGGCGCCGCGGCCAGCCTCCTCAACGCGATGCAGCAGGTCGGCGGAGCACTCGGCCTGGCAGTACTCGTCGCGGTCGCATCGACGGACGGGGTGGCCGGTATGGCACGGGCGTTCTGGGTGGCCGCGGTCTTCACGGCGGCCGCGGTGGTGCTGTCGATCGTCGCCCGGCGGCGGCCGGTCGCCCCGGCTCAACCGTCCGCCAACGCGCAACTTGCACCCGACGTGAATACGCCACCTGGCGGACGTACGCGAAGCCCGCTCGGGAAAGGATGAACACCAAGCCGCTGGAAAAGCGGAAGCCGATGAGAGAAGTCCCAGCCCGCGTACTGCCAAGGGGCTGCGCTGGTTGGTCGACAAGGGGTGCGTGGCAAGCGCACCCCCATCGGTAATTCAAGCTCCCCATTCCTTGATCGGCGTTTACGGGGCTGCGAGTGTCGGACGGTAGTTCTAGCCTCACGACATGCCAACAACCAGATTGGCCCCCGCAGACCTACACGCATGGATAGACGAGGTCTTCGGCACACCCGATGCGGCGGCCTGCCGGGTTGTCGACGTGATCGAGGCGCAGGTCGACGCGCTGGCCTGGGTGCGCGACACGACCGGGTGCTACCCCTCGCCCAAGCCCGTGGCAGCCGCCATTCAGGAGGCCGCAAACGGTCTCCGTGGCGTGGACGACGAGCGCGACCCGCGGCAGGTGCTGTTCGCCATCGCGGCGGAGGCGCTTGCCGCGCACATGGCCGAGCCATCGTGACCGGTTACATTCTCGATGATCTCGCGCTGGTGGCGGGTCTCGGCGGCACGGGCGCTGAGCACCAACGGCGCGAGCTGTCCCGCATGATCCATCGCGCGGCGACCGGCGGGCCGGTGCTCGACGTGCCAGCCCTCTGCCTCACGGAGGCGACCACCGCGCGCCGCTCGATCGCCGAGCACGTGGCCGATCTCGTCGCGACTGCCCCGCCAGGCACGGTCGCGGTCCCTACGCTTGTCCGCGACGCCGGGCTGGATGCCGCCCTGAGCATCGACCAGCCGCTTGACTGGGCCGGCATCCATGCCGTGTCGCAGGCTCTCGCCACGGGGCATCCCATCGTGACGCTTCACCCTGACCGCTACGAAGGCTTCCCCGTCCAGACGGTGACTTGGTGATCAAGGCGGAGCTGGCTGTCACACCCGGCGGGTAGGGTCGGGTGCGCAGGGAGGGCCGCCGATGACGCAGCAGCCGGTGCCGCCGGAGCCGGTTTCGTTCGAGGAGTTTCGCCTTTATCACGCGACCACCGAGCGGGTGACCGACCGGCGGCTCGCGCTCAATCGGTGGAACTACTCGATCCTGGTCGCCACCCTCCTCGCGATCGGGGCGGTGCTCACCTGGTCCACGTCCCGCCCGTCGTATGTGCTGGTCGGCCTCTGCGGCGTGGTCGTGCTGTCGGTGGCGGCGATCCTGCTGTGCACGTACTGGATCCAGCAGATCAGTGACTTCAAGTCGCTCAACGCGGCGAAGTTCCGCATCCTCAACGAGATGGCTCCGCTGATCGTCTTCGACGGGCCCAACGGTCCGTCCGCCGCGCGGTCCTACCGGCCGTTCGAGCGCGAGTGGGAAGACCTCCAGGACCAGCAGGCGGTCAGCAAGGTGCCGACGGGGCGGCTGCGCCACACCTTGGCGCTCAGCTCCTCGGGTGCTGAATACTTCATTCCGAGGGCGTTCCGGGTGCTCTTCGCGACGATCCTGGTGGTGGCGGTGACGTTCGGGGCGATCAGCCACGAGGCTGTGTTCGACCAGATCTCGCCGTTCAGCGGCGTCGACGCCGACGAAGGGGGCACGCCGTGACACCCATGGTCTACGTGATCATGCCGGTCGGGTCCGACCCCGCCTACGAGCGCCGCCGCGCCGCCATCGAGCGGGCGACCGCCGCCGTGGGCCTGGCGACGCTGCTGCCCGCCGACCGGCTGCACGCGCAGGTGCCGTTCGACCTCGACCACGCCCGCCGCGACCTGCGGCGTGCCCGGGTGGTGCTGGCCGACCTGACGCTGGAGCGGCCGAGCTGCTACTACGAGGTGGGTCTGGCCCAGGCGCTCAATAGGCGGGTGGTGCTCGTCGCCGAGCGCGGCACCCCGATCCACCAGGCCCACGACCGCGACAAGGTCATCTTCTACGACTCGCTCGACGACCTGTCGGCAAAGCTGACCCGCGTGCTCCGCCCGATCGCCGCCGGCGCCCGCACCACGGCAAAGCCAGCCGCGACGACAGCCTGACCCACGCCCTTCGGGCCGTAAGAGCGGATTTCCCGAGCCGCGTCAGCTGCTGACCGTCGCTCCCGCCGGAGACCGCGCGGGTCGGCGGCTCGCGCGGGGCGCTCGCCGAAACCCCGACCCGCGCTGCCACCTCCGCTCGGCAAGCCCCACCCGCGCTACTTCGCCAGGCGGCTCAGCAGCGCGCTCGCCACACCGATCGCCAGCGCCGCCGCCCCGACCAGCACGGTGTAGTCGAGCCAGAGCCGCGCGGGTGAGCCGATCAGCAGGCCGCGCAGCGCCTCGACCTGATAGCTGAGCGGGTTGGCGTGGTTGATCGCCTGGAGCCAGCCGGGCATGAGGGCGACCGGGTAGAGGGCGTTAGAGGCGAAGAAGAGCGGCATCATGATGGCCTGGCCTATGCCCATCATGCGGTCGCGGGAGAGCACGAGGCCGGCGATGATGATGGACAGGCAGCAGAAGAACGCCGAGCCGAGCAGCACCGCCGCCACCACGCCGAGCAGCTTCAGCGGGTTGTGGGTCAGCGTCACGCCGAGGATGGCGGAAAGCACCAGCACGACCAGCACCTGGCTGAGCGCCCGCATGCCGGCGGCGAAGGCCTTGCCGGTCACCAGCGCCGCCCGCGGGGTCGGTGTCACCATCAGCTTGGCGAGGATGCCGGCGTCGCGGTCCCAGATGATCTGGATGCCGTAGAAGATCGAGATGAACAGCGCGGACTGCGCGATGACGCCGGGCGTGAGGTAGTCGAGGTAGGGCACGTCGCCGGTGGGGATGGCCTTGATCTTCGTGAACGTGACGCCGAAGACCAGCAGCCACAGCGCCGGCTGCACGGCACGGAAGAGCAGCTCCGCCTTGTCTCGCCGCATCTTCTGGAGCTCGACGAGGCACATCGCGCCAACCCGGGCGAAGAGCATGCGGAGGCCGCCGCCCCAGGTGTCAACCGAGGCGAGCGGCGGTGCGTCGAGTCTGGCGGACATTGCGGAGTCCCTTCGTCTCTTCGTCCCAGTCGTCCCCCGCGTACACCCGGAAAACGTCGTCGAGGCTGGCTGGGCCGGCGGCGCCCAGGCTGGCGATCAGCTCAGCCGGGCTGCCCACGGCCCGGATGTGGCCGCGGTGCATGAGCGCGACGCGGTCGCACGAATGCTGCGCCTCGTCCATGTAGTGGGTGGTGACCAGCACGGTCATGCCCGTCTCCTGGCGCACCTGCGCTATCCGCTCCCACACGCCGGAGCGCGCGACCGGGTCGAGGCCGATCGTGGGCTCGTCGAGCACCAGCAGCCGCGGCGCGCTCACGAGGGCCTGCGCCAGCTCCAGGCGGCGGATCATGCCACCCGAGTATGTGCCGGCGGGCCGATCGGCCGCCTCGGTCAGGCCCATGGCGGCGATCGCCGCGTCGACGCGGGTGGCCCGCTCGCGGCGCGGCACGTCGTAGAGCCGGGCGAAGAGGCTCACGTTTTCCCGGCCGGTCAGCGCGCCGTCGGCGGAGAGGAGCTGCGGCACGTACCCGAGGAGGCGCCGCACCGCGATGCGCCGGCGCCGCACGTCGATGCCGAAGACCGAGACCGTGTCACGCGGCACCGGCAGCAGCGTGGTGATCGCGCGGATGGTGGTGGTCTTGCCAGCTCCGTTGGGGCCGAGGAGGCCGAAGATCTCTCCGGGCTCGACGTCGAGGTCGATGCCGTCGACCGCCACCGTGTCGCCGAACGCGTATCGCAGGCCGCGCACGCTCACCGCCGCCGTCATGCCGCCTTCCGCCGCCAACGGCGTGGTCTTCGCACTCATCGAACCCGAAGCACTCGCGCTCATGCCGCCCCCTCCTCCTGCCGCATCTCGTCGAGCAGCCGCCGCAGTGCGGGCAGCGCGGCCGCGACCGTCTCGCGGTCGGTCTCGTCCAGCCGCTCCAGCGCCCGCCCCACCAGCTCGGCCCTGGCGTCGCGCCACCCGGCGAGGCGCTCGCGCGCGGCACCGGTGAGGAAGAGCCGCGCCGCCCGGCGATCGGCGGGATCGGTCTCGCGCGTAAGCAAGCCGGCGTCCACGAGCACGTTGACGAGACCGCTCACCGAGTTGTCCGCCAGGTGGAGCACGCGGGCGGCGGCCGCGATGCCGATGCCAGGCTCCTCCTCGACCGCGATCAGCAGGTCGACCTGCGCGGACGGCAGCCGGGGCGGTCGCGAGGCGGCCAGACGCCGGCGGACGACCCGCCGCATCCCGGCGAGCACCTGCATCAGCTCACTGGCGACCTTGGTGTCCACGCCTCCCAAAATACCTCGGTCACCGAGGTATTCGAAACCCCGCTATTTGCCGGCCGCCTGAAGCGCGGGTTCGGGCTTGGCCGGCGCCGCCGCCGGGCCCGCCGTCGAAGCCGACGCGGTCAGCCGCTCGTAGAGCATCCCGGCCTGGTGGGCGAGCGCCCCCACCACCGCCGGCACCACCGGGAGCACCCAGTCGGCGACCACGCCCGCGTGCGGGAGGTTCAGGATCAGCACGGCCGCGGCGGCACCGCCCAGGCCGTGTGCGAACGCCCGCCACACCGCCTTGCCCGCGTGCCCCGCCACCGCCCGCCGGGCGGCGCGGTCGCCGAGGTCCGGAAAGCCGGCCAGGGCGCGGGCGTCGCGGCGGCCGAAGTTGAGGCCGGCGACCAGCGCGGTGACCGAGGTGCCCACCACGGCCGCCAGCAGGATGTTTCGGGTGAGGAGCATCAGCAGGCCGAACGCGGCCAGCCCGATGCCGAGTGCCACAGCGGCGCGGATCCACTCCTTCTTGTCACCCGGGTACCAGTAATACTTCGTGGTCCCCTCGGAGACCTGCTTCACGATCCGCCCCATCGCGGTGCTCACCCCACTGGCCGTAACCTGCATCGCGGTCGGTCGTTACGTAGCGTAGGCAAGTGAAAGCGCAGAGTGTTGACCCCTTGCTGAAAACGCCTGTCATTCTCCCAGATACTGGGCGGTAAGCCGCCCATACGGGCCTAGAACAGGACGGTCGCGAACTCGCCGGCCGGCCGGAAGCCGCACCTCGTGTAGACGCGACGGGCCCGCTCGTTGTGGCCGTTGACGTAGAGGCTCACCGTCGGCGCCACCCGCCGCAGCGCGTCGCGCACCACCGCGGCCATCGCGGGCCCGGCCAGGCCTCGGCCGCGCCACTCCGGCGCCACCCAGACCCCCTGCACCTGCGTGGTGTGCCGGGTGACGACCGCGAGCTCGGCCTTGAAGATCACCTCGCCACCCAGGACCCGCGCGTACGCCCGGCGGGCGCGCACGAGCTCCGCGACCCTCCGCCGGTATCCGCGCCCACCGTCGTCGGCCAGAGGCGAGACGCCGACCTCCTCGTTGTACATCGCGACGGCGGCCGGGAAGAGCAGGTCGATCTCGTCAGGGCGGACGAGTCGCACACCGGGGTCGGCCGGAAGGGCGGGCGGGGCGTCCGCGACGAGCAGCGGCTGGTAGGGCCGGACATCGCGGGCCGGCCCCCAGTGTGGCTGGAGGCGCTCCCACAGCCCGAGCACCGCGTCGGCCCGCCCCACGATCGAGGAGCACCCGCGATCTTCGGAAAGGATCATCTCGGCGAACGCGGTGACCGCCGCCGGCGTGGCGAGGACGGGCGTGAGGTGGCCGCCGAACCAGCACAGCGACTCGAGGTGGCGGCGCGACCCGTAGCCGAAAATGCGCCCGTCGGCGCGCCACCATGACAGCCCGTGGGTGGCGACCCGCTCCGTGACCTGGGCAGCACCGAACGGATCAAGGTCGAGGATCCGCTCGACCGCACCGCGCTCGGTCTCGCCGAGCTGCCGCACGGGAACCGTCAGCACATCTGCCAGCCTATATGCAACGGGCGCCCAAGGAACCCGCCGGATATGAGGCAAATGCAGCACCGCCTGTCGCAGGCGCCCCAGACCTTGACAGTGGTCGCTGTAAGCGCTCACAGTATGACGGCTATGTTACGGACATAACTCCATTTCAAATGACTGTGAGCGCTCACAGGAGGCTGGCTATGAGATTGTTCCGGCTGGTCGCGGTCGCGGTATCCGCCGCCCTTGTCGGCGGGTTCCTGGGGAATGTTCCGGCACGAGCCTCCGGAGGCGGCGTGCGCAACGCGGGTTTCGAGGACGGACTCGCCGGCTGGGCCACCGCCGGCGCCGCCTCGGCCGAAGAGGGCGGGCACACCGGCACCGCCCGCCTCACGCTCTCCGCCGCCGCTGAGCCTCCCTCAGCCGGAGCGGGCCTGGCTCCCGCGTCGCTGCACGGGCCCGGCCCGGCGGAGGCCACGCAGCGGGTGTCCGGGCTGGCCCGCGGCACGTACACGCTGAGGGCCTGGGTCCGCGGCGGCGGCGCCGCGGCGGTGAGCCTCGACTGCGGCGGGCCCGGCCGCGACGTGGCTGTCCCCCGCACCGGCCCCGAACTGTGGGTGCAGGTGGCGGTCGACGCGCGGGTGACCTCGGGGCGGTGCCAGATCCGCCTCACCGCGGCGAGCGGCTGGGCGCACGTCGACGACGTCACGCTGGCGCGCGGCGCGCTCGACCCGGTGCGGATCAAGGGCGCCGACATCTCCCACCTGACCAAGAACGAAGACTACGGCGCCGTCTACCGCGACCACCGCGGCAGGCCCGGCGACGCCGTCCGGATCCTCCGCGACAACGGCGTCAACCTGGCCCGCCTCAAGGTCTGGGTGGACCCGGCGGACGGCTACAACAGCAAGGCGCGGGTGCTCGCGATGGCCAAGCGGGCGAAGGCGCGGGGCATGCGGCTGCTGATCGACTTCCACTACTCCGACGCGTGGGCCGACCCGGGCAAGCAGAACAAGCCCGCGGCGTGGGCGGACCTGCCGTTCGACGGGCTGCGGCAGGCGCTGTACGACCACACCTACGACGTCATCTCCGCGCTGCGCCAGCAGGGCACCCCGGCCGACATGGCACAGGTGGGCAACGAGATCAACGGCGGTCTACTGTGGCCGGACGGCCGCTGGGACAACTGGGACGGCCTCGCCGCCCTCCTCACCGCCGGCAGCAACGCGGTCAAGGCGGCCTCACCGTCCACAAAGGTCGTGCTCCACCTCGCCGAGGGCGGCAACAACGGCGGCCACGTGTGGTGGTTCGACAACGCGATCGCGCGCGGCGTCCCGTTCGACGTCATCGGGCTTTCGCACTACGTCTACTGGCACGGGCCGCTCGGCGCGCTCCAGGCCAACCTCTTCGACCTGTCCACCCGCTACGGCAAGCCGATCGCGTTGGTGGAGACGGCGTACGGCTTCACGCTCGAAGAGAACGACCACGAGGCCAACATCTTCAACGCCGCGCTGGAGCAGGCCGGCGGCTACCCCGCGACGCCGCAAGGCCAGGCCGACGCGCTGCGCGACATGTTCAACGTGGTGGCGGCGGTGCCGGGCACGCTCGGCGTCGTCTACTGGGAGCCGACCTGGACGGCGGTGGACGGCGCGGGCTGGGACCCGGCCGACCCGACCTCCGGTGACGGCTGGGAAAACCAGGCGGTCTTCGACTACTCGGGCCGCGCACTGCCGGCCCTGAAGGTCTTCGGGAGGTTCTGATGAGACGCCTCGTCATGCTGGCGGCCGCCGCCCTGCTCTTGGTCCCGGCGGCGCCCGCCTCGGCGGCGACCACACTGACCAACACCGGCTTCGAGTCGGGACTCAGCGGGTGGTCCGGCAGTGGCTACACCGAATCCGGCGGGCGCTCCGGACTCCGGCTCACCCACTGGGCGTCCGGCGCGTACCAGTGGGAGACGACCCAGACGCTGACCGGGCTGAGCAACGGCTCGTACACCGCGCGGGTGTGGGTACGTTCCGGCGGCGGGCAGAACGCCGCGTACCTCGCTCTCAAGAACTGCGGCGGCGCCGAGCAGCGGGCGTCGGTGCCCACCACCGACGCGTGGACGCAGATCTCGGTGACCACCACCGTCTCGAATGGACAGTGCACGGTGAGCCTCTTCTCCAACGCCAACGCGGGCAACTGGGCCAGCTTCGACGACGCAAGCTTCGCGGGCGGCTCGACCAGCGGCACCATCCAGATCCGCGGTGTCGACGTGTCCACGCTGAAGAAGAGCGAGGACCGCGGCGGCGTGTACCGGGACAGCGGCGGCACCCAGCGCGACGCGCTCGCCATCCTCCGCTCCGGCGGCGCCAACTACGGGCGGCTCAAGGTGTGGGTCAACCCGGCCGACGGGTACAACAACAAGGCCCGCGTGCTCACCATGGCCAGCCGCATCAAGGGCCAGGGCATGAAGCTGCTCGTCGACTTCCACTACTCGGACTCGTGGGCCGACCCGGGCAAGCAGAACAAGCCGGCCGCGTGGGCGTCGCTGTCGTTCACCGCGCTGCGGCAGGCGGTCTACGACCACACGTACGACGTGCTCAACGCGCTCAAGGCCCAGGGCACGACGGCCGACATGGTGCAGGTGGGCAACGAGATCAACGACGGCATGCTGTGGCCGGACGGCCGCTCGAACAACTGGGCCAACCTCGCCTCCCTGCTCACCGCCGGCAGCAACGCGGTCAAGGCGGTCAACTCCTCGACCCAGGTGATGCTGCACCTCGCCGAGGGCGGCAACAACACCCAGCACCGGTGGTGGTTCGACCAGGCGACCAGCCGCGGCGTGCCGTTCGACGTGATCGGGGTTTCGCATTACATCTACTGGCACGGCTCGGTCTCCAGCCTCCAGGCCAACATCAACGACCTCGCCTCCCGCTACGGCAGGCCGATCGTGGTGGCCGAGACGGCGTACGGCTTCACGCTCGCCCAGGAAGACAGCGAGCCGAACATCTTCAACTCCTCGCTCCAGCAGGCCGGCGGCTACCCCGCGACCGCGCAGGGCCAGGCGGACGCGCTGCGGGCCGTGATCAACGCGGTCAAGGCGGTGCCCAACGGCCGCGGCCTCGGCGTCTTCTACTGGGAGCCGACGTGGACCGCGGTCAACGGCAACGGGTGGGACCCGACCAACCCGTCGTCCGGCAACGGCTGGGAAAACCAGGCACTCTTCGACTACAGCGACAGGGCGCTGCCCGGCCTGTCGGTGCTCGGCACCGCCTGAGCCGGTAGCGTCGCGGCCCGGCCGGTCCCCCCGTTGGACCGGCCGGGCTCTTCGCACATCAGGCACAGTGCCTCGTCCAGGCGGCGGCGCGCCTCGGCGCCGTACGTCCGCACCGGCTGGTGGGCGACCTCGCCCAGGCCGAGCCGGATGAGCAGGCAGGCCGCGCGCGACCGCGCGTCCGAGGGATCCATGCGCCGGCGCCAGCCCGCGAGTAGCAGGTGCTCCAGGCCGGTGAGCTCGTCGTCCACGTCACAACCTCCCCGCTTCCCCTTGTCGACGATAGGTTACCGATATATCGTCAACGTATCAACGACAGAACGGAAGATCCACCAGAGGGGGACACCATGGGATTCCGCAGAGGCTTCCAAGACATGCACGAGGCCCGCATGCGCGGGTTCGGGTTCGGCGGCGGCGCGGGCTGGGGCGGTGGCTGGGGCCACGAGCACGGCCACCGGCACGGCGGCCGGGGCCGCGGCGGTCGCCGTCAAAACGTCAGGGCGGCCGTGCTCGCCCTGCTGGCCGAGCGCCCGATGCACGGCTACGAGATGATCCGCGAGCTGGAGACCCGCACCGGCGGCATCTGGCGCCCGAGCCCCGGCTCGATCTACCCGACGCTCCAGCTGCTGGAGGACGAGGGCCTGATCGTCGCCGAGACCGGCGAGGGCCGCAAGCGCTTCGCACTCACCGAGGCCGGCCGCGAAGAGGCCACCCGCGCGGCCGAGGCGCCGCCGTGGCAGGAGTTCGCCGACGACACCGTGTCGCAGGCGCAGGACTTCCGCGACGCCGCCTTCGGGATCATGAACGCGCTGCGCCAGGTCGGCTTCAACGGCACGCCCGAGCAGCGCCAGCGCGCGCTCGAGGTGCTCAACGAGACCAAGCGCAAGCTCTACGCCATCCTGGCCGAGTCCGAGTAACAGCCAGCCGAGTAGGGCCCCGCGACGTTTCGCGGGGCCCACTCTGTTACAGAGGCAAATTTGCCCCCGTCCGCGCCAGCTGCGGACCGTTCGCTCCCGCGGGCACCGCTCCGGCCGGCGGCTCGCAGGGCTCGCCGAAACCCCCGACCTCCGCTGCCAGGTCCGCGGACCAAGCCCCAACGCACCGCCCAGTGGGCGATGGGCAGCTCGCCTTTGGTTGCGGTTACTGCTGCGCCTCCGGCGAGGGCCTCCGGCGGGGCCTCGGGCTCCGGCCGGGCCGTCCCCGGCTTGTTCATCCTTCTTGGTGGGTGGTTGCGGTGTTCGCCGTGCTACGCCCGCTGGCGCGGCTTAGGGGTTGGCCTGACCGCGAAACACCATGATCGGCGGCTCGCCGGCCCGCCTTCCCCCCGTTTGGGGAGGCGGCTCGGTATGCGGGCGGTGTCATGATCGTTAGCCCGGAACCCGTGTGACACGCGGGCGAGAACACGGGTTTTGGGCTAACGATCACCGAAGCGCGAAGGGCACCGCGCTTGCGAAGCCTTGCTTGGCCGGGCCCCGAGCCGGTCAAACCGCGAAGTCGAGAGGCCGTTAAACGCCAAGATCTGGTGGGCCCGGCGGTACCCGGGCGATCAAGGTCTCGGCCCGCGGACGTGCACGCGGGGCCGGGGGAGAGTGTGGATCGCGGAGGGTGAGGCCGCGGGAGCAGCGGTCTGGACCACGGCGGACGTCGCGGTAGCTCAGAAATTGATCTTTAGCCGTGCCAGGAGCGCCAGAGGGCGGCGTAGGTGCCGCCGGCGTCCACCAAGTCGTCGTGGCTGCCTAGCTCCGTTACGCGGCCGTCTTCGAGTACCGCGATCCGGTCGGCGTCGTGCGCGGTGTTGAGGCGGTGGGCGATCGCGATGACCGTGCGTCCCTCCAGCACGGCGGCGAGGGCCCGCTCGGTGCGGCGTGCGGTGGTGGGGTCGAGGGCGGCGGTGGCCTCGTCGAGGATCAGGGTGTGCGGATCGGCCAGGACGAGCCGGGCCAGCGCGAGCTGCTGGGCGTCGGCCGCGCTCAGCTCGAGCGCGCCGTCGCCGAGCTGGGTGTCGAGGCCTTCCGGCAGTCCGGCCGACCAGTCCGCGCCCACCACGGCCAGCGCGGAGCGCATCTGCTCGTCGGTGGCCTGGGGTGCGGCGAAGGCGAGGTTGTCGCGGAGCGAGCCGATGAAGACGTGGTGCTCCTGGGTGACGAGGGCGATCCGGCGGCGGCGCTCGGCCGGGTCGAGGTCGACGACCGGGCAGCCGCCGACGCTCACCTCGCCCTCGTGCGGCGCGTCGATGCCGGCGAGCAGCCGGGCGAGCGTCGACTTGCCCGCGCCCGACGGGCCGACGATGGCCAGCCGTTCGCCCGGGTTGACGTCGAGGTCGATGCCGTGCAGCACATCGTGGCCCTCGGTGTACGCGAACCGGGCGCCGCGCACGACGATCCGCTCGCCGCGCGGTGCGGAGGCGGTGCCACGCGGCTCCGGCGGCACCTGCCCCACGCCCAGCACGCGGGCGAACGACGCGATGCCGCGCTGCGCCTGCTCGATCCACTGGAGCAGCAGGTCGAGCGGGTCGATCGCCCGCTGGAGGTAGAGGGCCGCCGCGACCACCTCACCGAGCGTGAACCACCCGTCGTTCAGCAGGAGGCCGCCGACCAGCAGCACCGCGGCGATGGGTAGCGCGTAACTGCCCTCCACGACCGGGAAGAACACCGACCGCAGCTTGAGCGTGGCTCGCCGGGTCGCCCAGACCTGGCCGATCCGCTCGCTGCCGTACCGGATGCGCTCGCCGCCCAGGCCGAGCGCCTCGACCGTGCGTGCGCCCTCGGCGGTCGTGGTGAGCGCGTCGGTGAGCTCGGCGGTGGCGGCGCCTTCGGCGAGGTACGCCGCGCTGGCCCGGCGCAGGTACCACCGGGTGACCGCGTAGATCGACGGGAGGCCGACCAGCGCGACGAGCCCGAGCAGCGGGTGCAGCAGGAAGATCGCGCCGAACAGGAGGGTCAGCTCGGCCGTCGCGAGCACGATCACCGGCAGCACGTCGCGGACCGTGGTGCCCACGGTGCCGACGTCGACCGAGCTGCGCGTGGCCAGGTCGCCGGTGCCGGCGTGCTCGACCACGGACACCGGCAGCTGGAGCGTCTGCGCGACGAAGCGTTCGCGCAGCCGCGCGACCGCCCGCTCGCCGAAGCGGTGCCCGGCGTATTGCGCGTACCGGGTCAGCAGCCCCTGCGCCAGCACGCAGCCGGCGATGACCAGCGCCAGGCGGTCGACGGCGCCCGCGCCCGCACCGCCGGCCACCTCGTCGACGATGCGACCCAGCAGCCACGGCGTGGCGAGGCCGGCGACCGCCGCGGCGCTGTGCAGCACCACCACGATCGTCGCCGCCCGGCGGTCGAGGGCGATCAGGTCGAGGGTCGCGCGGCGTACGGCGGCCCGGCCGGCGACCGGCAGGCGCCTCATCGCCGCACCTCGTCTTCGATGTCGGCGTTTCGCGCGACCAGCGCCCGGTAGCTCGGGTCGCTGGTTAGCAGGTCGGCGTGCCGCCCGGTGGCGACGACATGACCGCGACGAACGTGCGCCACGGTGTCGACGCGGCCCAGCAGCAGCGGCGACGTGGAGATGACGACCGTGGTGCGGCCGGCACGAGCGGCGCGCAGCCGCTCCGCGATCCGCGCCTCGGTGTGCGCGTCGACGGCCGAGGTGGGATCGATCAGGATCAGCACGTCGCGCTCGGCGAGCAGGTCTCGTGCCAGGCGTACCCGCTGCCGCTGCCCGCCGGAAAGGGTGCGGGCGCGCCCACCGACGGCGGTGTCGAGCCCGTCGGGCAGCGCGTCGACGACGTCTTCGGCCGAGGCGGCGCGGAGCGCGGGCCACATCGCGGCGTCGTCGACGCCGTCCCGGACCCGCAGCATCTCCCGCAGCGAACCCGCGAAGAGGTACGAGTCGTGATCCGCGACGAGGATCCGGGCCCGCAGCTGGTCGAGTGCGATCTCGGCGAGCGGCACGCCGCCCCAGGTGACGTCGCCGGGCGCGAAGCGACCGAGCCGATCCGCCAGCGCGATCCCCTCGGCCGGCTCGTCGGTCGCGACGCCCACGATCCACCCGTCGGGCACCAGCAGGCCGGTGCCGGGGTCGTGGAGATCGGCCGGACGCTCCGGCGCGGGCCGCGTGCCGCGTCCATCGGCGTCGTCCGGCCGGAGGCTCAGCAGCGCGACGATCCGCCGGGCGGCGACCCGGCCGCGGATCAGCTGATAGGTGCCTTCCAGCAGGAACCAGACCGGCACGATGAGCACCGTCACGTAGCCGTACACGGCGACCATCTCGCCGATGGTGATGTCGCCGTGCGCGGCCATCCGGGCCGCCAGCCACACCACGGCGGCAAGGAAGAGCCCCGGGATCACGATCGTCAGTGCCTCGATCCAGCTCTTGACCGCGCCCACCCGGTATCCCTGGGCCCGCAGCTCCTGAGACCGGACCGAGTAACGGCGCGCGAACAGGTCTCGCCCGCCGACGCCGGCGAGCACGCGCAGCCCCGCCACGATGTCGCCCGCGCGGGCGGTGAGCGCACCCTGCTGGTGCCGGTACACCTGCTCGGCGCGCTCCAGGCGGCGCAGCAGCGGCCCGACCACGACGACGATCGCCGGCACGCCGAGCAGCACGAACAGCGCCAGGAACGGGGAGACCGACCACAGCAGCACTGCCACGACCGCGTACGCGATCACCGCGCCGACGCCCGGCCCGGTCATCGTCAGCACCGCCGACGTGTTGACGATGTCGGTGCCACCGACCGTGGCGACCTCGCCCGCGGAGAGCTTGCGCGGCAGGACGGCGCCGATGCGGGAGAGCTGGCGCAGCAGCACGCCGGCGGATCGGGCGGAGGCGTCCTCGCGCACGAACGTCATCGTGCGGTGCCGCATGATGCCCAGGTACGCCAGGCCGAAGCCGGCGAGCACGATCGCGGCCACCCACAGGATCAGGGCTTGGCGGTCGTTCGCGCGCAGCCCGTCGTCGATCGCCCGCGAGATCAGGTAGGGCCGGACCGCCAGCCCGACCATCCACGCCGTGCCGATCAGGCTGCCGCGCAGCACCCGCACCGGCTGGCTGCGGACCAGCCACCAGATGTACTGCATCGGCCCCCTCGTATCCGGGACACCAGGATCCGGATGAGGGAGCTGAAGTGGCATGTGCCAAAGGCTACCTACGCCTCTGACATCGCTATATTCATTTTCTCGCTCAATGTCCTCAGTGGACGGTGACGGTGGGGCCCATCAGCTCGCGCAGCTCATCGGGGAGCTCGGCGCCCATCGAGTCGGCCAGCTTGAGCGCCTCCTCGATGAGCGTCTCCACGATCTGCGACTCCGGCACGGTCTTGATGACCTCGCCCTTTACGAAGATCTGGCCCTTGCCGTTGCCGGACGCGACGCCGAGGTCGGCCTCGCGGGCCTCGCCGGGGCCGTTGACGACGCAGCCCATCACGGCCACACGCAGCGGCACCGGCAGCCCCTCGAGGCCGGCGGTGACCTGCTCGGCCAGCGTGTACACGTCGACCTGCGCGCGACCGCAGGACGGGCAGGAGACGATCTCCAGGCCGCGTTCGCGCAGGCCCAGGGACTCGAGGATGGCGTTGCCGACCTTGATCTCCTCGACCGGTGGCGCGGAGAGGGAGACGCGGATGGTGTCGCCGATGCCCTCGGCCAGCAGCGCGCCGAACGCGACCGCCGACTTGACCGTGCCCTGGAACGCCGGGCCAGCCTCGGTCACGCCCAGGTGCAGCGGGTAGTCGCACTGCTCGGCGAGTTGGCGGTAGGCGCGGATCATCACGACCGGGTCGTTGTGCTTGACCGAGATCTTGATGTCGCGGAAGCCGTGCTCCTCGAAGAGCGAGCACTCCCACAGCGCCGACTCGACCAGCGCCTCGGCGGTGGCCTTGCCGTGCTTGGCCATCAGCCGCTTGTCGAGCGAGCCGGCGTTGACGCCGATGCGGATCGGCACCTTCGCGTCGGCCGCCGCGCGCGCGATCTCGGCCACCTTGTCGTCGAACGCCTTGATGTTGCCCGGGTTGACCCGCACCGCCGCGCAGCCCGCGTCGATCGCCGCGAACACGTACCTGGGCTGGAAGTGGATGTCGGCGATGACCGGGATCTGCGACTTCTTCGCGATGGCCGGCAGCGCCGCCACGTCGTCGGCCGAGGGCACCGCCACCCGCACGATCTGGCAGCCCGCCGCGGTGAGCTCGGCGATCTGCTGGAGCGTCGCGTTGACGTCGGCGGTGAGCGTGGTGGTCATCGACTGCACCGACACCGGCGCACCGCCGCCCACCGGCACCGAGCCCACCATGATCTGCCGCGACGTGCGGCGCGGCGCCAGCGGTGGCGGTGGCACCGCGGGCATGCCCAGGGATACGGCGGTCATGCGAGTCTCACCTCAGAAGGGCAGCTGGATCGGGTTGACGATATCGGCGGCGACGGTCAGCAGGGTGAACCCGCCGAAGATCAGAATCACCACGTAGGTGACCGGCATGAGCTTGAAGTAGTCGACCCGCCCCGGGTCGGGCCGGCCCAGCCGCGCGTACAGCCAGGAGCGCACCCGCTCGAACCAGGCGATCGCGATGTGCCCGCCGTCGAGCGGGAGCAGCGGCAGCAGGTTGAAGATGCCGATGAAGAAGTTGAGCGCGGCCAGCAGCAGGATGAACGTCGGCCACTCGCCGCGGTCGAAGAGCTCGCCGCCGATGCGGCTGGCGCCCACCACGCTGATCGGCGTCTCCGGATCGCGCTCCTCCCCGGTCAGCGCGTTCCACAGTGCGGGCACCTTCTCCGGGAAGCGCTTGAGCGCGCTGAACGTGCCCTCGAACATCACACCGGTCTGCTCGACGGCCTTGCCGACGCCGTCGATCGGACCGGCCGCGGTGCGCGGGATCTCCGGTGTGATGCCCAGCATGCCGACCTTCTCCAGGTCGGCGGGGGTGATGTCGCTGGCCGAGCGGTCCGGGTCGTCGCGGATCACCTGCTGCTTGACCCGCTCGGCGACCGGCAGCAGGACCGACTTGGTCTCGGTGGTGCCGCCGCGCTCGTAGGTGATGGTGACCTGCTGGCCACCGGAAGCGCGGATCTTGGTGGTCAGCGCGTCCCACCCGCGGATCTCCTGCCCGTTGAGGGCGGTGATGGTGTCGCCGGGCTGGAGGCCGAGCGTGACCGCGGCGCTGTCCGGGTCGACGCCCTTCTCGCAGGTGCGCTCACGCTGCGTGGCCGGGTCGACACTCCACTGCTGCTCGACGCAGGGCGAGATGCTCGCGATCGTGACCGGCTGGCTCTGGAGCTTGGTCTCGTCGTTGAGCGGGACGAAGGAGAAGAGGCCCCACAGGATCAGGACGCCGAGCGCGAAGTGGGTGAGCGACCCGGCGCTCATCACGATCGTGCGCTTCCACACCGGGTAGCGCCACATCGCGCGCGGCTGGTCCTCGGGCGCGACGTCGTCGTCCTGCGGCGTCATCCCGACGATCTTCACGAACGCGCCGGCCGGGATGGCCTTCAGCCCGTACTCGACTTCCTTGCGCTTGAACGCGAACAGGGTCGGTCCGAAGCCTACGAAGAACCGGGTGACCTTCATCCCGAACATCCGCGCCGTGCCCATATGTCCGGCCTCGTGCAGGGCGACGGAGATCAAGATACCCAGCGCGAACAGGAGAATCCCGAAGATCTCCATCAAGCTCCTTCACCGATGATCCGCTGGGCGTGTGATCGCGCCCAGTCCTCCGCCGCGAGGACGTCCTCGACGGTACCTGGTTCGGCGAAGTCAGGAGCCTCGTCCAGTACCCGTTCGAGCGTTTCAACCATCCCCAGGAATGGCAGCCGGCCGGCCACGAAGGCCGCAACGCACTCCTCGTTGGCCGCGTTGTAGAGGGCCGGGCGGCACCGGCCCGCCGCACCCGCCTCCTTGGCCAGCCGCACCGCCGGGAAGGCCGCGTCGTCGAGCGGCGTGAACTCCCACGCGTGCGCCTTCGTCCAGTCGACCGCGGGCGCCGCGCCGGGCACCCGGTCGGGCCACCCGAGGGCCAGCGCGATCGGCAGCCGCATGTCGGGCGGGCTGGCCTGGGCGATCGTCGACCCGTCGACGAACTCCACCATCGAGTGGATGACCGACTGCGGATGGACCATGACCTCGATCGCGTCGTATCCGATCCCGAAGAGCTCGTGCGTCTCGATCACCTCGAGCCCCTTGTTGACCAGCGTGGCCGAGTTGATCGTCACGACCGGCCCCATCTGCCACGTCGGGTGTGCCAGGGCCTCCGCCGGTGTGACCTCGGTCAACTCCTCGCGCCGCCGGCCGCGGAACGGCCCGCCGCTCGCCGTCAGCACCAGCCGCCGCACCTCGCCGGCCGAGCCGCCGCGCAGGCACTGGGCCAGCGCCGAGTGCTCCGAGTCGACCGGCACGATCTGCCCCGGCCGCGTCACCGCCGCCTTGACGAGGGGGCCGCCGGCCACGAGCGACTCCTTGTTGGCCAGCGCGAGGGTACGGCCGGCGTGCAGCGCGGCCAGCGTCGGCGCGAGCCCGAGGGAGCCGACCACGCCGTTGAGCACCACATCGCACGACCACTCGGCCAGCTCCGTCATCGCGTCCGGCCCGGCCAAGATCTTGGGGATACGGAAGTCGCCCGTGGCGTATCCCCGGCGGGACGCCTCGGCGTAGAACGCGAGCTGAAGGTCCTGGACGGCGGACGCCTTGGCCACGCCGACCGCCTCCACGCCCAGCTCCAGCGCCTGGGTCGCGAGCTGCTCGACATTGCCGCCGCCGGCGCCGACGGCCACGACCCGGAAGCGGTCGGGGTTGCGCCGGACGATGTCGATCGCCTGCGTACCGATCGACCCGGTCGAGCCGAGGAGGACGATCTCGCGGGGGGAGGTCACCCGGCCATTGTCGCCGACCCCGACGGCCGGCAGGCGACCGGTCTCCTAATCGCACCTGATCGGAATACAAGGTCCGTGTCAACCGATCAGACAAAGGCACGACATTCACCGCCGGCCGGCCATAATTCGCGCGAGAATCGCAGGACTTGCGTTCGTCGGCCACCATGAGTCCAGCCAAACAGGAGGTTGATGGCTCGCATGGTGAATGATCACAAAACTAGCGGGGCGCGACACCAGAGCTGGCGATGGGCGATCCTCTTCGTCGTTGGTGTCGCCGATTTGGCCTTAATGATCGTGACAGCCGCACCGCTCATTCGCGTGATCGCCGCGGCGCTGTTAGGCGTCATTATCGGGATCTTGGTGCGGAGCATTCGAGGACCGGCGGGCGGCACCGTCACCACGCCGGAGCCGGGCCCGTCACCGCAGCGGCCTTCCGGTTCCACGTTCGTCATCCCGTCGGAATTGCCGCCACCGCCGGACATTTTTCACGGCCGAGACGATGAGATTTCCATGATGATGGGGGCCCTTCAGGCCCAGACATCGCAACGCTGCACGGTGATCGTCCTGCATGGTGAGGCGGGCATCGGAAAAACGACATTGGCCATCCAATTCGCCTACCTCGTAGCCGACAGATTTCCCGATGGCAAGCTCTTCGGCCCTTTTCCACACGTCGGTGACGGCCGCACCGCCGTGCTCACGAGCTTCGTAAAGGGACTCCGCGGGCCGGGTGACCAGGCGACGCCGGTGGGTGACGCGCTGGCCGCGCAGTACGCGGCACTCACCCACGGCCGCCGGGTGCTCGTCATCATGGACGACGTCGGCGAGGTGGAAGACATCCGGCAGCTTCTGCCCACCGGGCCGGGCTGCGCCGTCATCACCTGCCGTCACCCGCTCCCGGAGCTGGAGTCAGACCTCCAGATGGCGGTGCCGCCGCTCGACAAGACCAGCGGCATCGCCCTGCTCAGCAGCATCGTCGGGGCGGAGCGGGTGGCCGCGGCGCCGCAGGCGGCGGGGCGGATCGTCGGGCTGGTCAGATACCATCCGCTCGCACTCCGCCTGGCCGGCGCGTCGCTCAGCCGCCGGCCGCACTGGAGTCTCGACCAGGTGGTCGAAAAGCTGGCGAACCGATCGTCGACCGCGCTGACACACACCGACTTCGCCGGCGCGCTCGACCTGAGCTACGGGCTGCTCACCACCGACGAGCGCCGCGCGCTCCGCCAGCTCGGGCTCCGGGAGGAGCTGAGCTTCGCGCCGTGGATGCTCGCCGCTCTGCTCGGCGACGAGTACGACGAAGACACCGTCTGGCGGATCACCGACCGGCTGGCCGAGGCCGGGCTCGTCATCAGGTCCACTGTGGACACCGCCGGCCTGACCACGTTTCGGATCCTCGAACACGTCCACCGGTACGCGCGGGCGCGCCTGCTCGCGGAGACCACCGAGGAGCAGCGGCAGAAGAGCATCCACGCGCTCCGGCGGGCCCAGTCGATCCGCACCGAGCAGACCGTCGGTGCCGACCTGCTCGAAGACATCTACGTCGTCCGGGACGGCGGCGACCTCAACAGGGCGATGGACATGATCCTCGCCGCCCTCGCCCTCGCCCGCGAAAACGGCGACCGCGGCGGCGAAGGCCTGGCGCTGGCGACGCTCGCCGAGTTCAAGGCCGAGCTGGGAAACGTCGCCGAGGCCACCGAGCTGGCCGACGCCGCCCTGCGGATGGAGCACCCGTTCGGCCGGATCCGCGCGCTGCGCTGCCACGCCCTCATCGAGCGCCGGCGGCGCCAGATCCCCGCCGCGCTCGGCCACCTCGACCACGCGCTGTCCATCCTCTCCGCCGGTGACGCGTCGTGGAGCGCAACGCAGGAGCGGGTGCGGATCCTGCGCGAGCGGGCCATCGCCCACGCGTTCGGCGCGCGCCCCCGCGACGGCTTCGCCGACCTCGACCTCGTCGACGAGATCGTCGGGCGGGCGGGGCAGGGCCGGCTACTGCGGGCCGGGGCCTGCTGGGCGCGGGGAGCGTTCCTCGATCTCACCGACGACCATCCCGGCGCGGAGCGGATGCTTGCCGAGGGCCGGCGAGTCGCCGAGGACCTCGGCCAGCGGTGGTGGTTGGCATGGCTGGCGCACGCCGAGGCCCGCCTCGCCCTCGAGGTGGGCCAGGTCCGAAAGTGCCGCGGGTGGGCCGATACGGCGATCGACCTGTTCGCCTCGATGCAGGACCGGTACGGCGCGGCACAGTGCCGCCTGTTGCTGGGCAAGGCCTACCTCCGTGAACGCCGCACCGTCGAGGCGTCCGCCCCACTGGAAGAGGCGCTGCACACGCTGCGCGACTGCGAAGACGAGCACCTTGAGGCCCTCACACTCAAGGAGCTCGCGGAGGTCCGGCTCGTCCAGGAGCGGTTCGACGACGCGATCGAGATGTTGCGGACGGCCGATCGCTCGCTGCACGACCTCGGCGACCTGCTCGAGCAGGGCATGGTCCAGCACCGGCTGCACGAGCTACTCGACAGCCCGGCGACCACCTACCGGCAAGCATGATCTCAACCCTCTGAGGATTGCGCATGGCGAAGCGGGGCTGGCGATTCCGGTGGCCGGTTTGGCTTTCGGGACAGCCAAACCGGCGGCGAGTCAAGGTCGCGGTGGCGGCTGCGATGCTCGGCGTCGCGGCCGGCACCGGCGTCGTCACGGGCGGCGCGCCATGGCCGCTGCTCCTCGCCGTCACCGCGTTCACCGCGGTGGGCACGATCCTGGTCACCGAGGCGCCGCACAACACGCTTCCGCCGGTACCGGATCTCCCCGCTCTCGATCCGGCCGCGGCTGCCGCCCCGGCGCGGCAGCCCGACCTGCCAAAGCCGCGCATGCTGCCGGAGCGCCAAGTGGCGTTCAGGGGGCGCGCGGAGGAGCTCGCCCAGCTGTTGCACCACCACGCGACCGGCCGGGCACAGCGTGACGCCCGCCCGATCGATGATCCCGGTGCGGCCGGCGCTCAGCTGATCACGCTGCACGGCCGGCCGGGCGTCGGTAAGACGGCGCTCGCCGACGAGTTCGCGCACCGCATCGCCGACCAGTACCCGGACGGCCAGCTTTACGCGACGCTCGGCAGTGCCGGCCATCCGCGGCCGCCGGGCGAGGTTCTCAAGATCTTCCTCGCCGCGCTCGGCCGCACCGAGGGGTTGCCGCGGCGCACCGAGGATCGGCTCAAGATGTTCCGTTCCCTCCTCGCCGGGCGGCGGGTCCTCGTCGTGCTCGACGCCGCCCGAAACGCCGACCAGGTGCGCCAGCTGCTGCCCACGGCGCCCGGCTGCACGGTCATCGTCACCAGCCGGCGCGATCTCGGGCTGTCGCTCTACGCCCGCGGCGCCTCGATGCCGGTCGACGTGCCGTCGGCGGTCGAAGCGGCGGAGATCCTGCGCACCGCGGCGCGTACGTCACCGTACGAGCAGCCCGTCTGTACCGCGGAGATCGTGCACTTCGTGGGCCGGCTGCCGCTGGCGCTCCGGGCGGCGGGTGAGCAGGCGGCGGAGGGCGGGCAGCAGCTGTGCGGGATGGCGCGCATCCTCCGCAACGAGCAGGGCCGGCTCGGGCAGCTCCAGTTTCGCGGTCTCGACGTGCGGGGACGCATCGCCAGCGAGTACCGGAAGCTGACCGACCGGGAGAAGGAAGCCTTCCACCTGCTCGCCATGGTCGAGTCGGCGACCTTCCAGCCGTGGGTGCTGGCGGCGCTCATCGACGTCGACGTCCTGGAGGCCGAAAACCTGGTGGCCCAGCTCTGCGCCGCCCAGCTCGTCGACGTGGCCCACCAGGATTCGTCCGGCCCGGCCCGATACCACTTCCACCCGCTCGTCCGCCTCTACGCCCGGGAGCAGCTCGCCGAGCGGGTGCCGGCGCGGGAGCAGCAGGCGGCGCGCGACCGCATGCACGAGGCGCACCTCCAGGTGGTGCGCGGCAGCGGTGGCGGCCTGCGGTACGTGGCCGCGGAGTACGCGAGCCTGATCGACGCCATCGACACCGCCGCCGCGAACGGCGACTGGGCGGCCTGCTGGTGGATCGGCTCCCTGCTCGGTGACTGCGTGCCGTACGACCTGGACCCGGAGCGGTGCCTGCGCGCGTTCAAGACGTGCGCCGAGGCCGCGGAGCAGCTGGGTGACGAAGACGCCCGCGTGGCCGTGGCGGTGGCGCGCGGGAGCTACCTGGTGAGCATCGAGCGCTACGACGAAGGCATCGCCGCGCTCGAAGAGGTCACCCAACAGCCCGGGAGCGAAGAGCTGATCATCCGCGCGCACCGCCGGATCTCCGAGGCCTACCTCCAGGCGGCCGCCTACGCCGACGCGCGCAGGAGCCTCGAACGCACCGCGAAGCTGATCAGGCGCACGACGGACGCGCACGCCGACCCGTACGTCGCCACCGAACTCGCCATGCTCAAGGTGCTGAAGGCCGAGATGCAGGCGGCCACCGACGCGACCCGCTGGCGCACGGACCGCCCGTACCAGGACGTGCAGGCAGCAAACGACGACCGGGTCCGCTACCGCATCCAGGTCAACCTCTCCGAGGTGGCCAGCCGGCGGCGCGACTGGCAGGCGGCGCTGGACCACCTCGGCCTCGCGTCGCTGGCGGAGCGCGAAAACGCGCGGCGCGTGGCCTCCGTGGCGTACCGCACCGCCCGGGTGAAGCTCGCGGCCGCGCGACACCTAAGAGGCGACGAAGGCGACCGGCTGGCGCAGGAGGCCGTCGACCTCGCCGCGGAGGCCGTGCTGACCTTCCGGCGGATCAACAACGAGGTCGGCGAGATCAGGGCCCGCTGCATGCTGGCGCGCGCCCTGACCCGTGGCCGCCAGTTGGAGGAGGCCGGCGCACAGATCCGCCTCGCCAGCCAGGCGCTGCCGGACATCCGCGGCGCGGCCTGCGCCATCGGCCCGCTCGAGGCGCGGATCAAACGGGCCGAGGGCGAGCTGCTGATCGACCAGGGCAGCTACGCCGCGGCGATCAGCGTCCTGCGCCGCGCCGAGCAGCTCTTCGACGAAAACCGCGACGTGCTGTCGAAGGCCGAGACGCGCCGCCTGCTCGGCCGGGCATACCGGCAGATCAGCCACATCAGCGAGGCGGCCGACATGCTCTGGTACGCCGCGGACGAGTACCGCCGGGCGGGCGACCACGTCACGTTCGGCGAGATCTGCGCCGAGATCGCGGCGATCGTCGGCCGCTGACCCCGCCCGCCCGCTCGTCCTCGAGAGGGCAGCCCTGTCACTGTCTGGGCGGGTATACGGGACCCCTGCTGGGAACTCACGCCCAAGAGGACTGCCCTCTTGGGGCTCGGGGGCTCGGCGCGCGGAGGTGGCCCCGCGCGGCGGTCCGCAACTGGCGCGGGCCCGGGCAAATCAGCCTCGTAACCGACAGATCAGGAGCGACTGGCGGGTTCTGGTTCGCGGACGGGTTGGGGGGCTTCGGTTTCCCTGAGGCCGTAGCGGCTGTAGACGCGGCCGAGCGGACCCGGTGCCCACCAGTTCCAGCGGCCGAGCAGCCGCATCGTCGCCGGGACCAGCAGCGCGCGGACCAGCGTCGCGTCTACCACGATGGCGACGATCATGCCGATGCCGATCAGCTTGATGAACATGATGCCGCCGGTCGCGAAGCCGGCCACCACCACGATGAGCAGCAGTGCGGCGGCGGTGATGATGCGGCCGGTGCGGGCCAGGCCGTGTGCCACCGAAGCGGTGTTGTTCCCGGTGCGGTCCCACTCCTCGCGTACCCGGGACAGCAGGAACACGAGGACGGCCAGCATGAGGATCGGGTTGCTCGGCTCGATGAACCCGGTCGGCGTGAAGCCCAGCAGGTCGGCGAGGTGCCCGTCCTGGAAGACCCAGACCACCACGCCGAACGAGGCGCCGATCGAGACGAGGTTCATGAGCACCGCCTTGATCGGCAGCACCACCGAGCCGAACGCGAGGAACAGCAGCACCAGCGTGGCCGACGCCATGATCAGGGCCATCCACGGCAGGCGTGAGGCGAGGCTGGAGATGAGGTCGAGGTCGGCGGCGGTGCGGCCGGTGACCAGCACCTCGGCGGCCGCCGGCCCGGGTAGGTCGCGGATCGTGCGGACCGCGTCCTGGGCCACCTGGCCGGTGGACTCGCCGGTGTACGTCGCCGAGAGCAGCGTCGAGTCGCCGCGGTTGGCGGTCACCTGTACGCCGGTCACGCCCGGCACCTGGCCGACCCGCTCGGCGAACTGCCGCGCCGCGGCCTCCGGCGCACCCGAGACCAGCACCTCGATCGGCCCGACCGTGCCGCCCGGGAACCCGGTGGCCAGCCGGTCGGCGACCACCCGCGGCTCGCTGCCGGCGGGCAGCACCCGCTCGTCGAAGCCGCCGAACTCCATGCGGACCGCCGGCGCCGCGAAGACGGCGAGGATCGCGACCACGCCGACCGCGTAGAGCCAGGGGCGGCGCATCACGCTGCGGGCGACGCGGGCCCAGCCGTCGCCGTGCGTGGCGGTCCGCCGGCGCCATGGCATGGGGATACGCAGCGCGTTGACCCGGGGACCGAGCACGGCGAGCAGCGCGGGCAGCACGGTCAGCGCGCCGAGCATCGCCACGAGCACCGCGGCCACGCCACCGAAGCCCATCGAGCGGAGGAACACCTGCGGGTAGATCAGCAGGCTGGCCAGCGCGAGTGCGATCGTGAGGCCGGAGACCATCACGGTGCGGCCGGCGGTGGTCATCGTCCGCTGGATCGCGGCCGGGGTGTCGTGCCCGGCCGCCAGCTCCTCGCGGAAGCGGCTCACCACGAAGAGCGCGTAGTCGATCGCCATGCCGAGGCCGATCAGCGTGATCACGTTGATCGCGAAGACCGAGACGTCGGTGGCGAGGGTGAGCAGGCGGATCGCCACGAACGCGCCAAGGATCGCCAGGCCGCCGATCAGCAGCGGCATGCCGGCCGCGACGAGCCCGCCGAAGATCACGACGAGCAGCACGAGGAGTACCGGCAGGGAGATCGTCTCCGCGCGTACCAGGTCGCGCTCGGTCTGGTGGTTCGCCTCGTAGAGGAACGGCACCGTGCCGCCCGCGTCGGTGGTCACGCCGGGCGCGTCGAGGGCCGGCTCCACCCGCTCGTACGCGGCGGTCTTGTCATCCGGCTCGACGGCCCGCAGCTGCACCACCGCGTACGTCGCGTGGCGGTCGGCCGAGACGAGGTTGGGCGCCTGCGTGTCGTACCAGCTGGTCACGCTCGCCACCTCGGGCAGCCCGCGGAGCGCGGTGAGCGTGGTGGTGACCGGGTCGCGGAAGGCCGGCTGGTCCACGGTGGTGCTGTCGCTGGAGTACAGGACGAGCACGTCGACGTCCTGGTTGCCGAGCTCGGCGATGATCCGGTCGCGTGCCTTCGTCGACTCGCTCGCGGGGTCGTCGAAGCCGCCGCCGGTCACCTTGCCGAACACCCCGGCGCCCCAGGTCAGGCCCACCACGACGAGCACCGCGGCCGCCGCGAGCACCGCCCACCTCAGCCGGACGACTGTCCTTCCCCACCACGCGAACATCGCTTTCCCCCACCGCGCAACAGCTACGCTGTAATAGCCGATCAGTCAGGTGAACGGTGTTAACTATCGCAATCGCCGTTTGCTGGCGTCAAGGGGGTTCGCGGGCATGACGACTTCGTCACCCACGCGTCGGGAGCGTCTGCGGTCCGCGACCGTCTCCGAGATCAAGGCGGGGGCGCGGCGGCTGCTCGTGGCGGGCGGGCCGCAGGCCATCTCACTGCGCCAGATCGCCCGCGACATGGGCATGACCGCGCCGGCCATCTACCGCTACTTCCCCAGCCTCGAAGCGCTGGTCCTCGCACTCGCCGAAGACCTGATGGAGGAGGTCGCGGGCGTGGTGGCCGCGGCCAGCGAGGCGGCGGGCGACGACCCCGGCCGGCAGCTCGCCGCGATGGCCCGCGCGTACCGCGCCTGGGCGGTCGGCCACCCGGTCGAGTTCGGCCTGGTCTTCGGCGCGCCGGTCCCAGGCGTCGGCCACCTCGGTCTCGAGTGCCTGCCGGACGACCCGGGCGCCGACCTCGGCCGCCCCTACCTGGAGGCGTTTCTCCGGCTGTGGCAGCGCCAGCCGTGGCCGACGCCCCCGCGCGAGTACATGCTGGAGCACCTCGGCCCCCACCTCGGCCCGCTGCGCGAGGCACACGGCGACCTGCCGATCGAGGTCGCGTACACGTTCCTGTCCGGTTGGGCGCGGCTCTACGGCATGGTCGCGATGGAGGTCTTCCAGCAGCTGCGCTGGGCGCTGACCGACCCGGAGGCGCTCTTCGAGGCCGAGATCGTCCAGTTCCTCAGCCAGGTCGGCGCTCTACCCGACTAACGTGCATGGGCATGGTGCCTGAACGCGCGGACGTGGTGATTGTCGGAGCCGGACACAACGGACTCGTCTCGGCGGTCCTGCTGGCCCGGGCCGGCCTCGACGTGGTGGTGCTGGAGGCGGCCGGCGTGCTCGGCGGCGCGGCGCGCACCGAGCACCCCTTTCCCCGGGTGCCGGGGCTGGGCCACTCCACCGGCTCGTACCTGCTGGGTCTCATGCCGCCCGAGCTGCTCAAGGCGCTCGACGTGGACATCCCGGTGCTCCGCCGCGACCCGCACTACTTCCTGCCCACGCGCGGTGACGCGTACCTGCTCTTCGGCACCGACCGCGAGGCGACCCGCGCGCAGATGACGCGCTTCTTCTCGCCCGAGGACGTGGCGGCGGACGACGCGATGCAGGCCGAGATCGGGGCCCTCCGCGACGACCTCGGCCCGGCGTGGCTGGCCGAGCCACTGCCCGTGGAGGAGACCGCCGAGCGCTACATCCGGCCCGCGCTCCGGCAGACCTTCGTCGACCTGGTGCGCGGCTCGGTCGCCGACTACCTGGCCCGCTTCGACTTCCGGTCGGAGCTGCTCGTCTCCATGTACGCGGTCACCGACGGCCTCTCCGGTCTCAACGCCGGCCCGGACGACCCCGGCACGGGCCACAACTTCCTGGTGCACAACATGTGCCGGCTCCCCGGCGCCGACGGCACCTGGATGATCGCCAAGGGCGGCATGGGCACCGTCTCGCGGACCTTCGCCGACGCGGCGCGTGCCGCCGGGGCACAGC
Source organism: Phytohabitans sp. LZ39 (assembly GCF_059359075.1). Classification (NCBI taxonomy): domain Bacteria; kingdom Bacillati; phylum Actinomycetota; class Actinomycetes; order Micromonosporales; family Micromonosporaceae; genus Phytohabitans; species Phytohabitans sp. LZ39. The sequence goes on along the minus strand of NZ_JCADBM010000010.1, from coordinate 179,821 downwards.
TCTTCACGGGTACCACCGTGCAGGAGATCGTCCTCGACGGCGGCGCGGCCGCGGGGGTGGTGCTGGACGACGGGCGAGCGGTGGCCGCGAAGGTCGTGCTGGGCGCGTGCGACCCGTACCGGCTGATCGACCTGATGCCCGCCGGCGCGCTGCCGGTGGAGCTGACCGCGCGGATGGCGGCGGTCCAGCGCCCCGGCACCACGCTGAAGGTCAACATGGCGCTCTCCGGACTGCCCCGCTTTCCCTGCCTGCCACCGAGCGCGCCAAGCCCTTTCGGCGCGACGATCCACCTGCTTCCCTACCAGGACTCACCGATGGCCTCGCTCCGTGCGATGTGGACGGACGTGGTGGAGGGGCGGCTGCCGGCCGAGCCGACCATCGAGTGGTACGTGCACACCACAGTGGACCCGTCGCTGCGGGACGAGGGCGGGCACCACTCGTCGGCGCTCTTCGTGCAGTCGGTGCCGGCCACACTGACGGACGACGAGCTGCCGTCCTATGTGGACCACCTGCTGTCCATCTGCGACTCGTACGCGCCGGGTACCTCGACGCTCGTGGCCGACGCGTTTCCGCTGACACCGGCCGGCATCGAGCGGCATTTCGGCATCACCGGCGGGCACATCCACCACGTCGACAACACGGTGTCCTTCACCGACCGCATGCCCTACGCGACGGGCGTCGACGGCGTGTACGCGGGCAGCGCCGGCTGCTTCCCCGCCGGCAGCGTGATCGGCGCCGCCGGCCACAACGCCGCACTCCGCATCCTCCGCGACCTGGGCCACGCCTCATAACCGAGATTTGAGCTACCGCGATGTCCGCGGTGGTCCAGACCGCTGCGCGGGGCCCCCGGGGAAACGTGGAGCGCAGCGGAGCGTTTTCCTGGGGTGCATTTCCCGCGGCCTCACACGTCCGCTGTTGGTCACGCTCACCCTCGCGGTCACGCCTTCTTGCCTCCGGCGGAGGCGCGGCCCGCGCCACGCGGTGCAGCGGTGTTTGTCCACAATGCCTGTTGCCGAACGGGCGGTGGGAGATCGGGGCCTTCGTCGCCCTGAGTAACCGCCGCCGCCGCGTCACAGACGGTGGCCGGCCCACCCTGTACGGGCAGGAAGTCCATGCAGGGCCGTGGGCCCTTGCCTGTCCTGTCACCCGCGCCTCGACATGTCCAGGTCAATGCCTTGATCTACTTGGGGTGAGTGGCATTGGGTCCAGACCGTTGCTCCGGCGCCCTCACCCGTCCGCGCCGTTGGTCTTGCGCCGCGGACATGGCAGCGGGGGCCGGGGATTTCGGCTCGCCCTGGCGAGCCGCCGGCCGCCGCGTTCTCCGGCGGGAGCGGCGGCCCGCCGCTGACGCGGACCCGGGAAATGTCTGTTTCAGGTGGCCGATGGCGCCGGAGAAGGAGTGTCCGTGGGTTCGGGCGACGGCGTGGGTGACGGGGACGGGTCCGGGGTCGGCGGCGGGCAGGCCGGGACGGCGTCGCCGATGTAGAGGAGCAGGTTGGGCGTGCCCTCCAGCGGGTCTCGCACCGTGCCGGGCGTGGCGGCGGCGACCACCGCGGCCGCCACCTCGGGCGGGGTCGCCTCGGGGTGTTCCTGTAGGTAGAGGGCGGCGGCGCCGGTCACGTGCGGTGCCGCCATCGAGGTGCCGCTGAGGGGACGGGTGGCGTCGTCGGCGGCGTTCCAGGCGGAGACGATCGAGACGCCCGGCGCGAACAGGTCGACGCAACCGCCGGTGTTGGCCCACGGCGCGCGGCTGTCCTCGCGGTCGGTGGCCGATACCGTGAGCGCCTCCGCGACCCGCGCCGGTGACTGGTCGCAGGCCGGCCGGGGCGCGCCGCCCAGCCCGTTGCCGGCCGACAGCGCGAAGGTGACGCCGCTGGCGATCGCCCGCCGCACGCCGTCGTCGAGTGCGGGATCGGGGCCGCCGCCGAGGCTCATGTTGGCGACCGCGGGCTTTTGGGCGTGTGCGGCCAGCCAGTCGACGCCGGCGAGCACGGTCTCGGTGGTGCCGCTGCCGGCGCAGTCGAGCACGCGGACCGCGACGACCCGCGCGGCCTTGGCCACACCGTGCGCGGTGCCGGCGATCGTGCCCGCCACATGGGTGCCGTGGCCGTGGCAGTCGTCGGCCAGGCCGCCGTCGATCGCGTCGAACCCGCTCTCGGCCCGCCCACCGAAGTCGGCGTGGGTGGTGCGCACGCCGGTGTCGACCACGTACGCGTGCACGGTGGGCGCGTCGTTCGGGTAGGTGTACGACTCGTCGAGCGGCAGCGCCCGCTGGTCCACCCGGTCGAGGCCCCACGACGGCGGCTGCGCCTGGGTGTCGGTGACGCGGTGCCCTATGTTGCGCTGCACGTAGGACACGGCGGGGTCGCGCAGGATCGAGGCGGCCTGGTCGGCGGTCATCGCGGCGGAGAAGCCGTGGACGGCGCTCTGGTAAGTGTGGCGGGCGGTCACCCCGTACCGGTCGGCGACCGCTTCGGCCTGGACGGTGCCGTTGGTCACGACAATGTAGACACCGTCGCCGGCGGGTGGTGGCTGCGCCTGGCCGGCGGGTGGCGTGGGCTCTTGTGGGGGCGCTGGCGCGGCCAGGGGCACCGCGATGGTCATCAACACGGCGACGAGACCGAGCACGGCCCTCACCTGCCCTCCCGAGGTGGGACTAAATGTCCCTTTTGTACCTCAGGTCGGGCAAGATCGGCAGGAGATTACTCCGATTGGCTGGCGGCTTTGCTCGCCCGGATCTGGTGACCCACGCTCGTCAGGCACCGCCCGCTGGCCAGGTCGAACTTCCACCCGTGCAGCTGGCAGGTGAGCTGGTTGCCCTCCACGATGCCGAAGCGGGTGAGGTCGGCCTTGAGGTGCGGGCAGCGCCGCTGCACCACCCACTCGCCGAGCCGGACGTCCTCCTTGTCGGCGTTTTGGAAGTGCTCGTCGTACCAGCCCTCGGCGTACTGGAGCCGCTCTTCCGACAGGCACTTGAAGAAGGCGTAGACGAACTCGTTGTACTGGCCGATGCGGGCGGCGGAGAAGCGGCAGGACAGGAACAGCGAGTTGACCCAGTCGACCTCGCCGATGTGCAGCAGGTGCTCGACCAGGGCCCGCTCGGTGCGGAAGCGGTAGCGGACCTTCTCGTCGCCGTACGGCCGGACCTGCCCGTTGGGGAAGTCGACCACGATCGACTCGACCGCCTCGCCGTCGTAGCCGACCAGGTCGAAGCGGACCGGCCCGCCCACCCCCTTGGCCAGGTAGATCGACTCGTCGAGGAGCGGCTCGATGATCCGCTTCATCTCCTTGAGCACGTCGATCTCGGGGTGCCGCCAGGTCTTCTTCTCCGCCTCGATGACCGGGCGCTTGCGCTCCCGCATCTCCTCCAGGTGGGCCGCCTTGTTGGCGAAGTACTCGTCCACATCGGTCGGGTGCGTGGTGACGCACTCCTCGGTGGTCAGCTCCGAGACCGAGCCCGGCAACAGCACCACACCGTTGCTACCGCCCACCTTGGCGTACTCGCGGATGAACACCGACTGGTCCGGGAAGATGTTGCCCTCGTCACCGAAGATGTCGTTGAACTGCCACAGCTCGTCATCCAGGAAGCACGGCGGCCCGGCGATCGGGAAGACGTGCGAGGCCTTGAGGTCGTCGATGTAGCGGAACGTGCGGTCGAACTGCCGGTCACGCTTCTGCTTGCCGAACGCGGTCTTCGCCGTCTGCGGCAGCTCGTACACCATCGGATACCAGATCGCGCCGGAAAACTGGAGCATGTGCGCGTGCACGTGCCCCAACTCCGCGAACGTGGACAGGTCGGTGGGCCGCGCGTCGTTCTGGTTGAGCAGCCGCACCCCGTCGTACTCCACCCACAGCGACGAGTCACCAATCGGCCCGTCGGTCGGCGACGTCAGCGCCTGGATCATCACCTTGAGGCCACCGTCGAGCTCGATCACCTCGTTGGTCTTCGTCTCGATGAAGCTCGTGAAGCCCAGCTCGCGCAGCTGGTCTTCGAGCTCGCTGGTCGGGTAGTCCGGCAGCAGCACCGTCGCCTTCTTCGAGATGAAGCGCCTGAGGTGCTCGGCGTCGAAGTGGTCGCGGTGCAGGTGAGAGACGTACAGGTAGTCGGTCTGCCCGAGGCTCTCCCAGTCGAGCAGTGAATTGTCCGGGAAGGGAAACCACGAAGCGAAGTAGGCCGGGTTGACCCACGGGTCGCACAGGATGCTGCCCGCGGCCGTGTCGATCCGCATGCTCGCGTGCCCCGTACCCGTCACTCGCACCGCACTGCCTCCACTCGGTCTTGACGCCCGCAGTCGAGGTTATCGGGCGCGCGGCCCGATCCCGGCGCGGGGCGGCATTCCGGCGCATGCCAGACTTGGCCGCGGATCAGTTCGAGGGAAGGACCGAAGGTGGCGGGTAGCGAGCCGGTAACCTCACCGGACCAGCGCAAGCCGGGCGGGCGCAAGGCTTCCCGCATCGGCGCGGTGTTGACGATCATTGTGCTGCTGACCATGCTGATCGGCAACCACACCGGCCGCACGGAAGACGTCTTCCTCGTCGTGATCGCCGCCGGCCTCGCCCTGGTCCTCGTCGTCGACGTGGTGCTCCGCCGCAACGGCCTCCGCTCCTAGCGCCCCTTTCGCTCTGGTTCGCGGTTTGGCCGGCTTGGGGTCGGCCAAGCAGGCTCCGTAGGCGCCGGCATCCACCGCGCTTCGTGATCGTTAGCCCAGAACCCGCGTTCTTGCCGGCGTGTCACACGGGTTCTGGGCTAACGATCACGACCCTTCCACATCCTGACCCGCTCGTCCCGCCACATGGGAGATGCCCGACTGCGGCGGGCGCATCTCATGATCGTTAGCCCGATAGGGGCGTGCTCCTCGGCGTGTCACAGCCTTATCGGGTGACGATCATGGCACCGCCCGCATGCCGAGCCACATCCCCAACCAGTGAGAAGGTGGACCGGCGATCCGCCGGCCGGCCAACCCCCGAAGCCGCAGCCAGCGCACGAAGCACGAGCCATGCCTATACCGTCGTCCACCCGAACGGGGAGCCGACCCGCGCCTCAGCGAGGGACATTGTGGACAGATGCCGACCGCACTCGGTGCGCTCCGGGGTGAGCGTGACCAGCGGCGGACGGGTGAGGCCGCGGGAAATGCACCCCAAGAAAACGCTCCGCTGCGCTCCGCGTTTCCCCGGGGGCCCCGCGCAGCGGTCTGGACCACGACGGACATCGCGGTAGCCCAAGTCTGCTTTTGAACCGAGTTTTTGAGGCCGCGGCGCCCCTAACCGAGCCCGCAGACCGGGGCAATAAGAATCCCGCCCTCACTGCCCGCGCAGGATGTCCTTGACCTCCTTGAGGGCGGCGTCCACCTCGGCCTCGAAGTAACCGCCGGGCACCAGGCCGAACTGCGCCCGGTCGATCTCGTTGGGGTTCATCGGCATCGGGCCGCGCCCGGTCGCCGCGTTGAAGATGCCCTCGAAGAGGCGGTCGACCTGGGCCGGGTCGTAGCCGCTGCCGAACCGCCGCACCTGGAAGCCCCGCCGCAGCTGGTCGATCCGCTGCAACTCCGGGGGCAGGCCGGCCATCCCCGGTGGGGGGCCGCCCACGGGTGGGCCGCCGAGGCGCATCTCCGCGGTCATATCGGCCTTGCCGTGCCGACCGGGCTCGGCGAAGCCGTCGAAGCGGTCGTCGCCGTATCGCCCGTCGGATGGAGCGCCGAAGCCGCCACTGGGCGTGTTGAAGCCGCCGGTGGGCGGGCCGTCGAAGCCGTCACGGCCGGGCGGGCCGTCGAAACCACCGCGGCCGGGCGGGCCGTCAAAGCCACCGCGGCCGGGCGGAGCGTCGAAACCACCGCGACCCGGCGGGCCGTCAAAGCCACCGCGGCCGGGCGGAGCGTCGAAACCACCCCGGCCGGGCGGGCCGTCAAAGCCACCGCCACCGTAGCCGCCGCCCTGGTCGTAGCCACCCTGGTCGTAGCCGCCCTGGTCCTCGTAGCGCCCATACGGGTCGCGGGAGGGGCTGGCCTGGGCGGGCATCGGCCGCTGGGGCATGGGTGGGCCGCCGGGGGGCATGCGGTCGTCGCGGATCGGCGGGCCGATACGCTCCGTCATCGGGCCGCCACCCATGCGGTCGGGCGGGCCCATGCGATCCGGGGGGCCCATCCGGTCGGGCGGACCCATGCGGTCGGGCGGGCCCATCCGGTCTGCGCCGGCGAGGCGGTCGGGCGGGCCGAGGCGGTCGGGGCCACGGCCGTAACCGCCGCGCTCCTCCAGCTCGGCGAGCTGCCGCTCGACGCGGTCGAGGTGCAGGTCGACCTGCCACTCGTCGTAGCCGCCGAAGCGGACCCGGAAGACGACATCGTGGACCTCCTGGGAGGCGACCGGCGCGCCTACCTGGTCGCCCGCCAGGGTCGCCTCCACACGGTCGAGGAAGGCATCCACCTCGTCGACCTTGTAACCGCGACGCAGCGCCCGGCGCCGGAACCGCTGACCCTGACTAGCCACCTATGTCACCTTCCGTCCGCACTGCTGGTCTCGCTGGCGGCCAGCTGTCCGCACGCGCCGTCAATTTCACGACCCCGCGTGTCACGCACTGTGGTCGAAACTCCGGCCTCGCGCAACCGCCGGACGAACTCCCGCTCGACCGGCTTCGGGCTCGCATCCCAACGGCTGCCCGGTGTCGGGTTGAGCGGGATGAGATTTACATGGGCCAGCCGCCCGGCGAGCAGCCGCCCCAGCAGGTCGGCTCGCCACGGCTGGTCGTTCACATCCCTGATCATCGCGTATTCGACAGACACGCGGCGACCCGTGCGGGAGGCGTAATCCCACGCGGCGTCAAGCACCTCAGCGACCTTCCAGCGTTGGTTGACGGGCACGAGTTCGTCGCGCAGCTCATCATCGGGCGCGTGCAACGACAGCGCAAGGGTTACGGAGAGTCCCTCTCCGGCCAGCCTACGCATCGCCGGCACGAGCCCGACCGTGGAGACCGTCACATGGCGCTGGGAGAGCCCCAGGCCCTCCGGCGCCGGCGCGCACAGCCGCCGGACCGCGTCGACCACCCGAGAGTAGTTTGCCAGCGGCTCGCCCATGCCCATGAACACCACGTGTGACAGCCGCGGCGGCGAGCCGGCGACCGCCCCGGAGGCGGCCACGCCCGCCAGGTAGACGGCCTGGTCGACGATCTCGGCGGTCGACAGGTTGCGCGTGAGGCCGGCCTGACCGGTCGCGCAGAACGGGCAGGCCATGCCGCAGCCGGCCTGGCTGGAGATACAGACGGTGACGCGGTCGGGGTAGCCCATCAGCACGCTCTCGACCAGCGAGCCGTCGTGCAGCCGCCACAGTGCCTTGCGTGTGGCGCCGTCGTCACAGGCCATCTCGCGCACCGGCGTGAGCAGGCGCGGCATCAGCGCCTCGGCCAGCCGGTCGCGAGTGGCGGCGGGCAGGTCGGTCATCTGCGCGGGGTCGCGCACCAGGCGGCCGAAGTAGTGGGTGGACAGCTGCTTGGCCCGGAACGCCGGCTCGCCCAGCTCCGCCACCAGCGCCTGCCGGCCCGCGAGGTCGAGGTCGGCGAGGTGTCGCGGGGGCAATGCGGGGCGGCGCCCCACGGCGGCGGGACTGAGCGGGAGAACGGGCAGGCTAGTCATAGCTCGTCCAGTCTCCCATGCGCCCGCATTTGGCGCGGACTCGTGTCACGTGAAGACGGCCAGCAGCAGATACGCGGTCGGCAGTGCGAAGAGGATCGAGTCAAGACGGTCCATGAGGCCGCCGTGGCCGGGCAGGAGGTTGCTCATGTCCTTGATGCCGAGGTCGCGCTTGAGCATCGACTCGGCCAGGTCGCCGAGCACCGACACCACGGAGAGTGCCAGCCCGAACACGGCGCCCCACCACGGCTCGACGTCGAGCAGCACGTACAGCAAGATGGCGCTGCCCACGGCCGTGGCCACCAGCGAGCCGGCCAGCCCCTCCCAGGACTTTTTGGGGCTGATCGTGGGCGCCATGGCGTGCTTGCCGAAGAACACGCCGGCCGCGTACCCACCGGTGTCGGAGAGCACCACGGCGGCGAGGGTGACGATCACGCGGACCGCCCCGTTTTCGGGCTCGGCCAGCAGCGCGGCGAAGCCACCGAGAAATGGCACGTACACCGCGATGAGGACGGCCGCGGAGATGTCTTTCCCGTAGCCGGAGAGGCCGTCGGCGAGCCGCCACACGAGCGTCGCCAGGAGCGTGACCACGAAGCCGAGCAGCAGGGCGTCCTCACCGGCGTACCAGGCCATGCCGATCATGACCAGGCCGCCCGCGGCGAGCGGCACGGCCGGCGGATGCGCGCCCACGGCGCGCACCGCGCGGCTCATCTCCCAGATCGCGACGCCGAGGGCGAGCACGATCACACCCAGAAACGCCGGGCGCCACACGAACAGCGACGCGATGACCACGGCCCCGAGCGTCAGCCCGACGCCGATCGCCGCGGGCAGGTTGCGCCCCGCCCGGCCGGTCGCCCGCCGCTTTCCCGGACCCGGGCGCCGTGGACGCACTGGCTCGGGCTCCTCCTGTGTCCGGGGTCGCACCTGCGGGTACGCCGCCGTCTGGGCCTCGCCCTCCGAATAGGAGAGGTCACCCGACCCCGTGTACGGCTCGTCGACGTGCCCGTTGCGGTTCGGCCATTCGCCGGCTGGTTCGCGGTCGGGCTGGTCCAGCCAGGGGTCCGGCACCCACTCGTCGGGTGCCCGGTTGGGCGTCTGGTTGCCGTAGGGGTCGAGTTGCGACATCAGACCTCGAGCAACTCTGTTTCCTTGTGCTTGACGAGCTCGTCGACGTGCGTCACGTACCGGTGGGTGGTGTCGTCGAGGTCCTTCTCCGCGCGGCGTCCCTCGTCTTCGCCGGCCTCGCCGTCCTTGACGATGCGGTCCAGCTCTTCCTTGGCCTTACGCCGCACGTTGCGGATCGCGACCTTGGCTTCCTCGCCCTTGTGGCGGGCCACCTTGATCATGTCGCGGCGGCGCTCCTCGGTCATCTGCGGCAGCAGGATGCGCAGCTGGGTGCCCTCGTTGTTGGGGTTGACGCCCAGGTCGGAGTCGCGGATCGCCTTCTCCATCGCGCCGAGCTGCGACGCGTCGTACGGCTTGATGATGGCCATGCGCGGCTCGGGGGTGCCCACCGAGGCCATCTGGGTCAGGGGGGTTGGGCTGCCGTAGTAGTCAATGATGATCTTGGAGAACATCGCCGCGTTGGCGCGCCCGGTGCGGATCGCCGCGAACTCCTCCTTGGCGTGCTCTACCGCGCGCTCCATCTTTTCCTCGGCCTCGAGGAGGGTGTCGTCGATCACCTGCCCCGTCGCCTCCCTTCTAAGTGATCCGGCTAGTTAGCAGTGATCAGAGTGCCGATGCGCTCGCCACCTACGGCCTTCACGATCGTGTCGTCACCCTCGGCGCCGAACACCAGCATCGGCAGCCCGTTGTCACGGCACAGGCTGAACGCGGCGGCGTCGGCGACCCGCAGGCCCCGGCTCAGCGTCTCGTCGAAGGTGATCGCGTCGAGCTTGACCGCGGTGGGGTCGGTGCGGGGGTCCGCGGTGTAGACGCCGTCGACGCCGTTCTTGCTCATCAGCACGACATCGGCGCGGATCTCCAGGGCCCGCTGGGCGGCGACGGTGTCGGTGGAGAAGTACGGCATGCCGGCGCCGGCACCGAAGATCACGACCCGCCCCTTCTCCAGGTGGCGGATGGCGCGCAGCGGGATGTACGGCTCGGCCACCTGCGCCATGGTGATCGCGGTCTGCACCCGCGTCTCTATGCCCTCCTTCTCCAGGAAGTCCTGGAGAGCGAGGCAGTTCATCACCGTGCCGAGCATGCCCATGTAGTCGGCGCGCGCCCGATCCATGCCGCGCTTTTGCAGCTCGGCGCCGCGGAAGAAGTTTCCGCCGCCGACCACCACGGAGACCTGCACGCCCCGGCGCACCACGGTCGCGATCTGCCGGGCCACAGCCTGCACGACGTCGGGGTCGACGCCGACCGCGCCACCGCCGAAGACCTCACCGGAGAGCTTGAGCACCACCCGGCGCGCCCGCCCGGGGGGCGGTGCGGTCGGATCGTCCATCGTCGCGGGCTCGCCCGCCACCGTCTGCGTCATCCGGTCCGCCTTCCGCCGTCGTTGGCTGTGGTGCTGGTGATGCTCTTGTGACGCCCGCCGGCGTCGCCGGTGTTGCCGCTCACACTACGTGACAAGGAGGCCGCCGTGACGGTCACGTACACGGGCGGCCTCCTCGGCTGTTCGATCTTGTACTGGCGCTGCTGGCCGGCCGATCAGGCCTGGCCGACCTCGAAGCGCACGAAGCGGGTCACCTCGATGCCGGCCTCACCCAGCACCTGCTTGACCGACTTCTTGTTGTCGGCGACCGACGCCTGCTCCAGCAGGACGAAGTCCTTGAAGAAGGCGTTGACCCGACCGTCGACGATCTTGGGCAGCGCCGCTTCCGGCTTGCCCTCCTCGCGCGCGGTCTGCTCGGCGATGCGGCGCTCCGACTCCACGACGTCGGCCGGCACCTCCTCGCGGGTCAGGTACTTCGGGCGCATCGCGGCGATCTGCATCGCCACGCCACGCGCGTCGGCGTCGCCCGCCTCGTCGGTCTTGCCGGTGTACTCCACCAGCACGCCGACCGCCGGCGGCAGGTCCTGGCTCTTGCGGTGCAGGTAGACGGCGGCGGTGCCACCGACCACGCCGTAGCGGTTGAGCACCAGCTTTTCGCCGATCTTGGCGGACAGGTCCTGCACCGCGTCGGCGACGGTCTGCCCGTCGGCCAGCGTCGAGGAGAGCAGCTCCTCGGCGGTGGTCAGACCCGCCTGGTCACCGTGCTCGACCAGGCGCTGGGCCAGCGCGACGAAGTCGGCGTTCTTGGCGACGAAGTCGGTCTCGCAGTTGAGCTCGAGCAGCGCCTTGCCGGAGTGGGCCACCAGGCCGTTGGCGGCGGTGCGCCCGGCCCGCTTGCCCACGTCCTTGGCGCCCTTGATGCGCAGGACCTCGACAGCCTTGTCGAAGTCGCCCTCCGCCTCGTCGAGCGCCTTCTTGGCGTCCATCATGCCGGCGCCAGTGAGGTCGCGGAGCTTCTTGACGTCCGCGGCGGTGAAGTTGGCCATGACTCTCTCTTTGGGTCGTGGTTGTCGACTGGCTTGCGGTCCTACTCGGCGGCGGCCGGTGCGGGCTCGGCGGCGGCAGCCGGTGCCGGCTCGGCGGCGGCGGCCGGTGCCGGCTCGGCGGCGGCGGCCGGTGCGGGCGCGGCGGCGGCCGGTGCCGGCTCGTCCGCCTTCTTCTCGGTGTCTTCGAGCAGCTCGCGCTCCCACTCGGGCAGCGGCTCGTCGGCGCCGACCACACCGGGCTCGGGCTTCTCCTCGGCGCCACTGCGGGTGGCACGGCCGGAGCGGGCGATCAAACCGTCGGCGACGGCCGTGGCGACGACCTTGGTGAGCAGCTCGGCGGAGCGGATCGCGTCGTCGTTACCCGGGATCGGGAAGTCGACCTCGTCCGGGTCGCAGTTGGTGTCGAGCACCGCGATCACCGGGATGCCCAGCTTGCGGGCCTCGTCGACGGCGATGTGCTCCTTCTTGGTGTCGACGACCCAGATCGCGGCCGGCACCTTCTGCATGTCGCGCAGGCCACCGAGCGTGCGGCTCAGCTTGTCCTTCTCGCGGGACAGCTGGAGCGTCTCCTTCTTCGTGTACCCCGCGGCGGTGCCGGTCAGGTCGAGCGACTCCAGCTCCTTCATGCGCTGAAGCCGCTTGTACACCGTCTGGAAGTTGGTCAGCATGCCACCCAGCCAGCGGTGGTTGACGTACGGCTGGCCGACCCGCGTCGCCTGCTCGGCGATCGCCTCCTGGGCCTGCTTCTTCGTGCCGACGAAGAGGATGCTGCCGCCCTCGGCCACCGTGTTGCGCACGAAGTCGTACGCCTTCTCGATGTAGTCGAGCGTCTGGCGGAGGTCGATGATGTAGATACCGTTGCGCTCGGTGAAGATGAACCGCTTCATCTTCGGGTTCCAGCGACGAGTCTGGTGCCCGAAGTGGACACCGCTCTCCAGCAGCTGGCGCATGGTCACTACGGCCATGGTGGGGTGCTCCTCGTATGTTCCCTGGTTGTCACGCTTGACCGGTCGGTCAGGCGTCCTGGCGCCTGGTCGCCGGCCAGGGTGGGCCCGAAATGCTTCGGGACCAGGGGACCGTCGCCCCATGGACGGAGCCGTGGGGAGGGCGCGCGAGGTCGGCCGCCTTGAGGCGGTCGCCAGTCGACCAGTGTACGCCTCACTCCGCTCGGTCGTCCGGCGGGCCGGGACCAAGCGTGTGCTCCTGGCCCGCGTCTGGATCGCCGCCGCCGGCTCCACCGCCTAGCCCATGTCCCGGGTCCGCGTCACCTGCGGACCGCCGCTCCCGCCGGAGACCGCGGCGGCCGGCGGCTCGCCGGGCGAGCCGAAACCCCCGACCCCCGCTGCCACGTCCGCGGCGCAAGACCAGACCGCGGCTGTGGGTTTGCCGTCTAGCTTTGGGTGCTGTCTTGGCTCTCGGGTGTGCTGTCTGGCTCTCGGGCCGGACGTCCGGCTCTCGGGTGTGCCGTCCGGCTCCCGGGTGTGCGGTCCGGCTCTCGGGCCGGACGTCCGGCTCTCGGGTGTGCCGTCCGGCTCCCGGGTGTGCCGTCCCGCTCTCGGGCCGGACGTCGGGGCTTTGGGTTTGCTGTCAGGCCGCGAGCGCGGCCGCGACCAGGAGGACCAGGCCGACCGGCAGGTAGGCGGTCGGCGGCCGCAGCCACGCCTGTGCGCCACCACCGCCGTCGCTGGGCAGCCGATTGGCGCCCGTGACCAGGGCATAAAGGCCGAGCGCGACGAGCGGCAGCCCGGCCACCAGGAACGTGCCCGCCACCACGCCGGAAGCCACCACGGGCCCACCGATCGCGGCGTCCCCGAGCAGGCGCAGCGCCGGGATCTCGAACACGACCGCGAGGACCGCGAAGACGATGCCCGCCGCCGGCCGCTTCGTCCGATACACCCCGTCTGGGGCCGGCGCCGCCGGGCGGCGCAGCGCGGCCCGGTCGATCGCCTCGGTGTGGAAGTGCTGGGCCGCGGCCGGCGCGGTCTGGAAGCGCTGGGTCTCGATCGACTCGGCCTCCGCACGGGGCGTGACCGGCGGCACAGCGCCAGTCGGCTCCTCGAACGACTGGTAGCCCGGTGGCGGCGGCGGGACCTGCGGCACAGCTGCCGGCGCCGGCACCGGCGGGCCCCCGTAAGCGGGCACCTCCATCGCCGGCGCCGCCAGTGGGTTGTAGCCACTCTGCTGGTCATAGGCGGCCTGCGGCGGAGCGTGCTGCTGGTCGTAGGCGGCCTGCGGCGGGGCGTGCTGCTGGTCGTAAGCGGGCTGCGGCGCGGCGTGCTGCTGGTCGTAGGCGGGCTGTGCCGCGGCGCGTGGACCACCCGAGAGTGGGTCGGCCTCCAGCGACTCCCCCGCACCGCGCGGGCCGGGCAGGCGGTAGCCCTCCCACTCCGGCTCGCCGTGCCGGCGGTCGTACCAGCCGCGATCGGCCTGGTCGGGAGCGTTCCGTTGTGGGTCCATGCCTACCCCGCTCCGTCACTCGGCGCTCGTCCGCCGTCGTGGTCAAGGCCCGTAGCCTCGCGACTCCCGCTCACGCCTACCCCGCTCCGTCACTCGGCGCTCGTCCGCCGTCGTGGTCAAGGCCCGTAGCCTCGCGACTCCCGCTCACGCCTACCCCGCTCCGTCACTCGGCGCTCGTCCGCCGTCGTGGTCAAGGCCCGTAGCCTCGCGACTCCCGCTCACGGGCGCACGGTATGCGACCTGGCGCGATTAGGCCACCTTCGCAAAGCGGGCAAACTCTTGTGATCGGCGTCGCTGCGCCACCGGCCCCGGGCGGGCACGATCCCGGCATGAAAGCGGCGGATGCGGGACTGCTGATCCGGACGTTCCGGCATTTCGCCCACAAAGAGTTTCGCGGGCACTCTCCCCGGTACGAACGGCTCTCCGCGGCCGTCGCCGACCAGCCGGAGCTCGCCGAGCCGCTCCTCGCCGCACCACCGGACCAGCGGCGGCCGATCCTGTTCTTCGCCGCGGTGCAGTACCTCCTGCGCACGGTGGCGCGGGATCACCCGCTCGTGGCGTACCTGCCGACGCTCGGTGGCTCGCGTGACGTGGACAGCGGGCTGCCGGCGGCGCTCGTGGACCTCGTGGCGGCGCACCGCGACGATCTCACCGCCCTCTGCGCGACGAGGACGACCCAAACGAACGAGGCGCGGCGCGCGGCGCTGCTGCGGCCGGCCTTCGGCCGCGCCGCGGGTGTGGCTGGCCGGCCACTCGCGCTCGTCGAGCTCGGGACCAGCGCGGGGCTGCTGTTGATCAGCGATCGGTACACCTGCGAGTACCGCCACGGCGACCGCGTCGAGTCCTACGGGCCGGCCGGCGGGCTGGCGTTGAGCTGCGAGGTGCGCGGCGAGCGGTGGCCGTCGCCGGCCGCGAACGACGTGGCGGTCGCCGACCGGGTGGGCATCGACCTGTCCCCTGTGGACGCCGCCGACCCGCACGCCACCGAGTGGCTGCGTGCCTGCGTCTGGCCCGAGCACACCGAGCGGCTGGCCCGGCTCGACGCCGCGCTGGCCGAGGTGGCGGCCGCGCGCCCGCGGCTGGTGGCCGGCGAGATGGTGGCGGCACTGCCCGGCGTACTGTCCACTGTGGATAACGGTGCGGTGCCGTGCGTCTTCACGTCGAACGCGCTCATGTACCTGTCCGACGCCGACCGCCGCCGCCTGGCGCTCACCCTGGCCGAATGCGGGGCGCGGCGGGATCTCACGGTGGTGCTGAACGAGGCTTCGCAGTGCGGCGCGGAGATGTTCACCGGGCGGCCGGCGGAGGCGGGCCCGCGCGGGGTGCTGGCCGTCGGGCTGCTCACGCTCGTCGCGTGGCGGGGCGGCCGGGCCACCGTCGAAGTCCTGGCCCGCACCGGCCCGCACGGTGAGTGGTTGGAGTGGGTCCAGCGGGAGTACGCGTACGCGCCCGTTCGTTGAGCCGGGTCGGCTTTCGGCTTCTCGGCTTTTGGCTTCTCGGCTTTTGGCTTCTCAGATCTCGGCTTCTCGGCTTCTCGGGTGAGCTGACCGCGCCGATCTCATAACACACCCACCGCATGATTGTCCGGCTCTCCACAGCCCACACACCTGTCCACACATCGATCAAGGGCGCCTTCCCCTCCCACACCCTCCCCCCACACGCTCGTTCCCATGACGACGGCGACATTGGCGGTCGGTGCGTACGGCGAGCGGCGCGCGGTCGCCCACCTGGTCGAGGCGGGCATTCGGATCGTCGAGCGCAATTGGCGGTGCTCCGACGGTGAGATCGATATCGTCGCGCGCGACGGCGACGACATCGTCTTCTGCGAGGTAAAGACACGGCGCAGCCTCGAGTTCGGGCCGCCGGCCGGCGCGGTGGTGTCGGCCAAGGCGCGGCGCCTGCGCCGGCTCGCCGTGCGCTGGCTGCACGAGCACGACATGCACGGTCACGACGTGCGCTTCGACGTGGTGTCGGTGCTTCCGCAGCGGCGGGGCGCGGCGCGCGTCGAGCACCTGCGCGGAGTCTTCTGATGAGCGAGTGCGCCAGGCACGTCCACAGGCGCAGCGCCGACGAAGGTCCGTGGCCGCCCACCGCCGCGCGGATCGAGGGCGACGGCGTGGGCAAAGACCGGTGGCCGGCCGCGGCAGAGCGGGCGCGATCATGAGTTACGCCAAGGTGCTGTCGGTTGGGCTGACTGGTGTCACCGGCCACCTCGTCGAGGTCGAGGCCGACCTGTCGCCCGGGCTGCCGGCGGTGGTGCTCTCCGGCCTGCCCGACACCGCGCTCAACGAGGCCCGCGACCGCGTCCGCGCCGCGATCGTCAACTCGGGGCAGCGCTGGCCCAGCCGCCGCATCACGGTCAACCTGCTGCCCGCCGGCATGCGCAAGACCGGCTCGGCCTTCGATCTGGCCATCGCCGTCGTTCTGCTCGGCGGTTCGGGCGAGCTGCCGCTGGCCGCGTTCGACGGGGTGGCGATCTTCGGCGAGCTCGGCCTCGACGGCACCGTCCGTCCGGTGCGCGGCGCGCTGCCCATGGTGGCGGCGGCCGCCAAGGCCGGCGTCAGCCGCGTGGTCGTGCCGATCGGCAATGCGGCGGAGGCCGCCGTGGTGCCCGGCGTGCAGGTCAAGGCCGTCGACGCGCTGCACCGCCTGGTCGCGTTCGTGCGTGACGGCGCGTCGCTGCTCGACCCGCCCGATAGCGGGCCGGAGGCCGAGCCCGACGGTCCAGACCTGGCCGACGTGGCGGGCCAGGCGCTGGGCCGGCGCGCCATCGAGGTGGCTGCGGCGGGTGGCCACCACGTGGCCCTGCTGGGGCCGCCCGGGGCGGGCAAGACCATGCTCGCCGAGCGCCTGCCATCGATCCTGCCCGAGCTCGACGACGAGGCCGCGCTGGCGGTGACCGCCCTGCACTCGATCGCGGGCGTGCTGCCGCCGGGCGGGCGGTTGCTGCGCCGGCCCCCCTTCCAGGCCCCGCACCACACCGCCACCGTCCAAGCCCTGGTCGGCGGCGGCACCGGGCTGGCCCGCCCAGGAGCCGTGTCGCTCTCACACGGTGGTGTGCTTTTCATCGACGAGGCCGCCGAGTTCGCCAGCCGGGCCCTCGACGCGCTGCGCCAGCCGCTGGAGACCGGCCGCATCCTGCTGCGCCGGGCCGACGGCGCTACCGAATACCCGGCACGCTTTCAGCTGGTGCTCGCGGCCAACCCTTGCCCATGCGCAAAGCCATCTGGTGACCAGTTCTGCGAGTGCAGCCCGACGGCCCGCCGCCGCTACATCGGGCGCCTCTCCGGCCCCCTGCTCGACCGGATCGACGTGCAGGTGACGCTCGACCCGTTGGGCGCCGCCGAGCTGATGGCGCCCGAGACGGACGGCGAGCCGTCCGCGGTGGTGGCCGACCGGGTGCTCAAGGCGCGGGCGGCGGCGACGGCGAGGTGGTCGGCAAACGGCTGGCGCACCAACGCCGACGTGCCCGGCGCGGCGCTGCGGCGGCCGCCGTGGCGCCTGCCGGCCGCCGACACCAAGGCACTGCGCACCCGCCTCGACCACGGCTCGCTCTCCGCACGCGGCTTCGACCGCATCCTCCGCCTCGCCTGGACGATCGCCGACATCGACGGCCGCCACCGGCCGGATTCCGATGACGTGCTCGAGGCGACCCAGCTCCGCACCGGCATAGCCAAATGAGGGAGGTCTCTGTGAATGAGCGAGTGCGGCTGGCCCGGATCGCGCTGCACTGGCTGATCGAGCCGGGCAACGAGGCCGTGCACCGCATGGTCAACGCCAACGGCCCGCTCCGCGCGCTGGAGCGGCTCGTCGAGGGTGACGTGCCCGACGCACTGCGCGGAGCGGCCGCGGCCCGGATGGGTGCCGGCGACCCGCACGAGGTCGCCGAGGCAGCCCTCGAACGCGCCGACCGGCTCGGCGCCCGCATCGTGATCCCTGAAGACGACGAGTGGCCGCAGCCCGTCCGCGACCTCACGCTGCTGCTGGGCCGCCCCGCCGAGCACCGCATCGACCGCGACGTCGCACCGCCGCTGTGCCTGTGGGTGCGCGGCGCGCCCCGGCTCGACGAGGCCCTCGACCGGTCGGTCGCGGTGGTCGGCGCGCGGGCCTCCACCCACTACGGCGAGCACGTGGCGACCACCCTGGCATACGAGCTGGCCGAGCGTGAGTGGACGATCGTCTCCGGCGGCGCCCACGGCATCGACGCCGCCGCCCACCGGGGCGCTCTCAACGCCGGCGGGCTCACCGTGGCGGTGCTCGCCTGCGGCGTCGACAAGCCCTACCCGTCGGGCAACACCGGCCTCTTCGACCGCATCGCCGAGGCTGGCCTGCTGGTCAGCGAGTGGCCACCCGGGTCGGTGCCGGTCCGTCACCGCTTCCTGATCCGCAATCGCGTGATCGCGGCCGCCACCCGCGGCACCGTGGTCGTCGAGGCTTCCGCGCGCAGCGGCGCCAGCCAGACACTGCGGCGCGCGATCGCGCTCGGTCGCCGCCCGATGGTCGTGCCCGGCCCGGTCACCTCCGCCATGTCGGTCGGCTGCCACGAGCTGCTCCGCGACCATCCCGAGGTACGGCTGGTCACCGGCGCTGCCCATGTCATGGAAGAGATCGGCCAGATCGGCGGCGACCTCGCGCCCCGCCCGCGCGGCCCCGTGCGCCCCCATGACGGCCTCGACGTCGAGGCCGCGATGGTGCTGGAGTGGGTCCCGCGCCGCGGCACCGCGAGCCCCGACGAGATCGCGGCGAAGGCCGGCATCGACATCCGCACGGCGATGCGCAAGCTCACCCTCCTGGAGGATCTAGGCTTCGTCTCCCGCCGCGCCGGCGGCTATCGACTCGTCCCCAAGACGAGCAAGCCGCCAGTCCAGGCCGCTCCGCCCGAGTCCGACGCATCCGACCCCGAGGCAGGTGCGCCCGAGCCCGGGGCAGGTCCGTCTGAGCCGGGGATAGGTGCGCCTGAGCCCAGGGCGAGTGCGCCTAAGCCCCAGGAGCGTGCGCCCGAGCCCGCGCCGCGTGCGCCCGAGCCCGCACCGCGTGCGTCTCGGCCCAGGGCGCGTGCGTCTGAGCTCGGGGCGGGTGCGTCTCCGGTCGGGGTGGGTGCTTCTGAGCTTGGAGCGGGTGCGGCGACGGCCGCCGCCGATGTGGGCGAGCCTGCCTTGGCCGCCGCTGGCGACAAACGGCGGGGCGCTCAGCCGCGAAAGGCGCAGAAGGCCGGCGCGGTGCCTTGACACCCCACGCCTCAGGCTTCCACGGTCGACGGTGTGAAGCGAAAGAGCGTCAGCATCCGGGCGATCCACGAGGGCCTACCCGAGCCGATGCGCGACGCGGTCGACGAGTTCGCGGACCACCTCGCCCAGGTCGACAACCGCTCGGCGCACACGGTCCGGGCCTATGTCGGCGATGTCGTCTCGCTCCTCGACCACGCCGCGCTGATGGGGTGCGCGACGCCGGGCGACATCGACATCGCCGTGCTGCGCAGCTGGTTGGCAAAGCTCCGCACGCTCGGCGCCGCCCGCACCTCCCTGGCCCGGCGAGCCGCCTCCGCGCGCACGTTCAGCGCCTGGGCACACCGCGCCGGACGGCTCACCACCGACGTCGGCGCCCAGCTCGCCAGCCCGAAGGCACACCGCGACCTGCCGGCCGTACTCCGCGCCGACCAGGCCGAGACGCTGGTCAGCGCCCCGGGCGACGAGGCCTCCCCCGTGCTGCTGCGCGACCGCGCGCTGCTGGAGCTGCTGTATGCCACCGGCATCCGCGTCAGCGAGCTCTGCGGCCTCGACATAGCGGATGTCGATCGTGGCCGCCGGGTGGTGCGCGTGCTGGGCAAGGGCGGCAAGGAACGCTCCGTCCCCTATGGACTCCCAGCCGAGGAAGCGATCGATGACTGGCTCCGCCTGGGCCGCGGCGCCCTTTCCGGCCCGTCGAGCGGCGACGCGCTCTTGTTGGGCGCACGCGGCGGCCGCCTCCAGCCCACGATCGCGCGGCGCATCGTGAGCGGCTACGCCCGCGCCGCCGGCCTGCCACACACCAGCCCGCACGGCCTCCGCCACTCCGCCGCGACACATTTGCTGGAAGGCGGCGCCGACTTGCGGGCGGTGCAGGAGCTGCTCGGCCACGCCTCGCTGTCCAGCACCCAGATCTACACCCACGTCTCTGTGGAGCGCCTCCGCGCCGCGTACCGCCAAGCCCATCCCCGCGCCTAGCTGCCGCCCGCCGTCCCACAGCTCAGGTTGCCTGCCATGGATTGGCAATTGGACCGCATAGCTGCCGCCTGCCGCCTCGCAGCCCTGGTCGTGGGGCCATGGATCCCCGCGGCCACGAATGGCCTTTGGCGCCCCAAACCCATCCCCGCGCTGCGCGCCCACAGCACGGGTCGCCGCGGACAGCGGCCACGGATCAGCCATTGGCACGCTGCGGCGGGCGAGCCGGCGCGTAGGGTTGGCGCCGTGGGAGGCACGGTGGTCGAGGGTGTTAACGTCGGCTGGGACCGCATCCGGGAAGGCTTCTCGCTCGACCCCGCGCTCGCATACCTCAACCACGGTGCGCGCGGTGCCGTGCCGATCGCCGTGCAGCGGGCGCAGCAGCGGCTGCGCGACGAGGGCGAGACCAACCCGATCCGCTACTTCCGCGACCTGCCCGAGCGGATCACGCACACCCGCCGCCACCTGGCCACCTTCCTGGGCGCGGACCCGCAGGGCGCCGGCCTGGTCGGCAACACCACCATCGGCGCGGCGATCGTCCTCCAGTCGGTGGGGCTGCGCGCGGGCGACGAGGTGCTGATGACCGACCACCGGTACGGCGCGATCGCCTTCACCGCCGAGCGCGAATGCCGCCGTACCGGCGCCACCGTACGCACAGTCGGCGTGCCACTCGACGCCGGCGACGACGAGGTCACCGCGACGGTCGCCCAGGCCCTGCGGCCGGGCCGCACCCGCCTGCTCGTCGTCGACCAGATCTCGTCGCCCACGGCCCGCCTCTTCCCGGTGGAGAAGATCGCTGCCGCCGCCCGCGAGCGGGAGGTGCCGCTACTCGTCGACGCCGCCCACGTACCCGGCATGCTGCCCGTGTCGGTCGACACGATCGGCGCCGACTTCTGGATCGGCAACCTGCACAAGTGGGCGTACGCCCCGCGCGGCACCGCCCTGCTCAGCGTCGCCCCGCGCTGGCGCGAACGCATCGACCCGCTGGCCATCTCCTGGGAGCAGGACAGCGGCTACCCGGCGCGGGTGGAGTGGCAGGGCACGCTGGACTACACGCCCTGGCTGGCCGCCCCCACGGGTCTCTTCCTGCTGCGGACACTGGGCGCGGAGCGGGTGCGGACACACAATGCCGACCTGGCCGCCTACGGCCAGCGGGTCGTGGGAGCCGCACTCGGCCTGTCCCCGGAGGAGCTGCCCGACCCGGGCGCCCCGCAGGTCGCGATGCGCATCCTTCCGCTGCCGGCCGGCGTAGCGACGACCTTCGAGGCGGCGACCGAGCTCGCCAACCGCATCGAGGAGGAACTGGCCGCAGTCGTCGGGGTGATGTCCTGGAACGGCCGCGGGTGGCTGAGGCTGTGCGGGCAGATCTACAACCACCGCGACGAGTACGACCGGCTGGCGGAGCGCCTGCCCGCCTTCCTGCGCCAGCTCCGCTGAGCTCGCACGCCAGCCTGGCAGCCCACCGCCAGCTCCGCTGAAGCTCGCACGCCAAACCGGCAGCCCACCGCCAGAACGCTGAGCTCGCACGCCAAACCGGCGGCCCGCCGCCAACACCCAGCCGCGATTCCCGGCCGCCGGCGCCGGCCACACGTCGGCGACGGTCAGCCGTCGGCCCATGCGACGACATCTCCGCCGCCAACGCGAGCAGCACGTCCCGGTCACGCGGTCCGGGCGCCAGCGCGCTCATGGTGGGTCCATGTCCTCGGCGTCGAGGCGGGCCCAGCGGGTGGCGTGGCGGGCCTGGAGGCCGGCCTTCCGGCGGGCGTTCAGCACCCGCCGTTGCTCGGCGCGGGCGGCGCGCCGCCGCATGGAGCGCTCTACGCCTATCCGGACGCGTGCTTTCCACTCCGGCTCGGCGACCGACTCCGGCGTCGTCCCGCTGATCTGAAGCTCAGGTGCTTCAGGTCGCTCCCCGGTCATCGGGCCACCCCGGCGGAGCAGCTGTCCGGGTGAATGACCGGGCGGGCAACCCGACCGCCGGCGAACCGGCGAAAGTCACCGCCCACCGCCGGCGCCGACTCCACCGGCACCGACACAGGCACTGCCGCTGCCCACACCGCCGGGGCGGAAGCGTCCAAAGGCAGCAGGCGGACCCGGCCCAGGCCCAGCAGAGCTAGCGGATCCAGGTACTCCTCGCCGCGTCTCAGGCCCCAGTGCAGGCAGGCCGCCACCGGGCAGCCGGCGTGGCCGGCGATCAGCTTGCCGATCTGGTCGCCGGCCGCCACCGCCTGCCCGGTGCGGACGCTCGGTTTCAAGGGCTCGTAGGTGGTGCGTAGGCCGTTGGGGTGGGCGACGCTGACGACGCCACGGCCCGCCACGCTGCCGGCGAAGTGGACGGTGCCGGCGCCCGCCGCGCGCACCGGGGCGCCAACCTGCGCCGCCAGGTCAACGCCGCGGTGGCCGGCCAGCCACGGCTCCGGCGGCGGGTCGAACCGCCGCACCACTCGCGGAGCACCGTCCAGCGGCCATCGGAACGACCCCACCGGCACGGGCGCCCGAGCCAACGCCGCCGAAGGAAGGGCTGTACGCGAAGAGACCCAAAGACCGGGAGTCACCCACACGTCATGAGCCAGCGACAAATCAGTGCCGGAACCCACCCGCAAGCCGGTGGGCGCTCTCAAACCAGGGGAAACCGACCAACCTGGCGACCCCAACAAACCACCCAGCATGATCGCAACCAGCGACACCAATGCCCGCATGGAGGGCAGCGTCGGTGGTACCCCGGAAAGACCGCAACCGGGCCGCGGCCGCCCTGTGGACGGCCGGGCCCGGTGTGGATAACGCCCGGAGAGCTAGTCGATCTGGTATGGGGCCGAAGGCTCAGCCGCCGAAGCCGTTTTCCGTCGGGAGGGAGATGTCGGGCTTTTCGAGCTCTTCCACATTGACGTCCTTGAACGTCATTACTCGCACATTCTTCACGAAACGGGCGGGTCGGTACATGTCCCACACCCAGGCGTCGTGCATCTCGACCTCGAAGTAGACCTCGCCGTCCGAATTGCGCACATGCAGGTCGACCTGGTTGGCGAGATAGAAGCGGCGCTCGGTCTCGACCACGTAGGAGAACTGGCGGACGATGTCGCGGTACTCCCGGTAGAGCTGCAGCTCCATCTCGGTTTCATACTTCTCGAGATCTTCTGCGCTCATCGCACTCCGCCTTCCATGGCCACATCTTCCCCCACCGGCAGCGGCAGCCGCGCCCCCTCGGCCAACGCCACGCCGACGGTACCCCCTGCGGGGATCGCCCGCCCCATCGGCTCGAGCGCACCGACCGCCGCGGGGCGGCGGGAGCGTGGCGGGCGGGAGTCGCGGCCGGAGGCGGTGGCCACGTTCACGTACGAAAAGCGATGTTCCAGACACGGTCCGTGAGCTACCAGCGCGGCATTGTGCTCGGGCGTGACGTAGCCCTTGTGCTCGTCGAAGCCGTACTCCGGGAAGCGCCCGTGCAGGTCGACCATGAGCCGGTCTCGGGTGACCTTGGCAAGCACGCTGGCCGCGGCCACGCAGGCGGCCACCTGGTCGCCCTTCCACACGGCCAGCCCCGGCACGCCCAGCCCGTCGACGCCGAATCCGTCGGTCAGCACGTACTCCGGACGGGTGGTGAGGGTGGCCAGCGCGCGGCGCATGGCGGCGAGATTGCACACGTGAAGGCCGCGCGCGTCGACCTCGGCGGCCGGGATGACCACGACCGCGTACGCGAGGGCGCGCTTGACGACCTCGGCGTAGACACGTTCGCGTGCGGCGGGGGTGAGCAGCTTGGAGTCGGCCAGCTCGTCGATCTCGCCGCGCTTGCCCTCGGGCAGCACCGCCGCGGCGGCCACCAGCGGGCCCGCACACGCGCCCCGCCCGGCCTCGTCGGCACCGGCCACGATGCGGAAGCCGCGGCGCTGAAGCGCCCGCTCAAGGGCGTAAATGCCACCCTCCCGGCGGACCACCGTCCGCGGCGGCGTCAGCACGACGCCTCCACAGCGCCGCCAGCGGCGACCCCACCACCGACAAGCAGACGCCACACCACCGACCACCACCGCGTCAGCACGACGCCTCCACAGCGCCGCCAGCGGCGGCCCCACCGCCCACCAGCAGACGGCGCAGCAAAGGCGCCAGATCCGCCGGATACACCCGCTCCGCAGTCGCCTCCAGCTCGGCCACCTCCCACCACCGGTGATCGTCGATCGAGTCGCGCTCGACGTCGTCGAAGCCGCGCGTGTCGACCTCCCAGCTTGGCACGCGCACGAGGAAGAACTCCTGGCGCTGCCGGAACCACTGGCCGCCAAACGGGTACTCGGTCACCTCGTCCCACACCGGGTCGCCCAGCTCTTCCGGAGGTAGCCGCAGGCCGGTCTCCTCGGCGAGCTCGCGGGCGGCGCCCACCGCGTACGGCTCGTCACCGTCGAGGCCGCCGCCCGGGGTGAACCAGTACCGATGGTGCGGCCGGGCCGGGTCGAAGCCGCGAAACAGCAGCACGCGGTCGTCACCGTCGACGAGCAGCACCCGGGCCGCGCGGCGGGGGATACCGTCCACCGCCCCAGCCTAGACTCAGGGGTTGGGCACCTTGTCGAACGGATCGGGCACCGACAGCCACTTGGCCCGGCCCACCGGCCAGAAGACCACGAACGCGCGCCCGATCACCGCGTCTTCCGAAATGGTGGCCGAGTTGAGGTCGCGAGTGCGCTCCCAGTGCTCGAGCGAGTCACCCGACGCCGAGCGGTGGTCGCCCATCATCCACAGCCGCCCCTTGGGCACCGTGATGTCGAACGACTCGTCGGCCGCGAGGTCGGTGGTGCCGCCCTCGGAGAAGATGTACGGCTCGTCGAGCGACTGCCCGTTGATGATCAGGCGCTGGTCGGAGTCGCAGCAGACGATGTGGTCGCCGCCCACGCCGATGACCCGCTTGATGAAGTCTTCGCCGTCGGGGTTGCTCCGCCAGTCGGCCGGCGCCTCGAAGACCACGATCTCGCCGCGGTGCGGCGAACGGAAGTCGTAGACGAGCTTGTTGACGAGCACCCGGTCGTAGATGTCGAGCGTGTGCTCCATCGACGGCGACGGGATGTAGAACGTCTGGAGCACGAACGCGCGCACGAGCACGGCCACCAGGATCGCCACGCCCAGCAGGATGGGAAGCTCGCGCCAGAACGACCCGCGGCGCTTTTCGGTCTGCTCGTCAATCACGGACGGAGCCTACGACGGAGACCTGGAAATGAGCGCGGGGAACGCGCGGACAGGCCCAAAGACCAGCGGGGGAAGAGGGCCAGTGGCAGCAGGAGCGGTAGGACGACAGCGAAACCTCCCTGGTCAGGCAGGCGAGCCGGAGACTCCGCCGGCGGTGCGAGCGCCGCGGCCTGCGGCACGTCGTCGAAATTGGACGGGATGCCAAGCCCCGCCCACCTGTCGTATGGCCAGACGATCACGAAGGCGCGCCCGATCACGTTGTCGATCGGGACCTGGCCCTGGCATCGCGAGTCTTGGGAGACGAGGCGGTGGTCGCCCATCACGAAGAGGTTGCCCGGCGCGACGGTGATCTCGTCGAACTGCCGTGAACGGCACTCGCGCGGGTTGGGCGGCAGGTCCGGATCGGAGTTCTCCAACACGTACGGCTCGTCCATCGACTTGCCGTTGACCTGCACGCGCCCCTGGTCGTCGCAACACTTGACCTTGTCGCCGGGCACGCCGATTACCCGCTTGATGAAGTCTTTCTCGCCCGGACGGCTGACGCCGACCAGGTCGCCCACCGTGCGGCCGAGCTTTGCCATGAAGCCGACCGAGGGCTCTTCCTGGAACTCGGGCGTCCAGTTGGGCGGGCCACGGAAGACGACGACCTCACCGCGCTCGGGGTCGCGCACGTCGTAGACGATCTTGTTGACCAGTACCCGGTCGCCCACCAGCAGCGTGTCTTCCATCGACCCGGAGGGGATGAAGAACGCCTGCAACAGGAAGGTGCGGATCAGCACCGCCAGGCAGAACGCGACGATGAGCAGCAGCGGAAGCTCTTGCCAGAGCGGCATCTGCCGCCGCCGCCCGCTGCTGCGTCGGGGCAGGCTGCGCCACGGGTCGACGTCGCCGTCCTGCTGCACCTCGCGCGCCCCCCGAGTCCGAGATACAGCACTACCGCCCGCGAGGCCTCCTCCGCGGAGGTCGGGCGAGCGGTAGTGCGGGGGTGTCGCGCCGCCCCGGCGTTGACCGCGGACGAAGCGTTCGTCGTACGTCACCGCCGACAGCGTATCCGCCCGGCACCCGAAGCGGCCAATGCCAAGAACGAGAGGGACGAGCCTCAGCTCGGCTGCTTCTCCCGCTTTTCCTTGATCTTGGCGGCCTTGCCGCGCAGCTCGCGGAGGTAGTAGAGCTTGGCCCGGCGGACGGCACCGCGGGTCACGACCTCGATGCGGTCGATCGCCGGGCTGTTGATCGGGTAGGTGCGCTCCACCCCGACGCCGAAGCTGACCTTGCGGACCGTGAAGGTCTCCCGCAGGCCGCCACCCTGGCGCCGGATGACGACGCCCTGGAAGACCTGGACCCGGGAACGGTTGCCCTCGACCACTCGCGCGTGCACCTTGACGGTGTCACCGGCGCGGAAGTCGGGGAGGTCGGTCCGCTGCGACTGGGCGTCCAGTGCGTCGAGCGTGTTCATCGCGTGGCTTCCTCATGACTCGTTGGGGCGATCACCACCCGGCGGCGGCCGGGAGATGAGCACGCGGACCCACCGGAGGGCGGTGGCTGGTCGCGGCAACCTCACTACTTTGCCATATCGGCACCCCGGACCTGAAATCCGGCCCCGTCCAGGAGGGCGAGATCGCGCTTGTCCAGGATACCGGGGTCAAGCGCGGCAAGCAGATCCGGGCGGCGATGTGCGGTGCGCAACAGGGCCTGGTCGCGCCGCCAGCGCGCGATCCGACCATGATCGCCGGAGCGGAGGATTTCCGGAACGGGGTGGCCGCGCCACTCCGGTGGCTTCGTGTAGACCGGCGCCTCCAGGACCCCGTGTGCGTGCGACTCCTCCGCCAGCGAATCGGCGTTGCCCAGCACCCCGGGCAGTAGCCGCACGATCGCCTCGCACATGACCAGCACCGCGACCTCGCCGCCGAAGAGCACGTAGTCGCCGAGTGAAACCTCCGTCACCGGCATCCGGGTGGCCGCGTGGTCGAGCACCCGCTGGTCGATGCCCTCGTACCGGCCGCACGCGAAGATCAAGCGCGGCTCGGCGGCGAGCTCGTGCGCCAACGTCTGGGTGAACACCTCCCCGGCCGGCGTGGGCACCACGAGCCGCGCGCCCCCGTCCGGAGCCAGCGCGTCCAGCGCCTCACCCCACGGCTCCGGGCGCATCACCATGCCCGGCCCCCCGCCGTACGGGCTGTCGTCGACCGTCCGGTGCACGTCGTGCGTCCACGTCCGCAGGTCGTGTACGCCCACGTCGAGCAGCCCGCTCTCGCGCGCCTTGCCGATCAGCGACAGGTCGAGCGGGGCAAGGTACTCCGGGAAGATCGTGACAACGTCGATCCGCATCCCTCTTCGACCTCCGCATGGTGGCGGATGTATCCGCACGCGCTCTGGCCGAGTCTTTAACCCATGTACGGATCATCCGAGCAGGCACTCTACGTGCTGGACCAGGCGGCCGAGGTGCGCGCCCGGGCCGACGTCACCTGGCGCTCGGCGATCAGGCAAGCCCTCGCCAGCGAAGCGTCGATCGAGCAGATCGCCGACCGGGCGAACACGAGCATCGAGCAGATCCTCGCGATCGTCAGCACCCCCGTCCCCGCCCCCACATCCGAGTCTCCGCGTAGTGGCGGATGTTTCCCGCGCAACACCGGGCGATGGTGAGAGCCATGCCCAGCCTGGACATCACCGCGACGCGGTGTGAGGCGCTGTTCGTGTCGGATCTCCAACACTCGCAGCGTCCCAGCGCGGAGCAGGTACGTGCCGCGGTCGTCCGGACCGTTCGCGCCCACGGCGCGAAGAGCTGCGTGGCCAAGGTCGCGCAGGAGTTCGGCGACCACCCCGACATCGCCGCCGCCCGGATGCGCTGGGCTCGGGCGGCGGTCGCGGCGGCGTACACGGTTCGCGTAACGGGATGGTCGACCCGAACGACCATCTGCCATCTGGCCGCTCCCGCCCTGCCTCCGGCTAAGGCGGCCTGAAACAGCCGGTCATCCCCCCGACCGGTGACAGCCCTCCGGGTGGCGGACGTACCACGCCTCCCCGCCACCCGGAGGGTTCTTCCAAGGGGCAGCCCACGCCTCCGGGCTCCCCGAACGAAAGAATGACCCCGACCCCGTGGCCAGGGAACTGGGCCCTGGCCACGGAAGGAGGGGATTTTGGGGCGATATTTCCCGGGCCGCGTCAGTTGTGGACCGCCGCTCCCGCCGGAGACCGCGCAGGCCGGCGGCTCGCAGGGCTCGCCGAAACCCCCGACCTCCGCTGCCACGTCCGCGGTGCAAGACCAAACCGCGTGACCAACGGCGGACCGGTGAGGCCCAGAGAGCAGCGGTCCGGACCCGAATGCCACCCACCGTCAGTCGACCATGGTCTGGTCCGCCGCCCCCGCGCGGCTCACCCCTCGTTTTGGCCGCTGTCACCCTTTGCCTCCGCCGGATGCGCGGCCCGCGGTTTGTCCACAATGCCCGTTGCCGAACGGGCGGCGGGAGATCAACCGAGGCTTCGTCGCCCTGAGTAACCGCCGCCACCGCGCGTGCGGGCCAGATTTCGAGATCTTGGAGAGTTAGGGCGCTATTTCAACCCTAACTGTCCTAGATCTCGAAGTTCACCGCTGAGCCTGCTGACGCCGCGTCACAGACGGTGGCCGGCGAGGCCGGCCCACCCCCGTGCGGGCAGAAATCCATGCAGGGCCGCGGACCCCTTGCCGGTCCTGCCACCCGCGCGCCAACGGAATGTCCAGGTGCCGAATTCGTGAAATGACCCTTTATAGGTCGAAGAGGCCTTCTGGTGGGTCGACGACGACGCGGCCGGCGGCCAGGTCGACCTCAGGGACGATCGCCTTCACGAAGGGGACCAGCGCCGTGTGGCCCTCGGGGCGGCGCAGCACGAGCAGGTCGGAGGCGGGTGCGTGGTCGATGCGGGCCACCTCGCCCAGCGTCTCCCCCGCCGGCGTGACCGCCGTCAGACCCACCAGCTGGTGGTCGTGGAACTCGTCCGGGTCGGACAGCGGCCCCACGTCGGCGCTGTCGACGCAGAGCAGCACCCCGCGCAGCGCGTCGGCGACGTTGCGGTCGTAGACCCCGTCGAACGCGATGATCAGCCGGCCCTGGTGGGCGCGCACCGCCTCGATCGTGAGCTGATCCGGCACCTGGTAGGCGGCCGGGTCGGTGCCTTTGGACGGCATCGCCCCCGGATCGGTCGCGAGGACCTTTCCGGGGGCGAAACGCTCATCCGGGTCGTCCGTCCGCACCTCCACGATGACCTCACCGCGGATGCCGTGCGGCCGGACGATACGCCCGACGTAAAGCAGCATCTATCAGTACGAGTCGACGATGTCGACGCGCACGCCACGACCGCCGATCGAACCGATGACCTGCCGCAGGGCCTTGGCGGTGCGGCCGCCCCGGCCGATCACGGTGCCCAGGTCTTCGGGGTGCACGCGCACCTCCAGCCGCTTGCCGCGGCGCGAGTCGATCATGCGTACCCGGACGTCGTCCGGGTGGTCGACGATGCCCTTGACGAGGTGCTCCAGCGCGGGCCGGAGTGCCACCTCAGACCTGCTCGCCGGAGTCCGCACCGGCCTGCTCCTCGGTCTTCTCGGCGGGCGCCTCAGCGGCGGCCGCCTTCTTGGTCGCCTTCTTCGCGGGCTTGGCCGGAGCCGCCTCCGCGACGCCGGCGGCCGCCTTGGCCTCCGCCTCGTACGCCGCCTTGCGGTCGGCGCGCTCCGGCGCCACGAGCAGCGGCGGCGGGGCGGGCTCGCCCTTGAACTTCTGCCAGTCGCCGGTCTTCTCCAGCAGGCGCTGGACAGCCTCGCTCGGCTGCGCGCCGACGGAGAGCCAGTACTGCACCCGCTCGGACTTGACTTCGATCACCGAAGGGTCTTCCTTCGGCTGGTAGATCCCGACGTACTCGATCGCGCGACCATCGCGCTTGGTGCGCGAGTCGGCGACGACGATGCGGTACTGCGGGTTGCGGATCTTACCCATCCGCAGGAGCCGGATCTTTACGGCCACGTTTGTTTTCGCTCCTGTGCGATACGGGTGAGCTGACCGGATGCCACGTGGGGTTGTGACGCCGGAGCTCGGGTGGACTGGCCGCATGCCCGGGTTAGAGGGCGCGAACATGCGAAGCCGGATACCAGCGACCCATTGTGCCAGACGGTTCGGGGGTGTTACACGGCGGGTGGTCGATCCCACCCCGGCGGCAGTACGGGCGGAGGATCCCACGCCGGATCCGGGGTGAAGTCGACCCAGGTGCCGTCGAACGGGAACTCGCCCGCCTCGATCTGCTTGACCACCCGCCAGCCCTCGGCCCACACCGCCGCCTCGTCGGGCACCCAGTAGTGATCCGGGTGGGCGAGCCGCTCGGCGAACTCGCCCTCGTCCTTCCACTCCCAGGAGAGGTCCGGCCGCACCACGATGTCGAGGTCCTGGTCGACGATGTCGATGCCGGCGGCGCCGCCGTCGTCCCAGCGCACGCCGGGCTCTTCGAGGTTGACGTACCAGTTGACGAAGCGACCCTCGTCGTCGCGAAACCACCACACCGAGTGGCTCGCACCCACCGGAAGGAACTTGAGCACCGGCGGGCCGGCCCACGTGCCGGGGGCCAGGCGGTAGGGGCCCTGCTCGATCCACTCGGCGAACGGCATCGACCGCAGCCCCCGCCCGTCGGCGGCGACCTCGCCGGCCACCGGCGTGCCGCGCGCGACCCACACGAGCAGGCCGCGGTCGTCGTCGGCGACCACGCGCGCCGGGCGTACCCAGGCGATGCGGCCGCGGTGGACGTTGCGGTGGATGATCAGCTGACCGGGCTTGAAGCCCATCAGTAAGCGCGGGCCAGGATGGCCTGGAGCTCCGGCTCGTCTTCCGAGTCGGGCACCGAGCCGTCGGCACGGATGAGGCAGCGGACGGTGACGCCTTGCCCGTTGGCCTCCTTTTCACCGGCCGGCCCGACCTCCGACCACGGCACCTTGGCCCAGCCGTTGGCGCTGGCCTCGATGGCCTCCGCCAGCGTGGCCACCTCGACGGTGCGCTCCAGGCGCATCGCGAGCGCGGCGTCGTAGAGCGCCTGCTGGTCGGCGTCGAGCGCGGCGAGCACCGCCTTGACCACGTCGGGCACCGCCACCGGCGTCTTCGAGCCGTCGGTGCGGCGCACCAGCACCGCATTGCCCGCGGCGAGGTCGCGGGGACCCACCTCGATGCGCACCGGGTAGCCCTTGAGCTCGGCGTCGACGGCCCGGCGGCCGAACGGGGTGTCGACCCGATCGTCGAACCCGACCCGCACCCCGGCGTCGCGCAGCGCGTCGCGCAGCTTGGCCGCGGCCTCGCCGACGCCCTCGCCGTCCTTGACGATCATCACGTATGCCTGCACCGGCGCCAGCCGCGGCGGCACCCGCAGCCCGTTGTCGTCGCCGTGGGCCATGATCAGGCCGCCGAGCATGCGGGTCGAGGTGCCCCAGCTCGTGGTCCAGGCGTGCTCGACGCCGCCGGTGGCCGACGTGTACGTGATGTCGAAGGCGCGGGCGAAGTTTTGCCCCAGCTCGTGTGAGGTGCCGAGCTGGAGGGCCTTGCCGTCGCCCATCATGCCCTCGAGCGTGTAGGTGTTGGTGGCGCCGGCGAACCGCTCACCGGCCGTCTTGCGCCCGACCAGCACCGGGATGCCGAGCACCCCGACCATGAAGTCTTCGTACACCTCGTGGAGGATCTTGCGGGCGTAGGCGCGCGCGTCGGCCTCGGTGGCGTGGGCGGTGTGCCCCTCCTGCCAGAGGAACTCGCTCGTGCGCAGGAAGACCCGCGGGCGCAGCTCCCACCGCACCACGTTGGCCCACTGGTTGAGCAGCAGCGGCAGGTCGCGGTAGGAGTCGACCCACTTGGCCATGAACTCGCCGATCACGGTCTCGCTGGTCGGCCGCACCACCACCGGCTCGGCGAGCTGCTTGCCGCCACCGTGGGTGACCACCGCCAGCTCGGGCGAGAAGCCCTCGACGTGCTCGGCCTCGCGGCGCAGGTAGCTCTCCGGGATGAATAGCGGGAAGTACGCGTTTTCCGCGCCCGCCACCTTGATCCGCGCGTCCATCTCGGCCTGCATGCGCTCCCAGATGGCGTATCCCGTCGGTCGGATCACCATCGTGCCGCGCACGGGGCCGTTGTCGGCGAGCTGCGCTTTCGCGATGACGTCCTGGTACCAGCGGGGAAAATCCTCCGCACGGGGAGTGAGCACGCGTGCCATGAGCCGACATCCTATCGGCCGGTGAATGTGCAACCCGACCCGGCGCCATCCCGTGTCCCTAGTGGCAGATTGATCGATGGGTGGTGGGGATGGCGGAGGCTGAGCGGTTCGACGCGTTCTACCGGGACACGTCGAGACGCCTCGTGCGGTACGCGTACGGGCTGACCGGCGACGTGGCCGAGGCACAGGATCTCGTGCAGGAGGCGTACGCACGGGCCTGGCAGCGGTGGCGCCGGCTGACCGGTTACGACAACGCCGAGGCGTGGCTGCGGATCGTCATCACGCGTCTGGCGACCGACCGGTGGCGGCACCTCAAGGTGCGGCGGGTACGCGCCGCCGCGGACAGGCCACCACCCCCGGTCCCACCGCCCTCGGAAGACACGGTGCTGCTGGTCACCGCGATGCGCGGGCTGCCGGCGGCGCACCGGCGCGCGCTCGTCCTGCACTACCTGCTCGACCGTTCCGTGGCGGACATCGCCGCCGAGACCGGCGCGGCACAGGGCACGGTCAAGTCGTGGCTCTCCCGGGGCCGCGCGGAGCTCGCCGCGGCGCTCGGCCAGCCGCTGGCGCGGACCACGAGAGGAGGTGCCGGCGATGTCGAGTGACCTCGACCGGATGTTCGGCGCGCTGCGGCACGACGCGGACGCGATCCCGCTGGGCCGCGCCTCGACCGCGCGGCGCCGTGGCGAGCGCCGGCGCCGCACCCGGCTGATCGCCGCGACCGCCGCGGTGGCCTGCGTCGTCGGCGCCGGCCTGACCGGCGGCGGCTGGCTGGCCCGCAACGACGCCGCGCCGCAGCCGGCCGGTCCGCCCCGGCCGCTCACCGACATGATCCCGCTCGAAGGCGGCGCCGAGTCCTTCACACCCAGCGCGACCTCCGGCGACCGGGTGCTCGTCGCCTGGCGTACGCAAGGGCGGCTCGCCGTGCGGCTGGCCGACCTCGAAACGGGACAGCCGATCGGGCCCACCCGCGAGCTCGGTTCGACGCTGAACTACCCGGACGTGGTCGGGCTGCCGTGGGCGTTCGTGGCGATCGGAGACGGTGAGGGCGGCCGGGCGTACGTCCTCGATCCGGAAAGCGGCGACGTGCGGTGGAGCCTGCCGTCCGGCGACCTTCTCTACTACCCGTTCGCGCTCGTGGCCGTGGCCGGCGGAGTCACCCGGGGGTTCGACTGGGACACCGGAGCCCAGCTGTGGCAGGCGCCCGCACCGGCCGACGCGCCCGTACGCAGCCTCGGCGTGTTCACGCCCGCCGACCCGTTGCCCCGCGCCAGCTCCATCGAGGCGGACGCCTTCGGCTACGCCCGCCCGCTCGCCGGCGACCGGCTGCTCCAGATCACCGCCGGCGGCGCGCTGCTGGTCCGCGACGCCCGGACCGGAAGGCAGCTCAGCCGGCGACCCGGCGTCGCGCCGGCCGACGAGGCGTACTACATGGCCTACGACGGCCGCCTCTACGCGTGGCCGCGCGACGGTACCTTCCGGCTGACGGTGACCGACGTGGACGGTGCGGCCGCACCGCGCCAGCTGTACCGCGCGGCGGCCGGACGGTTCGGCGAGCACGTCGTGCCGTGCGGCACCGGCCAGGTCTGCTTCATCGAGGGAAACAGCACCGCGACCCAGGTCGTCGCCGTCGAGGTGAGCAGCGGCCGGGTGGCCTGGCGCGCGCAGGCCACCCGGAAGGCACCCAGCCTGCTGCCCGTCGGCGACCGGCTGCTGGTCTCCGCCGACGACGGCTCGAGCTCCGCCCTCCTCGACCGCGACGGTCGCCAGCTGCTCGGACCCGACGAGCGGGGGGTGCCACTTGTATGGCTCACCACCGGCACGCTGCTCACGATGGGCCAAGCGGACCTTGTCGAGATCTCCGCGGCGGACGGCACCCGCCGCTTCCTCGCCACGTCGCCGGAGGGGCGGTGGCGCTGCTCGTCCTGGAACGAGCGGCGGCTCGTCTGCCACGCGGGTTCGGGGCCATCTGCCGCTGCGACGCCCGCCGACGGTGGCTTCCAGGTCTGGTCGATCGCGAGGTGAGAGCTAGCGGACCACCCGCCCGCGCAGCACCATCCGCTGCGGGGCGCGGACCACGTGGAGGTCGCGACGCGGATCCTCGGCGTACACGACAAGGTCGGCCAGGCCACCCTCGACGAGGCCCGGGAAGCCCAGCCACTCGCGCGC
Organism: Phytohabitans sp. LZ39; assembly: GCF_059359075.1. Classification (NCBI taxonomy): domain Bacteria; kingdom Bacillati; phylum Actinomycetota; class Actinomycetes; order Micromonosporales; family Micromonosporaceae; genus Phytohabitans; species Phytohabitans sp. LZ39. Next base: position 145,515 of record NZ_JCADBM010000010.1, on the reverse strand, counting down.
GCCCCAGGAAGCGGCGCGGAGCACGTCGAGCGGTGCCACACCCGCCTCCTCGTGCATGCGCAGCATCTCGTCGGCGATCCGCCCGTGGGTGATCCCGCCGCCCGCGTCGGTGCCGGTGTAGAGGGGCACGCCCGCCTCGTACGCCGCGCGCACCAGCGCCGGAAAGCCGTCACCGAGGGCGCGCATGTGCCGCGCGTACCCGGGAAACTTGCCCTCCGCCCGCGCCGCGATGTCGCCGAACGTAGCGATATTGATCATCGTGGGCACCAGTGCCGTGCCCCGCCGCGCCATCTCGTCGACCAGGTCCAGCGACAGCCCGGTGCCGTGCTCCACGCAGTCGATGCCGGCCCGCACGAGCACCGCCACCGCCTCCTCGGAGAACGTGTGCGCGGTGATCCGCGCCCCGGCCGCCTGGGCCGCGCGTACGGCCGCTTCGAGGGTGGCGGCGTCCCAGGCCGGCGCGAGATCGCCGACCGAGCGGTCGATCCAGTCGCCGACGAGCTTCACCCACCCGTTGCCGGCCCGCGCCTGTGCGGCCACCTCGGCCGGCACGCCGGGCGCGCCCACCTCGACGCCGATGTCGCGCAGGTATCGCTTGGGCGGCGCGACATGGCGGCCCGCGCGGGCCAGTCGCGGCACGTCGGGGTCGTCGTCCAATTGGGGGTACGGGTAGGGCGAGCCACAGTCGCGGATCGCGAGCACCCCGCTGTCGCGATCCTGGGCGGCCAGCTCTTTGGCCTGCCGGATCCCCTCGATCGGCGCCCCGCCCGGAGCGATGCCGATGTGGCAGTGCGCGTCGACGAGCCCCGGCAGCACGTACCCCCGATCGACGATCGTCTCCGCCCCCGCCACGGGCGAAAACGTCACCCGGTCGCCGACGAGCCAGAGGTCACGCTCTTCGTCGTCCGGCAGCAGGACCCCACGCACATGCAACGCCATGCGCACAGTCCTACCCGATCGTCAGTCCGCCGGCTTGGACCGCCCCAGAAACCCGTCCCGCCGCGCTGTCAGGGCCGGCAGGTCGATGACGATCCGATAGGGCTCGTCAGTGGTAAAGACCTCCGTGGTCTGCTGGGCGATGGCGTACCGCCGGTGGGGCTTGGACTCCAGAACATGTTCGGCGAGCGAGATCTTGTCGCCCAGTGGGTCGATCACCCAATAGCGGTTGACACCGGCGGCGGCGAACATGCTCGCCTTGTCATACAGGTCGCGCACCTTCGAGTCCCTCGACACGACTTCGACTGCGAGGATCGCGTCTTCGACCGGAGGCGGATGCTGGTCGACGTGTGCGGTGTCCAACACCACCACGTCGGGCCGCGGCTCGCTGTAGCGGTTGACATCCAGCGAGAGGTCGTAGACGGGCTCATGGTCCGGCGGACAGTTGTCGCCGAGCGCACGCACAATCTGGACGCATAGGAACTGATGGATGAAGGTAGGGGGCAAGAGGATCAACCTTCCGTTGACGAGTTCGTACGGAAGGTCGGGGGGGTAGCTCGGCCAGGTCGTCGACGGTCCACACCTCGCGCTGCGGCAGGTTGAGGGCCGTGGTCATAGGGCTCTCCTTCCGTGAGGGCGGCATCACGTCAACCACCTCACGCCTCATCCTGATGCCCTATCAGCGTTGGTTCGAGTCCCCCCATTTCTTACCCCGCGCGGCGAGTTACTTGTCGGTGTCCTTGTCTTTCTTGCCGAGCTTGCCGAAGTCGAGCTTGGGGAGCTTGAAGCCGGGCGGCAAGGCGCCGCCGCCCAGGGCGCTCGGGTCCATGCCCGGGGGGAGCTGGGGCATGCCCGGGGGCATCCCGCCCGGCATGCCGCCGGGCAGGCCGGCCGAGCGGGGGCGGCCGCCGCCCTTGGTGCCCTTGCGCTTGTTCTTCGGGGACTTGGTCGCCTTGCGCCGGCCGCCCGGCAGGCCCATCATGCCGCCCATCTGCTTCATCATCTTCTGCGCTTCGGTGAAGCGGTTGAGCAGCTGGTTGACGTCCATGACGGTCACGCCGGAGCCGTTCGCGATGCGGGCGCGGCGGGAGCCGTTGATGATCTTCGGGTTGGTGCGCTCGCCGGGGGTCATCGAGCGGATGATCGCGGTGACCCGGTCGAAGTGCTTGTCGTCGAGCTCGGCCAGCTGGTCCTTCACCTGGCCCATGCCCGGCATCATCGACAGCACGTTGGCGATCGGGCCCATCCGGCGCACCGCGATGAGCTGGTCGAGGAAGTCTTCCAGCGTGAAGCTCTGGCCGCCCATGAGCTTGGCGGCCATCTTCTCCTTCTGGTCTTCGTCGAACGCCTGCTCGGCCTGCTCGATGAGCGTGAGCACGTCGCCCATGCCGAGGATGCGGCTGGCCATCCGGTCGGGGTGGAAGACGTCGAAGTCTTCGAGCTTTTCGCCGGTGGACGCGAAGAGAATGGGCTCGCCTGTCACGTGCCGGACGGAGAGCGCGGCACCACCGCGCGCGTCACCATCCAGCTTGGACAGCACCACGCCGGTGATGCCCACGCCGTCGCGGAAGGCCTCGGCGGTGGTCACCGCGTCCTGGCCGACCATCGCGTCGATGACGAACACGATCTCGTCGGGCTGGACCGCGTCGCGGATGGAGGCGGCCTGCGCCATCATCTCGGCGTCGATGCCCAGCCGGCCGGCGGTGTCGACGATGACGATGTCGCGGGCGGCCCGCCGCGCGTGCTCGATCGAGTCGCGGGCGACCTGGACCGGGTCGCCGACGCCGTTGCCGGGCGCCGGCGCGTACACCTCGACGCCGGCGCGCCCACCGAGCACCTGGAGCTGCCCGACGGCGTTGGGGCGCTGGAGGTCGGCGGCCACCAGCAGCGGCTGGTGACCCTGCGCCTTGAGCCAGCGGGCGAGCTTGCCGGCGAGCGTGGTCTTACCGGAGCCCTGGAGGCCGGCGAGCATGATCACGGTCGGTGGCTGCTTGGCGAACTGGAGTCGCCGCGCCTCGCCACCGAGGATCGCGACGAGCTCCTCGTGCACGATCTTGATGACCTGCTGCGCCGGGTTGAGCGCCTGGGAGACCTCGGCGCCCTGGGCGCGGTCCTTGATGCTCGCGATGAACGCCTTGACCACCGGCAGCGCGACGTCGGCCTCGAGCAGGGCGAGGCGGATCTCGCGGGCGGTCGCGTCGATGTCGGCGTCGGAGAGGCGCCCCTTGCCGCGAAGCTTGGTGAAGATCCCGGACAGCCGGTCGCTCAAGGTGTCAAACACGCCGCAACATCCCGTTTGTCGTCATTTGGCGAGCACATAGTGGGCCGGCTCACGAGCCGGCCGCGCCCCTAGCCTAACCGGGTACTCGTACCCAGACCCGGCTCTGGTCATGCTGTCCCTACCTCGAACAGACCGGCTGACCGGATTCAGACCGAGAGCGTGTGTTCATAGCGTTTCGAGCATGATGAGACACACACGCATCATCGTCGGAATCCTGGCCGGAGCGCTCGCCGCGGGGGCGGTCGCCGTGGCCGCGCCGGCGGCTGGCGAGACAAGGGAAAGCGGACGGATCGTGGCGGTCCAGCCACTCCGCAGCCTCACCACCAAGGAGGACGTCGCGCGCGAGCTGACCGCGGCCGAGTTCAAGGTCGACGAGGTCCGGTACGGCGTGGACACCTACCAGCTGGTCTACCGCACGGTGGACCCCGCCGGGCGGCCGACGATCGCCAGCGGCCTGGTGGCCCTCCCGCGGGGTGGGGCGCGCGAGCTGCGCGTCGTGTCGTACACGCACGGCACCGAGATCAACCGGACCGACGCACCGTCGATGTGGCGGGACGGTTGGGCGGTCGCTCCGGCGCTGACGTACGCCTCGGCCGGCTTCGCCGCGGTCGCGCCCGACTACCTCGGCATGGGCATCGGCCCCGGCCCGCACCCCTACCTCGACGTGCCCTCGGAGACCACGGCCGCGCTCGACCTGCTCCGGGCCGCGCGCGAGTTCACCGCTGGCAAGGGCCGCGCGCTGGAGCGGAAGGTGCTGGTCACCGGCTTCTCCCAGGGTGGCACCGCGGCCACCGGGCTGGCCCGCGCGCTGGCCACCGGCGCGGACGGCTGGTTCCGGCTGGGTGCGCTCTCGCCGATCGCCGGCCCGTACGACGGCCGGCGGCAGGTGCTGCCCGTGCTGGCCAGCATGCCGCCGCCGTTCAACACGGGCTACACGGCCTACCTGCTGGTCTCCTACAACCGGCTGCACCACATCTACGACAAGCCGAGCGACGTGTTCGAGAAGGAAGGTGTCGAGGAGGTCTTCGACGGCGTGCACACGGGCGAGGAGCTGGCGGAAACGCTGGGCGGCTCCGTGGACGACCTGCTCACGCCGCGCGGCAAGGCGCTGATCGACAACCCGACCGGCCCGTTCGCGGCGGCGCTGGCGGTGCACGACGGCACCTGCACCGGCTGGACGCCGCGGGCGCCCGTGCGGCTTGTGGTGTCGGGCGGCGACGAGCAGATCGTGGTGGGCAACGCCACCGCCTGCCGCGCCAGCTTCGCCGCCAGCGGGGTGGACGTGCCGGTCGTGGACGCCGGTGACCTGGTCTACAACGACTCCAAGCACCTCGGCGCCAACGTGATGGGCACCGCCGACACCGTGAAGTGGTTCAAGACCCTGTGATCGACGTTTCCGGTCCGCCCGCCGCCGCGAGCGGACCGGAACGTGGGCTCCGTTTCGAGGCGGATTTCCCACATCCGCGTCAGCGGCGGACCGTATGCGCGGAGTCCCCGGGGAAACGTGGAGCGTTTTCTTGGGGTGCTTTCCCGCGGGCACCGGCGGCTCGCGGAGCGACCCGAAATCCCCGGCCGTCCGCTGCCGGGTTCGCGGGCCAAGCCCCGAGAGTCTTTGCGGGGGCGGTCGCAGGCCCCATCCGTCCGACACCCTGACGCAGCGTTACCAGCCTGGGTCGGGACCTTGAGATCCCTTATTTGGACAGGTCGCTAGAAGTCGACCAGGCCCGATTGGTAGGCGAAGACGACGAGCTGGGCGCGGTCTCGCGCACCCAGCTTGATCATCGAACGGCTCACGTGGGTGCGGGCGGTCGCCGGGCTGACCACGAGGCGCTCGGCGATCTCGTCGTTGCTCAGGCCCTCGCCGACCAGGCCGACGATCTCCCGCTCCCGCTCGGTGAGCGTGTCGAGCTGGGGGTGTGGCTTGGGCACGCGGCTCGGCCGGGTGGCGAACTCGCGCACCACCCGCCGGGTCACCGAGGGCGACAGCAGTGCCTCGCCGCCCGCGACGAGGCGGATCGCGTGCAGCAGCTCGGCCGGCTTGGTGTCCTTGATGAGGAAGCCGCTGGCGCCGTGGCGGAGCGCGTCGAAGACGTACTCGTCGAGCTCGAACGTGGTCAGCACGACGACGCGGGTCTCGGCAAGCGAAGGGTCGGCGACGATGCGGCGGGTGGCCTCGATGCCGTCGATGCCGGGCATGCGGATGTCCATGAGCACCACGTCGGGGCGTTCGCGGCGGGCGATCTCCACCGCGGCGAGGCCGTCGGGTGCCTCGCCGGCCACCGCCATGTCGTCTTCGCTCTCGACGAGCGTGCGCAGCCCGAGCCGCACAAGGTCCTGGTCGTCGGCGATGAGTATCCGGATCATGGCAGCGGCAGCCTCGCGTACACCCGGAACCCGCCGCTCTCCGCGGGCCCGGCGGTGAAGTCGCCGCCCAGCGCCGCGACCCGCTCGCGCATGCCGGCCAGGCCGTGGCCCCCGCCCAGCGCGATCACCGCGCCGCGGCCGGTGTCGACCACCTCCACGCTCACCTCCTTGGGCAGGTAGACCAGCCGGACCGTGGCGGTGGCCGCGCCGGCGTGGCGCAACACGTTGGTCAGCGACTCCTGCACCACCCGGTATGCTGCCAGATCCACCGCCGCGGGCAGGTCCCGCCGCTCGCCGGTGACCTCGACCTTGACCGGCACCCCGCTCTCGGAGACCCGCGCCGTCAGGTCGTCGAGACGGGCCAGGCCCGCGGTGGCCGCTCTTGTCTCGCCTTCATTGGTACGCCGGACGAGCGCGAGTGTCACGCGCAGCTCGTCCAGTGCCTCGCGGCTGGTGCGGCTGATCGCCGTGAGTGCCGCCTCGGCCTGCTCGGGGCGCTTGGGCAGCAGGTGGAGGGCGATCTCGGCCTGCATGTTGATCGCGGAGAGCCCGTGCCCGACCACGTCGTGCACCTCCTGTGCGACGCGCAGGCGCTCCTCGTCGGCGTACTGGCGGGCCAGGTCGTCCCGGGCCCGCACCGCCGCCTCGCGGCTGATGCGCACGGTGACGCCCACCGCGAACGGCACCACCACCCACGCCGCGCCGGGCACGAGGCCGGCCACGTCGCCGTCGACGAACACGTGCAGCAGCAGGACGGCGAGCGCGATGCCGGCGGCGATCCCGGCGAGCTTGAGTGGCAGGTGGCGGGCGGCCGAGTAGACCGCGACCATGAACGCGATGAGGATCGGGCCGTACGGGTACGTCAGCGTCAGGTAGACCGACGTGCCGGCGGCCGCCACGCCGAGCGTGACGAGTGGCCACCGCCGCCGCACCACCAGCGACAGGGCCACGATCACGACCAGCACGAACGTGAACGCGGTGACCGGTCGGTCCTGCCCCTCCCCCGCCGCCCTGGTGCCACCGATGCCCACGAAGAGCAGCACCAGGGTGAGCAGCCCATCGGCCACCCACCTCCGGCGCGCTCCGTTCATGGTCCGCATTCTCCCTAGATGATGTCGCGACGGCGCAGCAGGAGGCCGCCGACGCCGACGAAGAGGATCAGGTAGGCCGCCAGCACCCCCACCGCGTGTACGTCGCCGACGAGCGTCGCCACGCCGGGCGTGTCCGGTGAGGTGCCGAGCGAGGCGGCGAGCGAGCCCGCGTTGGGGCCGGGCAGCCACTCCTGGAGCTTCGCCACCCAGTCGAGCAGGGGCGCGGCGATGGAGGCGAGGAGGTTCTGCACGGCCATCAGCCACACCAGGCCCAGCCCGATCGGCAGCGCCACGCCGCGCAGCGCCACTGCCAGCACCACGCCCAGCCCGGCCCACATCGTCGCCATCAGCCAGCCCGCGCTGATGCCCGCGAGTACGTCCACGATGGACGGCCAGTCCGCCGGTGCGCCCTCGGCCGCCGCGATCGCCGCGCTCGTCACCGCGCCGGCCGCGAAGAGCGCCAGCACGATGACGAGACTGGCCAGCGCGACCGCGGTGATCTTCGCGGCGTACACCGTGAGCCGCGACGGCCCCTGGGCGAGCAGCGTCTTCCAGGTGCCCCAGCCGTACTCGCCGCCGACCGCCAGCACGCCGAGGATCAGCAGGATCGCGCCGGCGAAGACCGGCAGCCCGCCGATCGAGTTGCCGACCAGCTGATCCGGCAGTGTCTCGGCGATGCCCCGGGTGGCGTTGGGCGCCCCGTCGGCGGTGCCGTTCGCCCCCGCGTAGGGGACCAGATAGGTGAAGGTCAGGCTCAGCACGACGGCGACGGCCAGCAGCAGCCAGCTCGCCGGGCGCCGTACCAGCTTGATGATCTCGGCTCGCGTACTACCCAACATTTGTCAACTCCAGGAATACGTCTTCCAGCTCGCGTTCGCGCACGCCCAGCTCGCTCACGTCGATGCCGGCGCTCACCAGCTCCGCGTTGATCCAGGCCGCCTTGCCCGCCTCGATGTCCAGCTCCAAGGCGCCGTCCTCGACCCGCACCCGGTCCTGCCCCACCAGCGCCCGCGCACGGGCGGCGGCCTCCTCGACCGGATCCGCCACCACCCGCAGCCGCGCGCCGCCACGCAGCTCGGTCACCGTGCTCTCGGCGATCAGGCGGCCGCCGGACACCACGCCGACGCGGTCGCAGATCTGCTGCACCTCACCGAGCATGTGGCTGGAGAGCAGCACGGTCTTGCCCGCCGCGCCGAGCCGCTTGATCAGCCGCCGCATGTCCGCCATGCCGGCCGGGTCGAGGCCGTTGGTCGGCTCGTCGAGGATCAGCAGCTGGGGATCCTTGAGCAGCGCCGCGGCCACGCCGAGCCGCTGCTTCATGCCGAGCGAGTACGTGCCGTAGCGGTCGCCGGCCCGGTCGGTCAGGTCGACGAGGTCGAGCACGATGTCGACCCGCCCGGCGGGGCAGCCGGCGTAGTGGGCGATGACGCGCAGGTTCTGCCGCCCGGACAGGTAGGGGTAGAACGCCGGCCCTTCGATCAGCGCGCCGACGTCACCGAGACTCTGCCCGACGTCCTTGCCGAGCAGGCGCACCGTGCCGGACGACGGCCGCACCAGCCCGAGCAACATCCGCAACGTGGTCGTCTTCCCCGCGCCGTTCGGGCCGAGGAACCCGTAGACCTCTCCGGGCCGTACGGTGAGGCTCACCTTGTCGACGGCGACGAGCTGGCCGTACCGCTTGGTGAGCTCGTGGGTCTCCACTGGGAACATGCCCAAAGCCTCGCCGCCGGCGGGCCGGGAGACGTCCGCCGCCGAGCGTCAGTCGGCGTACGCCCCCTGACGTACGGCTCAGCCCAGGTTGAACTTCTCCCACGTGCCGACCGCGGGTCGGCTGGCGATCAGCGGCAAGGTGCCGGCGCTTTCCGCGGACACGTAGAGGTTGTTGGTGGCCGAGCGGAAGCTCACCGTGCCGTCGCCGTTGCGGACCAGCGTGAAGCGTTCCCACGCGCTGACCGCGAGCCGCTTGGCCTGGAGCGGCTGGGCGCCGGCGTTCTCCGCGGCCACGAACCGGTTGTTCGCGCGGGCGAAGAGTGCGACCTGCCCGTTGCCGAGGTCGACGATGTCGAACCGCTCCCACGTGTTGGCGGCCGGCCGGCTGGCGATCAGCGGCTTGGTGCCCGCGCTCTCGGCGGAGACGAACTTGCCGTTCGCCGAGGCCTTCAGGGTGCGTGCGGCGTCGCTCACCTTGACCGGGTGGAACTTCTCCCACGTGCCGATCGCGGTCCGGGTGGCCCCGAGGTACGGCGACGTCTGCGACATGATGCTGACGTACCGGAGGGTGTGCACCGACCGGAGGCTGATGCTGCCGTCGGTGTTGCGGACGAGCGTGAAGCGTTCCGTCGGGCCGACGTTCGTGGCGAACATGGTAAGCGGCCCGGTGCCCATGCTGTCAGCAGACAGGTACATGCCGGTCGCCCGGGAGACAAGGGCCACCTCACCGCCACCGGCGTCGCCGATGTCGAACCCGCCCGCCGCGGTCAGCCCGGGCTGGCCGGGCCCGAGCAGGCCGTTGGTTGCCACGGCGACGTAGTTGAGGTTGTACAAGGAAAGCAGGCCGGCGGTCGGCGACGCGGGCAGGATGGTGACCCGCTGGGTGGGCACGCTCGTGCCGAGCCCGTCGGCCGTGTTCACCGTGGTCCTGATCTGGTACTCACCGGGCTGCGCGTAGCGGTGCGAGATGGTCGGCGCGGCCTGGGTGGTCGTCGTGCCGTCTCCGAAGTCGAAGGTGTACGAGACGATCGGATGGGTGCCGGCCTCGGACGCCGAGGCGTCTACGGTGACCGAGCTCGCCGCCAGGTCGACGGCGACGCTGCTCCGGGCCGAAGCGCGGCGGACGACCTCCCGCGTGCCCCGGTCGGCGTAGGTCACGGGTCCGGCGCCGGTGTTCGGCACGCCGGGATCGTCGATGCGGGCGGCGCCTTCGCGGTCGGTTTGCGGGTATCCCGGGGCGGCCGAGTTCGCCGAGTCGATGGCGTCGTGGTCGGCGGCAGTCTCACGGTCGTGTGCGGCCTGGCCGGACGCGGCCCGAAACGCGGCCAGGCTCATGCGAACCCCGTCCCACGCGTAGACAGCGGGCGAGTTCGGATTGAGATGATGCGCGTCGTTGTAGTCGACCACGGTGTCGCCGACCGCGCCGTCGTAGACGCCGATCTCGACGCCATCCACCGGCAGCCCGTCGCAGTGGTCCTGGCCGAGGTTGCCGTTGAGGCTGAGCCGGTTGTTCTGCACCGAGACACCGGAAGACGCACCCTCGACGCGGATGCCGTCCCGGCAGTGGTTCTCGACATGGTTGTTGGTGATCGCGGTGCCGGAAGCGCCCCGGTTGAGGATGCCGAAGCCGGCGCCGCCACCGATCGCGTTGTTGACGACGGGCGTGCCGGCTGCGCCGGGCTCCAGCACGATCTCCGCTTCTCTGAAGCCGTGAATCATGTTCTTCGCGACCGTGTTGCCAGGCCCGGTCACGCGGACGCCGGCGCTGTCACTCGTGCCGTAGGCCTCGCCCGAGGCGTAGATCGAGCCGGATCTGACCTCGACGCCCGTCGTTTCCGCGTCGAGGATGATGCCGCCGGCTGGCGCCCGGTGGACGTACGGGGCCATCCAGGACTGGGTGACCGCGGCAAGCCGGATGGCGGGTGCGGTGGCCGTCCACGTCATCTGGATGCTGGTGGCCTGGACCGTGATACCCGACGACGCGCGGATGTCCAAGGCGGGCACGGCCTCGGTCCCGTTGACGCGCACGTTCAAAATCTTGATGTCGTGCTGGCCGTCGATGACGAACCCGGCGGTCGGGCCGACGAGCGTCGGAAGGGGCAGCGCCGAGGCGATCCGGAAGGTGATCGGCTGGTCCGGCGTGCCGGACTTGGCGAGTGTGACCCGCTCCGGATAGCTGCCCGCGCCGATCATGACCGTCTGCCCGGCGCTGACGACCGCGGCCGCGGCACCGACCGTGCAGAACGGCTGTGCGCTCGTGCCCGGTCCGCCGTCGGTGCAAGCGGCTGACGTCTGCTGCACATAGAGGGTCGTCGCGTCGGCGGCACGGGCGGGGCCGGCGGCGCCCAGCACGGCGGCGCAAGCGAGTGCGATCCCGGTGATACAAGCTCGAAAAAACGCGCCCATGCCCGTCCCCCGTGTAGATCTTCGCCGAAGTCCCGGGATCAGACCATGCCACGAGATTTGATGTCATCAACCCAACGGTCGATGCGCGAGCGCTCTACGTACCGGCGGCGGTGAGGACGGCGGCCTCGACCTTTTCCCGTTCGGTGTCGTCGGCCCAGGCGCCGACGAGGTAGAACGCGTCGACCACGTCAGTGCCCAATGTGGAGATACGGGCGGCCCGCACCTGCGCGCCGGCCTCGTCGAGCGCCGACGTCACCCGGTACAGCAAGCCCGGCGCGTCGGCCGCGCGCAGCTCGAGGATGGCGGCGTCGGTGGCGGCTTCGCGGTGCCACACCACGCGGGGGGCGGCGTGTGCGGCGCCGGGTCGGGCGGCGAGGGCGCGGCCGCGCAGGCGCTGGGTTACCGAGACGTCGCCGGAGACGGCGCGGCGCAGGTCGCTGGCGAGCGCCAGCGAGTCGGGCGGGGTGCCGTACCGCGGGCGTACCCGGAACTCGACCAGCGACCGACCGTCCACGGTGGACGCGTCCGCGGTGAGAACCTCCAAGCGGTGCAGGGCAAGGCAACCGGCCACCGCGGCGAGCAGGCCGCGCCGGTCGGCGGCGGCCACCGCGACGCTGCCGCCGTCCAGGTGTACCACCGGGAGCGGGCCGGTCACCAGCGCCGGGTCCGGCCTCGGAGGTGCGGGCAGCGCGCCGGTGTCGAGGGCGATGTGCACGCGGCGCACCAGGTCGGCGATCAGCCGGCCCTTCCAGTCGGACCAGGCGGCTGGGCCGGTGGCCTGTGCGTCGGCGCGGGCGAGGCCGTGCAGCAGGCTCAGCGTGGTGGTGTCGCCGACCGCGTCGGCCACACCGCGGATGGTCACCGGGTCGGCGAGGTCGCGGCGGGTGGCCACGTCGGGCAGCAGCAGGTGCAGGTGGACGAGCTTTTCGATCACCGCCACGTCTTGCGGCGGCAGGCCGATGCGCTGGGCGACGGCGGCGGCGATCGGCGCGCCGACGACGCTGTGGTCGCCGGGCAGGCCCTTGCCCACGTCGTGCAGGAACGCGCCGAGCAGCAGCAGGTCGGGCCGGCCCACCTCGCGGGTGAACGCGGTCGCCTCGTACGCGGCCTGCACCAGGTGGCGGTCGAGCGTGAAGCGGTGGACCGGATTGTGCTGCGGCAGGCTGCGCATGCGGGTCCACTCGGGCAGCCACGCGTCGACCAGGCCGTACCTGTCGCAGGTCTCCCAGGTGGGCACCAGCCCGAGGCCGGCACCGAGCAGCGTGACCAGCGCGTCCCGGGCTTCGGACGGCCAGGGTGCGGGCAGCGGCGGGCAGTACGCGGCCAGCCACTCGCAGGTGGCCCGCGCGATCGGCAGCTGGGTGACCGCCGCGGCGGCCGCGACTCGCAGCGACAGGCTCGGGTCGGGCCGGGCGCCGATCGCGGCGCGGGCGAGCACCAGCTCGCCGTCCTGCTCGACGACGTCGCGGGCGACCGGCCGCCGCTGCGGCTTGCCGTCGGCCCCGCGGCGGCGCCCCGAGCGGAGGCGGTCGGCCATGCGCCAGCCGTCGTCGAGCGCGTGTGTGATCGTGCGGGCGTCGCTGGCCACCCGGCGCAGCAGCGCGTCGCCGTCGTCGAGGCCGAGCATGCGGGCCACCGAGGCACGCTCCTGGGCCACCAGGCGGTCGACCCGCCGACCCACGCTGGCGTGCAACGCGTCACGGGTGTCGAGCAGGCGCAGGTGCGCGGCGCGTACCGCCGGGCGCATCGTGTCGGCCAGCCCGCCCTGCGCGATGGCCCGCAGGATGCCCACGTCGCGCAGCCCGCCGGCGGCCTCCTTCAGATCGCCTTCGAGCAGGAACGCCAGCTCGCCGTGCGCCTTCCACCGGGCCAGCGTGATCTCGCGCAGCCGCACCAGCTGGCGCACGGCCGTACGCCGCCACTGCTCGGCGGCCGCCTCGACGAGCTGGCGGGTGAGCTCGCGGTCGCCGCTCACGTGGCGGGCGTCGAGCAGGCTGAGGGCGACCTTGACATCGTCGTGGGCGACCGACAGCGCCTCGGGGATGGTGCGCACCGAGTGGTCGAGCCCGATCCGCGAGTCCCAGATCGGGTACCAGAGGGAGGCGGCCAGCTCGTCGATGCCGGGTACGCCGGTGTGCAGCAGGATCAGGTCGAGGTCGCTGCGCGGGGCGCACTGGAGCCGGCCCAGCCCGCCGAAGGCGACCAGCGCGACCCCGGGCGGCCAGGTGGGCACGAGCGACCGGAGCCACATGTCAAGCGCCGCCGCACGCTCGACGCGTGCGGCGGCACCGACCTTGTCGTTTACCTCTATCAGAGCGCGTCCAGCCCGCGCTCGCCGGTGCGGACCCGGACGACGTCTTCCACCGCCGTGACCCACACCTTTCCGTCACCGATCTTTCCGGTACGCGCGGCGGTGACGACGGCGTCGACGACCTTTTCGACGTCGATCTCGTCGGTCAGCACCTCGATCCGGATCTTCGGAAGGAACTCCACCGTGTACTCAGCGCCCCGGTACACCTCGGTGTGGCCCTTCTGGCGCCCGTAACCCTGGACCTCGCTGACGGTCAGGCCGGCCACGCCGAGGGCGTGCAGCGCCTCCTTCACGGCGTCCAGCTGGTACGGCTTGATGACCGCGGTCACCAGCTTCATGCTCAATCCCTCCATCGGTCCGAGGTTAACCGGAGACCTTCTCGCTCACCGGCGCCTTGGCGGGCGCCGCGCTGTTGGCCGACGGAGCGATGCCCGCCTGGGCGAACGCGCCGCCCGTGGTCGGCGACAGGTCGTAGCCGCTCTCCGCGTGCTCGGCGACGTCGATGCCGTCGACCTCGGACTCCGTCGAGGTGCGCAGGCCGATCGTCGACTTGATGATCAGAGCGAGCACCGCGGCGATGGCGAACGAGTAGACCGACACGATGCCGCTGGCCAGGAACTGCCGGCCCAGCTGGGTGGCGCCGCCGCCGTAGAACAGGCCCTCGCTGGCGCCCAGACCCTCGATCGCCGAGTTGACCTGGAGGGTGGCGAAGAAGCCGATCGACAGCGAGCCGATCCAGCCGGCGACGAAGTGCACGCCGACAACGTCGAGCGAGTCGTCGAAGCCGAGGCGGTACTTCAGGCTGACCGCCACGGCGCAGACCGCACCGGCGATCAGACCGAGGATCACGGCCGGGATGGGTGCGATGAAGCCACACGCCGGGGTGATCGCGACCAGACCGGCGACAGCACCGGACGAGGCGCCCACCAGGGTCGGCTTGCCGTCACGGAGCCACTCCACGATGATCCAGCCCAGCACACCGGCCGCGGTCGCGACCTGTGTGTTGACGAACGCGACCGCCGTGGTGCCGTCGACGGTGAGCTCGGAGCCGGCGTTGAAGCCGAACCAGCCGAACCACAGCAGGCCCGCGCCGAGCATCACGAACGGCACGTTGTGCGGCTTGAAGCTTTCCTTCGGCCAGCCGATGCGCTTGCCGAGGATGAGCACCAGGCCGAGCGCCGCCGCACCGGCGTTGATGTGCACCGCCGTACCACCGGCGAAGTCGAGCGCCTTGATCTTGGCACCGATGAAGCCGCCGCCCCAGACCCAGTGCGCGACCGGGACGTAGACGAGCGTGAACCAGCCGAACGCGAAGAGCAGCCAGCCGGCGAACTTGAGCCGGTCGGAGGCGGCGCCGCTGATCAGCGCGACCGTGATGATGGCGAACATCATCTGGAACGCCATGAACACGTACGTCGGAATGCCGGTGCCCGCGCCGAGGAAGAGCCACTCCTCGCCGATGAAGTCGGTCTCGGTGCCGAGGTACTGGGTGAAGCTACCGATGATGTTGTTGACACTGGCGCTGTCGTTGGTGCCGAACGCCAGAGTGAAGCCGTAAATGACCCACAGTACGGAGATGAGCCCGATGGCGCTGAAGCTCATCATCATCATGTTGAGCACGCCCTTGGACCGGTTGAGGCCTCCGTAGAACAGAGCCAGACCCGGCGTCATGAGCAGCACGAGCGCAGACGACAGGAGCAACCAGGCGGTATTCCCGGTATTGATCTCCACGCTGCCTCCTCTCGGTTAGGTTGCCTCCCTCCGGCAGATCCGGGGCAGCGTTGCCCGTACGCCGGTTGCGCGGAAGCTTCTAGTGCCGAGGTTTCGCGCACGGTGCCTGCGTGATTTCCGCCAGGTCACGCTTTGTTTCAGGCGTGTGAAGAAACGCTCATTACCTCAGCGCAGCGCGTACTCGAGCGTATGGCGCTCGTAGTCCAATAGCCGCAAATCCCGCATAGGGCGCCTAAGGTGACCTTTGTGCACAATACGGACGAACGCCGGGTCGCCCGCCGCGGCCATCCGCCGGATGCCCTCCACGTGGTCGACGATCCGCTTACGGATCGTGCGCACGAGGCGGTGCCGGTCGCGCGGGATCAACCCGTACGCGTCGGCGAATAGCCGGAGCCGCCGCGGCCGGTTGGGCCGCTTCCAGCCCAAGGTGTACGAGTCGCGGTCGGAGAAGAGCGGCACCCAGGTCCACGCCGCGTACGCCACGTCGTAGATGCGCGCGCCGGGCGAGGCGAGGTCGAAGTCGATCAGTGCGAGCGTGCCGTCCGGCCGCCAGATGACGTTGTGTGGCGCCGCGTCGTGGTGGCAGATGACCTCGGTGTCCGGCGGCGGCGGGCCGAACGAGCGCCACACCGCACCGGGCGGCGGCGTGAACCCGTACTGCGCGTCGTGGAACATCCGCAGCATCGTCGCCACCGTGACCAGGGCCTCGTCGGTCACCCAGTGCGGGGCCAGCGGGTACTCCCCGCACTCCCCCTCCAGGTAGGAGAGGACCTCGCGGTTTCGCTCGTCCATGCCGAGGGCGCGGGGTGAGCCGGTGAAGCCGACGTACTCCAGATGGCGCAACAACGCGTGCACGGACGGGGTCCACGGGCCGGCGTTGCGCCGGACGGTGTCCCCCACACGCACCACGGTGCTGACGTTCCCGCCGCGGAGCGGGATCTCATGCGAAGTCACGTACGGTCTCCCGAGGCGCGGCGCCTGATCGCGGTAGGTCACCCGAGGTTACGCGTCCGTGCCAAGGAGCGCGTCTACGAACTGCCGCGGCTCGAACGGTGCCAGGTCGTCGGGCCCCTCGCCCAGACCGACAAGCTTCACGGGTATGCCCAGCTTGCGCTGCACGGCGATGACGATGCCGCCCTTGGCGGTGCCGTCCAGCTTGGTCAGCACCACGCCCGTGACATCCACCACCTCGGTGAAGACGCGGGCCTGCTCCAGACCGTTCTGCCCGGTGGTGGCGTCGAGCACGAGCAGGGTCTCGTCGACCGGCTGCTGCTTTTCCACCACCCGCTTGACCTTGCCGAGCTCGTCCATCAGGCCGACCTTGTTTTGCAGGCGGCCGGCGGTGTCGACGAGCACCGTGTCGACGCCGGTCTCGATGCCCCGGCGCACCGCGTCGAACGCCACGCTCGCCGGGTCGGCACCCTCGGGACCGCGTACCACCTCGGCGCCGACCCGGCCGGCCCAGGTGGCCAGCTGGTCGGCGGCGGCGGCGCGGAAGGTGTCGGCCGCGCCCAGCAGCACCGTGCGGCCGTCGGCCACCAGCACCCGCGCGATCTTTCCGCAGGTGGTGGTCTTGCCGGAGCCGTTGACGCCGACGACCAGCACGATGGTGGGCTTGCCGTCGCTCTTGAGCGCGCGGTCGAGCCCGGGGTCGAGCGCCGCGACGAGCTCCTCGGTCAGCAGCGTGCGCAGCTCGTCGGGGCTGCGGGTGCCGAGCACGCGGGTGCGCTCGCGCAGCCGGTCGACGATCTCGCGGGTCGCCTCGACGCCGACGTCGGCCGTGATCAGGCTCTCCTCGACCTCGTCCCAGACGTCGTCGTCGAGCCGGTCGCGGGAGAGCAGGCCGAGCAGGCCCTTGCCGAGAGCGCTCTGCGAGCGGGAGAGCCGGGCCCGCAGCCGGACCAGCCGGCCCGCCGTCGGCTCGGGAACCTCCAGCTCAGGGGTGGTCGGCACCGCTTCGGGCTCGACCTCCACCGGGGCCGGCGCGGTCTCCACCGGCGAAGGTGGGGCCGGTGGCGGCGGCAGCTCGGGACGGCGGCGCAGGCGGGGAATGACGAGCCCCAGGCCACCGAGCACGAGCACGCCCAGCAGGACGAGCGCGATGACGACGTACTCCATGCGGAAATCCTGACAGATGGCTGGGCGCCGCACACTGTTAGCCCTCACGGCTGGCGCACAGAGTCCTGGGGTAGAGAGGATGTCCCCGTCCCCCCGACCGGAGGTCACCCTTGTCCGCTGAGCTCGTCATCGGCCCGGTGCTGCGCCGGGTGATCGGCACCCGCGCCACCGTCTGGGTGGAGACCAGCGCACCGGCCATCGTGCGGGTTTCCGCCGGGTCGGGCGCCGGGGAGGCGTCGACATTCAGCGTGTACGGCCACCACTACGCGCTAGTGGTGGTCGAAGGGCTCACGCCGGGCACCGCGACGCCGTACGAGGTGTTCGTCGACGACGCCCGCGTGTGGCCCGAGCCGCGGAACCAGTACCCGCCGTGTGTGATCCGCACCCGCGAGGGTGACACCGCCGACGAGCCGGTGCGGCTGGTCTTCGGCTCGTGCCGGGAGACCACCCAGCACGCGACGCCGCGCAAGCTGCCGCCGGACGCGCTGGACGCCTACGCGCGGCGGCTGATGTCCGGCGCGGAGCCGGCCCCCGACCTGCTGGTGCTGCTCGGCGACCAGGTGTACGCGGACATCCCGTCACCGGCCGTCAAGCGCTTCCTGCACCGCCGGCGCGGGCACGATCACCACCATCCGGAAAATCAGGTGGTCTCGTACGAGGAGTACACGCAGCTCTACCTGGAGTCGTGGCGCGACCCGGAGATCCGCTGGCTCTTCGCCACCGTGCCGAGCGTCATGATCTTCGACGACCACGAGATCATCGACGACTGGAACTCCTCCGCCTCCTGGCGCCGCGAGGTGCGCGACAAGCCGTGGTGGCCGGAGCGGATCTCCAGCGGCCTCGCCTCGTACTGGGTCTACCAGCACCTGGGCAACCTCGACCCGGACCAGATCGCCGCCGACCCGGTGTACCAGAAGGTGATGGCGGCCGACGGCGACGCCACCGAGGTGCTGCGCGACTTCGGCACGGCGGTCGACAAGGAGGCCGACGGCGCCGTCGGCTATCAGTGGAGCTACGCGCTCGACCTGGGCCGCACCCGCCTCGTCGTGCTCGACAACAGGTGCAGCCGGGTGCTCGACCACGAGCACCGGGCGATGCTGCCGCCGGGCGAGTGGGCCTGGTTCGCCGAGCTCGCCCGCGGCGACTTCGACCACCTGGTCGTGGGCTCGTCGCTGCCGTGGCTGCTCCCGCCCGGCATCCACCACCTTGAGGCGTGGAACGAGCGGCTGGCCGGCTCGCCCCGCCCACGGGTGTCCGCCTTCGCCGAGCGGCAGCGCCGGGCGCTCGACCTGGAGCACTGGGCCGCGTTCCAGCGCTCCTTCGACGCGCTCGCCGCGCTCTTCGCGGAGGTCGGCTCGGCCGGCGCCGCGTCGATCAGCGTGCTCTCCGGCGACGTGCACCACTCGTACGTTGCCCGCGCCGTGTTTCGCGAGCGCCCGGTCGCCGCGCCCGTGCACCAGCTCACCTGCTCGCCGGTGCACAACCAGCTCCAGTCGTACATGCGGCCGGTGCTGCGGCTCGGCTGGTGGAAGGGGCCGGCCGCGGTGGCCCGCGCGGTGGCCCGCGCCGCCCGGATCGCCGCGCCCACGGTGCGGTGGCGGAGGCTGGCCGGCCCCTACTTCGGCAACGCGGTGAGCACGCTGGTGCACGAGGGCCGGTCGGCCCGGGTCGTGATCGAGGGAACGACGACGGACGGCGACCTGCGCCAGGTCGCCGCCGTCGATCTCACCGCTACTGGCAGTACACGGTAGGCAGCGCCAGCGGACCCGTCCCGATGTAGCCGAAGGTGACGGTCTGCCCGGGCAGCAGCACCGGGTTCCACGGCCTGATCACCGCGGTCGAACCGGTGACCGTGACGGTGACGTTCCAGCTCTGCACGATGAAGCCGGGCGGCTGGAGGATGACGTTCGCATACACGGTTACCGGCCGATTTGAGATGTTTCGAACGGTGATATTCACGATGTACCCGGTGGTCCACTGGGCCGGGACCGTGACCGAGATCTCGCAGAGCTGAGCCGGCGGGGTGGTGGGCGGTGGGGTCGGGTCGGCAACGGCGGGTGCGGCCAGCACGAGCGCGGCGAGCATGCCGACCACAAACGTGAGAAGCCTTCTGTAGTAACGCATCCGTTCCCCAATACATAGATGTAAATGAGTCAACGATCCGTCACTGACAGACACATGGTCAATGTCCGAACGGCTTCACATTCTCTTCACAGGAACCACGCAGAAACTGGACCGGAGTTTGATCGAGGTTCATCCAACCCAGACCCACTCTGTCTCCGTCAGGAAGGTGAAGATCCTGCACCTGATGGAGGCCTGGATTGTCCACCCACACGGGGACCCTGCTCGACCGGCCCGCCGCGTACCCCGCGGCCGACCGAGTCCATCGCCTGGTGGCGGGCGGGTCCGAGCTGGGCGTGCAGCTATCGCGCGCGCTCGACATGCCCCTGCGCGCCTACCTGCGCGCGCTGGTGCCCGCCCCACAGTCACAGCCGAACGCGCACCGGTTGCGCCTGGCCCGCGCGGTGGAGACGTACCTGCGCGCGCACGGTGACCCGGACGTGGACGCGACCTGCGACCACCTCCTGCGCGTACCGGTGATCCAGCAGGCCGACCACTCCAACCTGCTGCTGGACGCGGAGACGTTCCTGCACAACTACCTCTTCTACGTCGCGAGCCGGGAAGCGGGCGCGCGGGTCGCGCTGGTCAACCAGTGCTCGATCGTGAGCTGTCTGGCCCGCCGCGCGCCGGTGCTCGGGCCGACGTTCCTGCGCAGCCGCGGCGGCCTGTTCGGCGTCTACCCGTTATCCAAGACCCAGCTCAAGAACTCCTCCTTCTGCGGCCTACCCGGCCCGCTGGAGATGGCGTTCGAGCCGCTGGAGGGCACCCGCCACGACGTCGCGTCCGATCCGGTGCTCGGACCGCTCACCGGTCTCAAGGCGCCGGACGCGCCCACCGCGTACCGGATGGCCAACGACGAGATCTGGGCCGGCCTCGACGTCGACCACGACGTGCGGCGGGTGCAGATCGACGAGGCGGTCGTCTCGGAGTGCGTCGCCCTGCACGTCGAAGACCCAGCCAGCCCGGTCTTCGCGCTGCTCTTCGACCCGGAGGTACGGGACGCGTTCCTGCGCGCCAAGCGGCGGCTCGTCGCGGACCCGTCCAACCTGACCGTCAACAACGCCTCCCCCGACTTCCTGTGGCTGCGCAAGGGCAGCCGGCTGCACCAGGTGGTGCTCACCGGCACCGGCCCGGGAGCACAGTGGACCGTGGAGACCAACGGCGCGCCGCTGCCGGTACCCATGGAGCCGGCCGCCGTGGCCGCGGCACTGCGCGCCGGCGTGCTGTACGCGGACCGCATCCTGGCCTACCTCGTGCGGTGCCTGCTGCCCGGCGTCGTCGCGGTCGGCGGCACCAGCCAGCAGGACTACGTGGCGCTGTACCGGCGGATGTTCGTGGCCGCGGACGCCGAGGCACCCTTCCTCGACCGCTCCGACCTCGACCGCATCCGCCAGCCAGGACACAGCGTGGCCGGCGGGCGGGTGATGCTGGAGCCGTACGGCGAGTCGCTGGAGCTGATCCGCCACGTCGGGCCGCAGACCCGCCTCGCCGACCTCGACGAGGCATACCTGGACCGGCCCGTCGGCGAGACGATCGGCGAGCTGCGCTGCGTACGCCACCTGGAGCGTGCGATCGACAGGTGACACTGCCTGTCGGATACCCGTCGCAACGGCGGCCGCCGCCCGGACGTGTTCACCCCGAAGCCGGAACAGCCGGCCTGAAACGGGGAGAACGACGATGCGCGGGACACTGCTCGGCGCCGTGCTGCTGGCCACGGTGGCGATGACCGGATGCGAGGCGGACAGCGGGGCGGGGAAGGCACCGGACGGAGGCGGCGGCGGGGCCGCCCCCGTCGTCACCACCCCAGCTCCGGACCCCACGACCGCACCGCCGCCCACGACGACCGCACCGCCGACGTCGACGCCGCCCACCAAGGCGCCGCCTCCGCGACGGCCGGCCACGCCGACCCCGCCGTCGTCCTTCGACCCGGAGCGGGACATCACCGACCTCACGATCAGCACGCCAGGTCTCGTCCTGCGAAAGCCGATCGACGGGGTACGGCACGGGCAGCTCGTCGTGACAATCAAGAACAACGGCCCCAACCCGGTGTGGGGCCTGCGGTTCACCGTCGAGCTGCCGCGAAGCTTCGCGGCGGACGGCGGCGACTGGGCCGGGTGCACGCGGCTGAAGTCGACGCGGGCCGGATACCCGGCCGGCTCCATCTGCGGCAAGGGCTACATCGCGCCCGGTAAGTCCCGCACCTTCCGGCTGGGCGTCAAGTCGCCGGCCGCCAAGGACAGCGCCGACGGCACGGTCTCGCGGTGGCTCGTCGACGTGGTTTCCGCCGGACCGAAGGGCACCTTCTACCGCGACCGGGCCCCCGAGGACAACCGCTACATCTTCTCGATCACCCGCCGCTGACCCGCGTCGATACTTATACACCGGGTGGGAGTAGGTCTGGACGACTTGTGGTCGGCCGGTTGACCATAAGTCGTCCAAAGACCTTTCGGGGTCAGGGTCGCCGCCGTCGTGGCGCTGCTTCGAGGCATCTTTTGCCCACGTCCGCGTCACCTGCGGACCGTATGCTCCCGCGGGCACCGCTCCCGCCCGGCGGCTCGCCAGGGCGAGCCGAAATCCCCGGCCGTCCACTGCCAGGTCCGCGGGACAAGCCCCGAAGGGGGTCTTCGCGGGCCCTACCTCCACCATCCACCGCCTGGCGCGACCTCAATCCCCCGCGGGTTGCGCGTAGGGGGTGAGCGCGACCAACGGCGGACGGGTGAGGCCGCGGGAGCAACGGTCCGGACCACGACGGGCGTCGCGGTAGCTCAATCTCTGTCTAAATCGAGGATTTCACTTGTGGCGATCGTGGGCTTGCACCGCGGACCCGGCAGTGGACGGCGAGACAGCCGACTCCGATAGGTTTCTGGTCATGACCTGGACCGCGCCTGAGATCGAGCGCCGCAAAGAGCCCTTCGTCGCGGGCGAACGCGACATGCTCGAAGGCTGGCTCGACTTCCACCGCGACACCCTGCTCTTCAAGTGCCAGGGTCTGAGCGTCGACCAGCTCCGGCGGCGCAGCGTCGAGCCGTCGTCCTTGAGCCTGCTGGGGCTCGTGCGGCACATGACCGACGTGGAGCGGAGCTGGTTTCGGCGCCGGGTCGGCGGAGCGGGCGACCTGCCCGGCCTGTATTACGACGAGACCAACCGGGACGGCGAGTTCGACGACGTGGACACCGCCGACCCCGAGGCCGACTTCGCGGCCTTCCGGGCCGAGGTCGAGCTGGCCCGCGCGGCGGCGGCCGGACACTCGCTGGACGAGACGTTTCAGCATGAGCGGACGGGCGTCGAGATCAGCGTCCGGTGGGTCTACATCCACATGATCGAGGAGTACGCCCGCCACAATGGCCACGCGGACCTCATCCGTGAACGGATCGACGGTATGACGGGAGACTGACAGTTCTTCCGAGAAAGTTTCCCGACAGCCGGCCGCCCCGCTTGATACTGTGTGCGCTGTTGTTGATCAGCCCAGGCAGCACGCTGGCAGGGGGCGATACCGATAGAGGAGCCTGCCCCGGCGAGGGATAGCAGAGCCTCCGGGGTCGCGTCCGCCCTCTTCCTCGCCGCTGGCGTAGCAGCGAGCGTACTCTACGTCGTCACGAGCTCCGATGTGATCTCGGCGGCGTCTTTCGCCGGCATCGCGCTCGGCACGATCGTGGCCCTCTTCGCCGGACCCCGGTGGCACCGGGCGGCACCCCGCTATCCGTGGCAGCTGCTGGGCGCGGCCGGCATCGCCTTCCTCGCCGGGGCGCTGATCCGGCCCTGGGCGGCCGAGCGCGAGGGCTGGGAGGCGCTGGCCGGCGACGCGTTCACCGTGCCGGGATACCTGCTGATGTTTCTGTCGCTCGGCGGGCTGCTGCTGGCGCGCGGGAGCGTCCAGCGGCACGCGGTGATCGACGGCCTCATCGTGTGCGTGGGTGCCGGCCTGGCGTCGGCCCTGCTGCTGGCCGCGCCGGCGGCCACAATCGACGGTCGCCCGCAGCTCGTGTCCGTCCTAGCTGGACTGTATCCGCTCTTCGACGTCGTCTTCCTGCTGTTGCTGGTCAACCTCGCGTTCACCACGAAGGATCTCCGGCCCGCGTACGTGCTGCTCCTCTGTGGACTGTTCATGTTGCTCGCCGGCGACCTGGCGTACGCGATCGTCGGCGCGTCCGGCGACCTCACCGGATCGTCCCTGTTGGACCTGCCGTTCGTCGTCACGTTCACGCTGATCGGGTCGGCCGCGCTGCACCCGTCGATCGCCGACCTGACCCGCGCGGCGGCGATGCCGGTGCAGACCTGGTCGGTGCGCCGCCTGCTGGTGATCGTGCCGGCGATGCTCGTGCCGTTCGCCTTGATGCCGTTGATCGAGCACGGCACCGCCGAGCACATCGCGCTGGCCGCCGGCGGCACCGCGATGGTCACGCTGCTCGTCGCCCGCGCCGCCACGGCCGTGCGGGACTACGCCGCCGCCAAGCTCAAGTCCGAACACCAGGCCACGCACGACCCGCTGACCGGCCTGCCCAACCGCCTCATGCTCGCCCAGGAGATCAGCCGGCTGCTGGGCACCACCCCACCCGCCACGACGGCCGCCGGCGCAACACTCGCGGTCGGCGAGCCCGCCGTCTGGGTGCTCTTCCTCGACCTCGACGGCTTCAAGCTGGTCAACGACTCGTGGGGCCACGAGGCCGGCGACCAGCTGCTCGTCGAGGTGGCCAGCCGGCTCCGCGACACCGTGCCGCAGCCCGACATGGTGGCGCGGGTGGGCGGCGACGAGTTCGTCGTGGCGCGGATGGGCAACCGCCAGGAGACGGTGGCGCTGGTCGAGCGGATCATGGAGCGGCTCAGCGCACCGGTACAGGTCAGCAGCGCCGAAGTGGTGATCACGCCGTCGATCGGCGTGGTCGGCTCGGCGGCCGGGATGGCGCCGGTGCCGGCGGTGGCCGCGGTGACCGCCGAGGCGCTGCTCCGCGACGCCGACACCGCCATGTACCGGGCCAAGTCCGACGGCCGCGGGCGGTGGACCGAGTTCGACGCCTCGATGCACGAGCGGGTGCGCGAACGGGTCGAGATCGAGCTGGCCCTGCGGCACGCGCTCGCCACCGAGCAGCTGCGGCTGGCGTACCAGCCGATCGTCGAGCTGGCAACGGGACGCCTGGTGGGCGCCGAGGCGCTGTTGCGGTGGACCCATCCGGTGCGCGGCCCGATATCGCCGGCCGTGTTCATCTCGATCGCGGAGGACAGCGGCCTCATCGCGGCCATCGGCCGGTGGGTGCTCGACGGCACGCTGCGGCAGGTCGCCGCGTGGCGGGCGGACGACCTCGTCGACGACGACTTCTGGGTGTCGGTCAACGTCTCCCCGCGCCAGCTGCGCGACCCGACCCTGCCCGGCAAGGTCTCCGAGGTGCTGGAGCGGTGGAAGGTGCCGCACACCTGCGTCGTACTGGAGATCACCGAGTCCGTGATGATCGACGCGTCCAGCGTCACCGACCAGGTCCTCTTCGACCTGCGCCGGCTCGGCGTGAAGATGGTCGTCGACGACTTCGGGACCGGCTTCTCCGCGCTCGGATACCTGCGCCGCCACCCGGTGACCGGCGTGAAGATCGACCGGTCCTTCGTGGACGGTCTCGGCACCGACGCCGAAGACGAGGAGATCGTGCGCGCGGTGGTGGCGATGAGCACCGCGCTCAAGCTCACGGTCGTCGCCGAAGGCGTCGAAAACCAGGCGCAGCAGGAGGTGCTCTCCACGCTTGGCGTGACGGTCGGGCAGGGGCACATGTGGGGCGCGCCGGTCAGCGCCGAAGAGTTCACCGAACGCTGGCTGGCACTGGAGGCCACCCCCGACGGCGACGACGACGCCACCGTGCCCGACGCGGCCGCTCAGGAAGCCGCGGGAAACTCGTAGGACCAGTAGGTCTGCGTGTCCAGGCGCTGGGTGCGCACCTCGCCCAGGTCTTCCAGCACCCCGCGCACGAAGCGCGGCAACTGGGCCACTTCCTCGTTGTAGGCGCAGAAGTCCACCACGGCCACACCGGGCACGATGACCTTCACCATCTCTTCGATCAGCGACGCGAAGAGGCCCGAGCCACGGTGCTGTGGGTGCACGGCGTAGAACCCGACGTACCAGACCTGCCGCCGCGCGTAGAGGGCCGGCCACCGGTGCCGGAAGTAGTCCGGGGAGATGAGCGGCGCGGCGTCGAAATCGTTGGTGAGCGTCCCGATCGCGGCGATCGCCCCACTCCCCCGGATGACGTACTTGCGCACCCGCGGGTCGCGCATCTGCTCGTCGAAGTCGACCCGGGGCATGACGTGGCGCTGCACCGCGAGCGTGCGGAGCTCGTCGAACGACTCGGCGTACAGCCGCCACGCCTCGTCGAGCACCGCTTCGGGCAAGACCTTGTGGGTCTCCATCCGCATTTGCCGCCCCCTATGACGTGGGTGAACCCGGTCGGGCTCACCCAATATCAAAAATAACCGAGGACTCTTCACCTTCTCTTGGCGGCGTCAGTAAGGACAAACCCGACCAACCGCCCGCACCCACAGTGAGATCTCCACACACCAGATTTGCCCGCGTCCGCGTCACCTGCGGACCGTATGCTCCCGCGGGCCGCCGGCGCCGCGGTTCAAGCCCGACTACCCGCCGCTCTCGCTTGCCGGAACAAATGGGCTCAGGATGACGCAGCGCTACCAACGTTACTGACAGCGACAATGCCTGCTGTCGCCTCCGTCGATCCATCCGACAAGGGACATTGTGGACAAAGCTTTCACCCGACAGGGAAACCCGCCACCAGTCTCGATGGGCGAGGCCGGCGCTGGATTGGGCTTTCGGCGGGTGGGAGAAGGCGTCCGGCGGGCTTGGCACGCGGGCCTGGCAGTGGACGGCCGGGGTTTCGACGAGCGCCAAGCGAGGAGCCGGCCGGGAGCGGTGCCCGCGGGAGCATACGGTCCGCAGCTGGCGCGGACCGGGGCAAATATGCCTCAGCTCAGGCCGAGGGCGGCGCGCAGGTAGGGCAGGTCGGCCGGGCCGTTCCAGCGGTACGCGGAGAGCCCGACCACGCGCGCGCCGCGCACGAAGCGGTCTGAGTCGTCGATCAGCAGCATCCGGTCGGGCAGCGTGCGCAGGGCTTTCGCGGCCGCGGCGAAGAACTCGCGGGTGGGCTTGTGCGCGCCGACCGCCGATGAGTTGACCACGGCGTCGACCTCGCCGGTGAGGCCGAGGGTCGCCAGGTCGGCGTCGAGGGTGTCGGTGGCGTTGGTGGCGATCGCGACCGGCACACCACCGGCCCGCGCCTCGCGTACGAAGGCCAGCACGTCCGGGTCGACCTCGCCGCGGTATCGCTGCCACTCGGCGACGGCCTCGGGCGCGCCCAACGCCTCGGCCACGCCGGCCATCCAGCCCGCGTGGGTGACCTCGCCGGTGATCGCGGGGCGGAGGCGGGACCAGTCCATGGCGGTCTTCTCCAGGGAACCCGGCGGCAGGCCGTGCGCGGCCTCGATCCGCGCGGGCACTTCCGGGTCCCAGCGGCGCAGCACGCCGTCCAGGTCTACGAGCAGGGCGGTGGGCCGGGCGCGGACCACGCTCAGCCTTCCTCGTCGTTGGAGAGGCGCTGGCTGATCACCTCGGTGACACCGCTGCGCATGGTCACGCCGTACAGCGCGTCGGCGACCTCCATCGTGCGCTTCTGGTGGGTGATGATGATGAGCTGGCTCTTTTCGCGGAGCTGCGCCATCAGCGTGATCAGGCGGCCGAGGTTGACGTCGTCGAGGGCCGCCTCGACCTCGTCCATGATGTAGAACGGGCTGGGCCGCGCCCGGAAGATCGCGACGAGCATCGCCACCGCGGTGAGCGAGCGCTCGCCGCCGGAGAGCAGCGAGAGGCGCTTGATCTTCTTGCCGGGAGGGCGGGCCTCGACCTCGACGCCGGTGGTGAGCATGTCTTCCGGGTCGGTGAGCACCAGGCGGCCCTCGCCACCCGGGAAGAGCACCGTGAAGACCTGCTCGAACTCGCGGGCCGTGTCCTCGTACGCGCTGGTGAAGACCTCCAGGATGCGGTCGTCCACGTCCTTGACCACGGTGAGCAGGTCGCGGCGGGTGGCCTTGAGGTCTTCGAGCTGGTCGGAGAGGAACTTGAAGCGCTCTTCCAGCGCCGCGAACTCCTCCAGCGCCAGCGGGTTGACCTTGCCGAGCAGCGTCAGCTCGCGCTCGGCCTTCGCGGCCCGCTTTTCCTGCGTGGGGCGGTGGTAGGCGACCGGCTCCGGCGGTGTCTTGTCCTCGGCGAGTGCGGCGTTGACCTCGACCTGCGTCGGCGGCACCGGCTGCTGCGGGCCGTACTCGGCGACGAGCGTCTCGACGTCGAGCCCGAAATCCTCGGCCGCCTTGATCTCCAGCTGCTCGATGCGCATCCGCTGCTCGGCGCGGGCCACCTCGTCGCGGTGTACCTCGCTGGTGAGCCGCTCCAGGTCGGCGCCGAGGCGCTTGGCCGAACCCCGTACCTCGGACAGCTCGGCCTCGCGCGCGGACCGCGACTGGGCGATCTCGTCGCGGGTGCGTTCGGCGTCGGCCAGCGACACGGCGACGCGGGCGAGCGCCTCACGGGCGCCGACCTCGACGGCGCGGGCGATGTTGGCGCCGCGGGCCCGTGCGGCCCGGCGGGCGGCGGCCCGTTCGCGGGCGGCCCGCTCGGCGGCGGCCTGGCGGGCCAGCGAGTCGGCCCGGCCGGCGATGGAGGCGACCCGCTCCTCGGCGGTGCGGACCGCGAGGCGGACCTCCATCTCGTTTTGCCGGGCCTGTGGCACGGCGCCGGCGAGCTGGTCGCGCTCGTCGGTGTCCGGCTCCTCGTCGACCGCGGTGTCTTCGGCCAGCCGCAGCCGCTCCTCGAGGTCGTCGAGCGCGGCCAGGTCGCGCTCGCGGGCCTCCTCGGCCTTGGCCCGGGAGGCGGCGAGCCGCTCGGTCTCGGCCTTGGCGGAACGGGCGGCGGCGCCCAGCTCGGCGAGGCGGCGGGCGGCGGCGTTGCGGTGGCTCTCCGCCTCCTTGCGGGCGGCCGCCGCGACCGCGACGACCTCCTTGTGGGCGGCCACCTCGGCGCGGGCGGCGGTGAGCTCTTCCCGGGCGTCGGCCATGACGTCTTCGGCCTCGGCCCGGCGCGCCTTGGCCTCGTCGACCGCCGCCTGCACCTCGAGGTAGCTGGGTGCCTTGCCGGAGCCACCGGCGGCCGCGTAGGCGCCGACGACGTCGCCGTCGGGCGTGACCGCGCGCAGCTCCGGGTTGGCGGCCACGAGGCGGGTCGCGGCGGCGAGGTCGGGCACGAGCACGACGTCGCGCAGCGCCCGGTGTACGGCCGGGCGAATCTGGTCGGGGCAGCCGACCACGTCGGGGGCCCACACGGCGCCGTCAGGGAGGGCCGGACGGAGCGCGTCGAGCGACCCGATCATGCCGGGGCCGCCGGGGCTGCCGACCAGCAGGCTGGCCCGCCCGGCGTCTTGGATCTTGAGCAGCCGCATGGCTTCGGTCGCCTCGTCGACGCCGGCCACCGCGACCGCGTCGGCCAGGCCGCCCAGCGCCGCGGCGAGCGCGGCCTCGTGGCCGGGCCGGACCGTCAGCATGCCGGCGAGGCTGCCCAGCAGGCCGGGCACCTGGTCGGCGCGGGCCAGCAGCGCGCCCGCACCGTCCTTGCGGCGCAGGCTCATCGCCAGGGCGTCTTCGCGCGCTTTCCAGGTCGCGGCTTCCCTTTCCGCGGTCCGCTCGGCGTCGCTCAGCGCCCGTACGCGGGCGGCCGCCTCGTCGTGCGCGGCCACCGCCTCGGCGTGCTGGGCGTCGAGGTCGGCGTTGTCGCGGTCGGCCTCGCTGGAGAGCGCGGCCACGGCGTCCACTTCGGCCTGTGCCTTCTCGGCGCGCCCCTGGGCGTCCGAGTGGGCCGCGGCGAGCCGGGCGATCTCCTCGGCGGCGCTCGTCGTACGCGCGCGGGCGGCGTTGACCTGCCCGCTCAGCTTTGCCAGCCCTTCGCGGCGGTCGGCGATCGCCTTCGCGGCGGCGCGCAGGGCCCGCTCGGCGTCGGCGAGCTGCCGCTCCAGCTCCTGGCGGCGCTCGACGGCCTCGGCGAGGTGTGCCTGGTCGGCCTTGAGCGCGGCGCGCAGCTCGTCTTCCTGGGCCCGCACCCGCTCCGCCTCGGCGGCGAGCTGCTCCGGGTCGCGGCCGGGACGCTCGTCGTCGGGCGTGGCGGACAGGTGGCGCAGCCGCTCGCTGGCCAACTGCTCGGTCGAGCGGAAGCGCTCCTGCAAGGCGGACAGCTTGTACCAGGTGTCCTGCGCGGCGGCGAGCAGCGGGGCGTCTTCGGCCAGCGCCGCCTCGAGCTGGGCCAGCCGCCGCCCCACCTCGCCGTACTGGTGCTCGACGAGCTCGCGCCGCTCGCGCAGCGCGGTCTCGTCGGCGATCTCCTTGTCCAGAGTGGAGCGCAATGTGGACAGATCGTCAGCGAGCAGGCGGAGTCGGGCGTCGCGCAGGTCGGCCTGGATGCCGGCGGCACGGCGGGCCACCTCGGCCTGCTTGCCCAGCGGCTTGAGCTGGCGGCGCAGCTCCGCGGTCAGGTCGGTGAGCCGGTTGAGGTTGGCCTGCATCGCGTCGAGCTTGCGCAGCGCCTTTTCCTTGCGCTTGCGGTGCTTGAGGACGCCGGCCGCCTCCTCGATGAACGCGCGCCGGTCTTCGGGCTTGGCGTGCAGCACGGCGTCGAGCTGGCCCTGCCCCACGATGACGTGCATCTCCCGGCCGATGCCGGAGTCGGAGAGCAGCTCCTGGATGTCGAGCAGGCGGCAGGAGCTGCCGTTGATCTCGTACTCACTCTCGCCCGACCGGAACATCCGCCGCGTGATCGACACCTCGGTGTAGTCGATCGGCAACGCGCCGTCGGTGTTGTCGATGGTGAGCGTGACCTCGGCGCGGCCCAGCGGCGCGCGGCCGGCTGTGCCGGCGAAGATCACGTCTTCCATCTTGCCGCCGCGGAGCGCCTTCGCCCCCTGCTCACCGAGCACCCAGGCGATCGCGTCGACGACGTTGGACTTACCGGAGCCGTTGGGGCCCACCACGCAGGTGATGCCCGGCTCCAGTCGCAACGTCGTGGCGGAGGCGAAGGATTTGAAGCCCTTCACCGTCAGGCTCTTTAAATGCACGTCTTTCTATCCGCTCGCAGGGACTCTTCCATGGCAGGGTAACCCGACCTGGTACGACGCACTCGGCACGCCGCACGTATGCACAACGACAAAAAGCTGCGCGCCGCCACTTGTTGTGTCGGCGCGCGGTGTGTGCGATGCGATTGAGTTGTAGGCGGTGGGCGCCGGATGCCCGGCGCCCGGGAGGTCAGGTCAGAGCCGGTTCGGGCAGCCTCAGCAGGTCTCCTGCCTCGGCGGCGGCCGCCGCGAGCCGGTCGTTTTCTGCTCGCAGCCTGGTGACCTCGAACTCCAGTGCCTGAACCCTGGCACGCAGTCGGGTGACCTCGTCGAGGAGGCGCCGATCGGGCGCCGCACCAACGTGGCCGTAGAGGGCCTTCGCCATATCGTCTCCTTGTAATGCGCTGCCGGAGTGGCCGGCCAACGCGCGCCCAGCTATCTTCGCGACTATCAGCCCACGGGCACGCGTGGGCATGATTGGGCGCGACTGGCGACGCCCCTATACTCCGCCGATCCTCCCGCTTCGTCAAGTTAACCGGGCCCAGATCACCCCCGGATCCATGATCAAACGCTTCCTTGGCGGCGTCTTAGATCTTCCTTAGGGCGATTGCCCAGGTGGGAGCGCACCCGTACCGTCCGGCTCGGCCCAGTCCTGACTCTGGAAGGGATCCAATGGACGCCGATGCGCCCACGAGGCACACCGGCCGGCACCGGCCCACGCGCCGCCTGCCCGGCCCTCTCGCCCTCGCGGTGCTGGTCGGCGCCCTGCTGCTGGCCTTCGGCGCGGGCGCGGCGGTGCTCCGGCCCAACCTGACCGGTGGCGGCGATTCGGGGGGCGACCGGACGGCTTCCGAGCGCGCGGACGAAGCCGGCGGTACGGGCGGTTTCGGCGTCGCCGTGGCGGCGACCGCCACCCCGAGCCAGAGCCCGGACGCGAGCCCCAAGCCGACGCCCACCACCAAGGCCAAGCCGCGCACCACGACGAGCCCGACGCCGAAGCGTTCGCCGACCAAGACGACCACGCGCCCGGCGACGAGCGGCGGCAGCAGCCCGGCCCAGTCCGCCGACGAGAACAAGGTCGTCGAGATCACCAACCAGGAGCGGGCGGCCGCCGGCTGCGGCGCGGTCAAGGTCAACACCAAGCTCGCCGCCGCGGCCCGCCTGCACAGCCAGGACCAGGCCGAGCACAACAAGATGTCGCACACCGGCAGTGACGGCAGCTCGCCGTGGCAGCGCTCGGAGCGGGCCGGCTACACGAACGCGATCGGCGAGAACGTGGCCATGGGCTACCGCACCCCGGCCGCCGTCATGGACGGCTGGATGAACAGCGACGGCCACCGCGCCAACATCCTCAACTGCTCCGCGAAGGCGATCGGCGTCGGCCTGGCGTACGCGAGCGACGGCTCCCCGTACTGGACACAGATGTTCGGTTCTGTGGTCTGACCTGTCGCGTAGCTGACAGCTCAGCCGTTGGTTTCGACCTGGATCGTTGCCCCCTGCATGCGGGTAACGCTCATAACGGACGACTCCTACCCGTACGTCAAGGGTGGCCCCGGCGACTGGTGCCACCGGCTTGTGCACGGGCTCGACCGGCACACGTTCCACGTCGTCGCGCTCGGCTCCCACGAGCGGCGGGAGGCGGCGTACACCCTCCCGCCCAACGCGCTCCTCCACCCCCTCGGCGACCGCCGGCCCGCCCCCGCCGGGCGCCTGGCGCGGCACGGGCGGCGAAGGGCGGCCACCACGGCCGCCGTGCTGCTCTGCCGGGGGCTGTTGACCGACGGCGAGCAGGGCGCGGCGATGTTCGCCGAGAGCCTGCGCCTGCTCGCCGACCTGGCCGCCGCCGGCGGTGCCCCACTGCGCGGCGTACCCCTCCCCGACGTCCTGCTCGACGCCTGGCAGGCGGCCCGCTGCGAGCCGGCCCTCCCCCGCCTCTCGGTCCGCGACGCCCGCCGGGCGGCCGACCACCTCGACCGCGCGCTGCGGCCGCTCGCCGTGCGCCCGCCCGCCGCCGACCTCTGCCACGCCGTCGCCGCCGGCCCGGCGCTGCTGGTCGCGCTCGCCACCCGCTGGCGCGCGGGCACCCCGCTGCTGCTCACCGAGGACCGCCCGCCCGCTCTCGACGCGGCCGACGGGACGCCCGCGGTGAAGGCGGTGCTGCTCCGCTACCACCGGGCGCTGCGCCGCCTCGGGTACGCGGAGGCCGCGCTCGTCGCCTCGGCCAGCCGCTTCCACCAGCGCTGGGAGCTGCGCGACGGCGCCGACCCGGCCAAGGTCGTCGTGGTGCCGGGCGGCGTGGAGCCGGTGCGGTACGCGCCGCTGGAGACCGAACCACCCGCGCCGGCCGTCGTCTGGGTCGGGCAGATCGCGCCGCACAAGGACCTGCACACGCTGATCCGCGCGTTTCACCGGGTCCGCGAGGCGGTGCCGCACGCCGGACTCACCCTCGCCGGACCCACGACCGACATCGGGTACCTGGACACGTGCCGCCGCCTCGTGGAACGGCTCCGGCTCGGCGACAGCGTCACGTTCGCCGGTCCGGCCCCGTCCAGCCGCGAGGCGTACGCCGCCGGCCACGTCGTCGCCTCCTCCAGCATCGCCGAGCACACCCCCGACGCGCTCGTGGAGGCGATGCTCTGCGCGCGGCCGACGGTCAGCACCGACGTGGGCGCGGTGGCCGAGGCGGTGGGCGACGCGGGCGTGGTCGTGCCGCCCGGTGACCCGGTCGCGCTCGGCGCCGCCTGCGTCGAGCTGCTGCACGACCCGGAACGGCGGCGACGGCTCGGCGCGGCCGGGCGGGCGCGGGCGCTGCGCCTGTTCACAGTGGACGGGATGCGGCGCGCCTACGACCACCTGTACCGGGACGTGGCCGCGTGAAGGCACTCCACGAGCTGGCACAGCGCTTCGACAAAGGCGTGGCCGACGTCGACGAGCTCGTCGGGGCGCTGGAGGCGGCCGGCATCAACGACCAGGTGGCCGCCCGGCGGTACGGACAGCCCAGCGTCTTCGCGCTCGGCGAGGCGGTGCTCGCGCTGCTCGACCGGCCGCCGGCGCGCGCACCCCGCCCGAAGCCGTACCTGTGGGCCGCGCTCCGCCGCTCCGCGCTCCTGCTCACGCCGGTCGTCTGCGCCCTCGCCGCCGCGGACGAGCTGGCCCGCGTCGAGTGGCAGGTGCCCGCGCTCGCGGCCGTGCTCGGCTGGGCCGCCGCGCGCGGCTGGATGTACGCCGCCAGCGGTACCGCGCTGGTCATCGCCGCGTGCGCGCTGGCTCCCACCGCCGACCGGCCGCTGGCCGTCGGGGTGGGCCTGACCGGGTACGCGCTTGTCGCCGGGACGAGGGGCGGCCTGGGCTGGGCGGTGCCCGCCTGGCTGGCCGCCGCGGCGCTGCTGTCCGGCGCGTGGGACCGGGTGGAGATCCTTCCCGTCGCTGGCGGGCTGATGCTCGCCGGCGCGGTGCGGATCCACGCGCACGCCCCGTTCGCCGGTGTCGCCGCCGCGCTGTGCCAGGGCGCCACGGCGGTCCTCGTGTGGCGTGCGGCACCGGGCGCGGTGGTGCTCGCGCTCGGCGTACCCCTGCTGGTTTTCGTGGTGTGCTGGCACGAAGCCCGCGCCGCCACCGCGGCGGACGCGCACGACGACCTGCGGGCGTTCCACCGCGAGGTGCGCGACCTCGGCACGGTGACCGTGGGTGCGCTGGTGCCGCCGCTCGTGGCGGGCGTGGCACTGGGCGCGGCCGCGTACCGGCTGCCGTACTCGCTCTCCGGCCACCCCGGCGCGCGCGGCCTTGTGCTCGGGTGCGCGGCGGTGCTGCTGCTCGGCGGCGTGCTGGCGCTGACCGCGCTGCTCGCCGCGCGCGGGCGTCCGGCGGTGGCCGCGGTCGTCGCCGCCGGGCCGCTGTGCGCGCTCGCGGCCGGTGGCGCGCTGCTGCCGGCCACCGTCGCCGCGCTCGCCGTCACCTACGTGGCCGGTCTGGTGCTGGCCGCGCACGCCGTCTTCGACCCCGAGCGCTACTGATGGAGAAGTTCGCCAGGATCGACCTGGAGTACGGCGAGCGGCCGCTCGCGGACGTCCTCGACGCGGTGGAGCGGCTGGCCGCCGAGCCGCACGACGGGGTCTTCCTGGACCGCGCACCGGGCGACCGGGCCGGGCTGGGCGGTGTCGCGCTGGCGGTACGGGTGGCGCACCGGGTCGGGTTCGAGGTGGTGCTGCTCAACCCGGGGCGGCCGGTGGACCCGGGATACCGGGCGCTCGACGCCGCGATCTGCGTCTTCGACGGCGACTGGGCCGACTACCAGCGCTGGTCCGGCGAGGGCGCCGCGCCGGGCGACGGCCACCTCGTCTACGGCGTGCCGGCGGCCCAGGCCGAGACCGCGCGAAAGATGATGGAATGGCGCGGTGCGGGCTTCGGCGTGGTAGCCGAAACCCGCACCTGGTAGACGCCACTCCTTAGTGGACGGAGGCGAGCTCCCGCTCGGGCTCGCCGGCGTGCTTGGCCGGCGGGCGCTTGCGCAGGAAGCGCGGTGCCCACCAGTTGGCGTCGCCCAGCAGCGTCATCACCGAGGGCAGCACGACCGCCCGGATGATCGTCGCGTCGAGCAGGATCGCCGCCGCGAGGCCGATGCCGAGCTGCTTCATGTCGATCGTGCTGAGCGTGGCGAAGATGGAGAACACCGCCACCATCACGATCGCCGCGCTGCTCACCGTGCCCGCCGAGCTCGTGATGCCGTACGCCACGGCGTCCCGGTTGGACACTCCACGCTGGACAGCCTCGCGGATCCGGCTGACCACGAAGACGTGGTAGTCCATCGAGAGTCCGAAGAGGACCACGAAGAGGAAGAGCGGCAGCCACGTCACGATCGACTCCATCGACGTGAAGCCCAGCAACCCTTCCGCCCACGTGCCCTGGAAGACGAGCACCAGCAGGCCGTACGCGGCGCCGACCGAGAGCAGGTTGAGCAGGATCGAGGTCAGCGCGACCACCACCGACCGGAACGTCAGCACCATCACCACGAACGTGAGGATCAGCACGAACGCCATCACCAGCGGCAGCTTGTCCCGGATGTGTGCCGCGTAGTCCACGCTGCCGGCCACGTCGCCGCCGACCGCATAGTCCACCTTGGACAGCCCGGACATCGCCTCGGGGACGTACACGTCGCGCAGCTTGTCCAGCGACTGCCGGGCCTCGTCGGTGCGCGTGTGGTACGGCGTCGCCACTTGGAGCACGCTCACCGTGCCGTCGGCTGACTGCTCGATGTCCGGCCCGTCGGCCTCGACCGGTGCGAAGAGCGGGTCGCTCCCGGCCTTCTGCGCCAGCGCGGTCAACGCCGCCTTCACCTGTGCCGCCTCGGCCGCCGGCGCCTCCACCGCGAGGAAGTGTGCCGTGCCGGTGCTCGGGAACGCCGCGGTCAGCCGGTCGTACGCCTGCATGGCCGGCGTGGTGCGGGGCAGGTCCTCCATGCCCGGGAATTTCATCTTCATGCCCATCGCGGGCGCCGCGAGGGCCAGCAGCGCGCCGACCGAGAGGACCAGGGCGAGCAGCGGGCGGCGCAGCGCCGGGCGGAGCAGCGCCGGCCAGAAGCGGGGCGTGCCCGCGCGGCGGGCCTGAAGGCGCCACAGCAGCGGCACGCGCGGCCGGTCGACCCAGCGGCCGAGCTTGGCCAGCAGTGCCGGCAGCACGGTCAGCGAGCCGATCACCGAGACCGCGACCACCAGGATCGAGCCCACGGCCAGCGACGAGAACACCACGTCGGTGGCGAGGAAGAGCCCGGCCATCGCGATCATGACGGCGATACCCGAAACCACCACCGCGTGCCCGGACGTCTCCGCGGCGATCTCCACCGCGTCGAGGTGGGTACGTCCCTTGGCCCGTTCCTCCCGCTCGCGCTTGATGTAGAACAGCGAGTAGTCCACGCCCACCGCGAGGCCGATCAGCAGGATCACGCTGTTGGTGGTGTCGGTCGACGGCAGCAGGTGTGAGGCGAGCGTCGACAGCCCCATCGCCGCGAACACCGACGACATCGCCAGCAACACCGGCACACCGGCCGCGATGAGCGCGCCGAACGCGATGATGAGGATGGCGAGCGTGACCGGCAGGCTCAGCATCTCGGCCCGCTGGAAGTCCTCGCCGAGCGTGTCGTCGAGTGCCTTGCCGATGGACGGCCCACCGACCTCTTCGATCCGCACCTGCGGGTGCGCCTCCTGGAGAGCCGCGGTGGTGTCCTGAAGCGGCTGGAGCCGATCCGAGGCGGTGTCCGGGTCACCGCTCATGGTGACCCCGATCAGCAGCGCCGAACCATCCCGCGCCGGCACCGGCTCGTCCACTTTGGCCACACCTTCGGTGGCCTTCATCTTGGCGATCGCGTCGGCCGCCGCCGCGTCCGCCGCCGCCCGGTTCAACTG
Source organism: Phytohabitans sp. LZ39 (assembly GCF_059359075.1). Taxonomy (NCBI): domain Bacteria; kingdom Bacillati; phylum Actinomycetota; class Actinomycetes; order Micromonosporales; family Micromonosporaceae; genus Phytohabitans; species Phytohabitans sp. LZ39. The sequence continues at coordinate 108,913 of NZ_JCADBM010000010.1, read as the reverse complement.
TCCACTGGGGGCGGTGATGAGGACGTTCTCCACCGCCGGGTCTTCGAAGTCACCGTGAATCTCGATCACCGACGCCCGACCGGCCTCGCCGATCGCCTGGTCCTCGTCGGTCGCCTCGTTGAGGCCGGCCGCGCTGCCCCCCACGAAGCACACCGCCACGAACACCACCCACAGCGCGATGGCGCGCCACGGGTGCTCCGCGCTCCATCGCGCGACCCGCACCGTTACCGGTCGCTTGCCCATCCCGGGCTCCCCCTCCGCCAGTCTCTTGTTCACAGCACCTGACGCTAGGGATCGGGACGCTCAGCTACATCCGGGTCCGACCCGCCCCGGCCCCGGAAGTCGGACCTCGGGGAATACCCCGACGAGAGGCCGCCGGCATAGGGGGTCGCCTGCTCCTAAAGATCAGTTCCCGAGCTACCGCGACGCCCGTCGTGGTCGCTCTCCGTCGCTCCCGCGGCCTCACCCATTCGCTGTTGCTCGCGGTTACCCCTGTTTCGCCTCCGGCGGGACCTTTCCTGAGCGGGTGTGGCTCGTTCGGTGCCCTCGTAGTCGCCTAGGTCTTGGGCTTGGCATCCCGCCATTCGGGGGAACGTGCTCGACATGTGGACCGCGCCATGATCGTTAGCCCTGTAGCTGTGTGACACGCCGAGGACAGTACGGATTTCGGGCTAACGATCATCGCGACGCAAGTGGTCGCCGGGCTTGCTGGGCGGGTGCCCACTAAAGGGAAGCAGAGCAAAGGGGTTCACGCGCACACCCTGTCTTAGCCGAGGTCTGTGGGCCTGGCGCGACCACCTGGAGTGCGTGACCAGCAGCGGACGGGTGAGGCCGCGGGAGCAGCGGTCCGGACCACCGCGGACGTCGCGGTAGCCCACGCCTTCTAAGGGGTGGCTCTGATCGGGCGGCGGGGGCGGGGTTGGCAGCGGGGGCAGCTGAAGGAGGAGCGGTTCATGAAGGGCTCGCGGCGGATGGGTGCGCCGCAGCGGTTGCAGGGCTCGCCCTCGCGGCCGTAGACGTTGAGCGAGCGGTCGAAGTAGCCGCTCTCCCCGTTGACGTTGACGTAGAGCGCGTCGAAGCTCGTGCCGCCCGCGACCAGCGCCTCGGAGAGCACCTCGCGGACGTGGCCGAGCAGCCGCGCGACCGCCGGCTTGGTGATGGCGTCGGTGGGGCGGACGCCGTGCAGTTTGGCGCGCCACAGTGCCTCGTCGGCGTAGATGTTGCCGACGCCGGAGATCAGGGTCTGGTCGAGCAGGGCGCGCTTGACCTCGGTGTGCTTGCGGCGCAGGTTGGTCACGAAGTCGGCGTCGGAGAAGAGCGGGTCCATCGGGTCGCGGGCGATGTGCGCGATCTCCGCGGGCAGCTCGGCGCCGCCGGGCGAGACCGACAGGCCGCCAAACGTGCGCTGGTCGACGAAGCGCAGCTCCGGGCCGTCGTCGTCGAAGCGGAAGCGGATCCGCAGGTGTGCCTCGTCGGGCGCGTCGTCGGGCTGGAAGAGCAGCTGGCCGGACATGCCGAGGTGGCCGATGATCGCGTCGCCCGAGTCGAGGGGGAGCCACAGGTACTTGCCGCGGCGGCACACGTCGACCACCGTGTGGCCGGAAAGTACCGCGGCGAAGTGGTCGGCGCCGGGCAGGTGGCGGCGGATGGCCCGCGGGTGGCGCACCTCCACCGACGCGATCCGCCTCCCCGTCACCCACTTGGCCAGGCCCTGTCGGACGGTCTCGACCTCAGGAAGCTCCGGCATTGTCCCCTCCGACCGCCTCGCCGAACTTGGCGGACAGCGTGCGGTAGGCCGCCTCGGCCGCCCGCTGCTCGGCCTCCTTCTTGCTGCGTCCCTCGGCCCCGCCGTAGCGGTCGCCGGCCACGACCACCCACGCCGTGAAGGTCTTGGCGTGGTCGGGGCCGGCCTCGTCGATCCGATACTCCGGCACGCCCAACCCGAGCGAGGCGGTGAGCTCCTGGAGGCTCGTCTTCCAGTCGAGGCCCGCGCCGCGGCCGGCCGACTCGGCCATCAGCGGGTCGAACAGGCGGTGGATCACCTCGGCGGCGATGTCCAGGCCGTACTGGAGGTAGATCGCGCCGAGCAGCGCCTCCAGCGTATCGGCGAGGATGCTCGCCTTGTCGCGGCCGCCCGTGGTCTCCTCGCCCTTGCCGAGCAGCAGGTACGGCCCGAGGCCGCTCGGGCCCAGCCCGCGTGCCACGTCGGCGAGCGCGCGCATGTTGACCACGCTGGCGCGGAGCTTGGCGAGCTGGCCCTCGGGCAGGTCGGGGTGGTTGTGGAAGAGCGCGGTCGTGATCACCACACCCAGCACCGAGTCGCCGAGGAACTCCAACCGCTCGTTGGTCGGCAGGCCCCCGTTCTCGTACGCGAAGGAACGGTGGGTCAGCGCCCGTTCCAGCAGCTCCGCGTCGAAGGCGACGCCGAACGCCGTCTCCAGGTGGTCGGCCGGCGGCCGCTTGCGCTTATCCATGACTCACCCCTAGCAGCGTGGCGATCTCGGTGGCCGCGGCGCGGCGGTGCAGATGTGCGGCGAGTGCGATGCCCGAGGCGACGTCCGCCCCAGTCGCGGCGCCATGGCAGACGATGACGACGCCGCCGACCCCGACCAGCGCCGCCGCCCGCGGCGGCGCCTCGATCCGGTCCGGGCGACATCTGATGTACGTGCCCTCGATGCCCTTGAGCAGCACGTTACCGGTGAACCCATCGGCGACGATCACGTCGGCGCGCTCACCGAGCGACGCTTCGTAGCCCTCGACGAGCCCGATGTAGCGGGCCTCGGAGGGCAGGGTCTGCGCGGCGATGAACGGGTCGGCGGCGCGCCGGACCCGGTCTCCCTTGCCCGGCTCGGTGCCGATCGACAGCAGGCCGACGCGGGGACGCTTCACCTGGTGGACGGTGGCGGCGTACGCGGCGCCGAGCGCGGCGTGGCGGGCCAGCGTGCCGGGGCGCGCCTCGACGGAGGCACCCACGTCGAGCAGCACCACGGGACCGGCCTCGGCCGGAAGGGTGGCGACCAGCGCCGGGCGGCGTACCCCGGCCCAGCGGCCGAGGCCGAGCACGGCGGCGGTGACGGTCGCGCCGCTGGCCCCGGCCGAGACGACCGCGTCGGCGCTGCCCTCCGCCACAGCGGCGACGGCCGCGCGGACGGTGGTGTCCGGGCGCTTGGCGCCGGTGGGCGCGTCGGCCATGCCGACCACCGCCCGCACCGGGCGCACGGCGACCCGGCCGCGGTCTGCCGGTGAGAGCGCGCCAACCAGCTCGCCGGCCACTTCAGGTGGGCCGACGAGCAGGAGGTGGAGGTCGGGATCGGCGTCGCATGCCCGCAGAGCGCCGTCAACCACGACGGCGGGTGCCCCGTCCCCGCCGAGGAGGTCAACGGCGATCCGCGCGATGCCAGGCTCAAGGGGAAGGCCAGCCTGCCCCGGTGCCTGTGCTTCCCGACCCGTGGTCGGGTCTGTCACGCGCGGCTGAGCGTCAGACCTCGATGATCTGACGGCCGTTGTACGTGCCGCAGACAGTGCACGCCGCGTGCGGGAGCTTCGGCGAGCGGCACTGCGGGCACGCCACCGTCGCCACCGCCGTGGCCTTCCACTGCGCCCGGCGCGACCGGGTGTTACTGCGCGACATCTTCCGCTTGGGGACCGCCACGGTTCTTACTCCTCTTTCTGGTGCAGTTGAGTCAGAGCCGCCCACCGGGGGTCGACCTGCTCGTGGCTGTGGCCAGCCGGCAGCTCGTCCCAGTGGACCCCGCACTCGGGGCACAGCCCTGGACAGTCTTCTCGGCACAGCGGGGTGACCGGCAGTGCGAGCACCACCGCGTCCCGCAGCACCGGCTCCAGGTCGATCAGGTCTCCCTGTAGCCGGCCGACCTCGTCTTCGTCGGCCGTCTCGTCCGTGGTGCTGTGCTCGTAGGCATACAGCTCCTGGATCGTGACGGCCACCGTGTCGCTGATCGGGCGCAGGCACCGGCCGCACTCGCCCGCCACGGGGGCGGACGCGGTGCCGGAGACGAGCACGCCCTCGGAGACCGACTCCATCCTCAGGTCGAGGGTGAGATCGGCGCCTTCGGGCACCCGGATCAGCTCCAGCCCGAGGTCTGCCGGTGCCGGCACCACCCGCGTGACCGTACGCATCGCACCAGGCCGGCGTGGGAGCTCCCTCGTGTCGAGGACCAGCGGCGACCTGGGGTCGAGGTGGATCTGCGCGTGATTGGGCATCATGAGACTCCGGCCTGGTAGGAGGCCGACGGTCTACGGTACCTGAGGCCGATCTCAGTATCAAAACGGCAGTGGCCGCTCGTTTTCCTCGCCGGTGAAGGTGCCGATCTCGCGGAGCGCGTGCATCTTGTCGCGGCCCCGCTCGATCGAGGCGAGCGCCCGGGTGAGGAACTGCTCGAAGTTGGCCAGCGCGGTGTCGACGTAGTCGTCGACCTCCGCGCGCAGCCGCTGGGCCTCCGCGCGGGCCTCGCCGACGATCCGGGCGCCCTCGTGCTCGGCGGAGACGGTGATCTCGTTGACCGACACGAGACGGGCGTGCTCGGCCTCACCCTCGCCGATGATCCGGTCGGCCTCGCGGCGACCCGCGTCGATGATCTTGTCACGCTCGTCAAGCAGAGCCGTGGCCCGCCGCAGCTCGCTGGGGAGCTCGGCGCGGAGCTGGTCGAGGGCGTTGATCATCTCACTGCGGTCGACCATGCAGTTGGTGCGCGACATGGGGACCGACCGGGCGGCCTCCACGATCGCGATGATCTCGTCGATGCGGTCGAGCGGGTCCACCTGCGCCTCACTCCTGTCGTTCCACAGCCGACCTTCACATGATGCGGGTGCTCACCTCATGATGCGGCCCCGGGGCGCAGGGTACGCCCACCGGTTGTCCGCCGGGCGCGTCGTGGTTACGACGCCAGGCGCTCGGTCAGGTGTACCGCCACCACGTCCGGCACATGCGCCGACACGTCGCCGCCCCACTTCGCGACCTCCTTGATGAGGCTCGACGAGATGAACGAGTACAGCGGGTTGGTCGGCATGAAGAGGGTCTCGACGCCGGCGAGCCCGATGTTCATCTGCGCCATCTGGAGCTCGTAGTCGAAGTCGCTCACCGCGCGCAGGCCTTTGACCACCACGGCCGCGTCCTGCGCGCGGCAGAAGTCGACGAGCAGGCCCCGGAACGACAGGACCCGCACGTTGTCGTACCCCTTGGTGACCTCGCGCAGCATGTCTATGCGCTCGTCCTCGGTGAAGAGGCCGGTCTTCGCCTGGTTGATCAACACACCGACGATGACCTCGTCGAAGAGCCGGCTGGCCCGGCCCACGATGTCCAGGTGCCCGTTGGTCACCGGGTCGAAAGAGCCGGGACACACCGCACGTCTCACGATCGGCGACCGTACCAAAGCGTTGTCTCCCCATATCGTCGGCTGTGCTCGGCGGTGATTCCTTTCACCCAGGTCAAGACCCCGGAGCGAGTGGAGCGCTCGATCACGACCACGGCCTCCGGGGCCAGCCAGCCGCCGTCGACGAGCGCGGCCTGCACGGCGGTGAGCTCCTCGTCGGGTGCCGCGTACGGCGGGTCGGCGAAGACCACGTCGTAGGCACCCCCCTCCGGCCCGTCGGCCAGTGCGCCGCTCACCTTGGCCGTGACCAGCCGGGCGGCGGGGCCGACGCCGAGCGCCGCGATGTTTTGCCGGACGACCCGGGCCACCCGCGCGTCGGATTCCACCAGCAGCACGTGCGAGGCGCCCCGGGAGAGCGCCTCGAGGCCGACCGCGCCGGAGCCGGCGTAGAGGTCGGCGACCCGCGCTCCCTCCAGGTCGACCATCGACTCCAGCGAACTGAAGAGCGCCTCGCGCACCCGATCGGAGGTGGGACGCGTGCGGTCGCCGACGGGCGCCGCGATCCGGCGGCCGCCGAGGGTGCCGGCCACGATGCGGGTCATGGGAGTGACGCTACGCTACGCGGCGGCCAAGTCACACCAGTCACTCCACTACACACAGGTATCGCCCCGCTTCACTCCGGCCATCGAAGATTACGAGTTCACAACGGGATTCTTAGTTCGGCTTCAATTCCTCTGCGTTACTTCAGGAACCGCTAAGGTCGTGCGCTGTGTCGGCAGCGTCCTCGCCGGCACGACGACCTGGGGAGGCGTCGGACGGGCCGCGGCTGAGATGGCCGCGACCGGCTGTTGCCCTGCCTGAGCCCCGGGCCGCGACCTGAGAACCCCCCTTTGTTTCAGGAGTTCGCGTGAACCGTAGCAAGCTGCGGCGATCTATCGCCGTCGTCGGAGCGGCCGTTATCGGCCTCATGACGGCCGTCGCCGTGTCCTCCCCAGCCAGCGCTCACCACCCCACCGTCACCGGCGAGGCCATCTGCACGTCGGCGGGCACCTGGATCGTCAAGTGGTCCGTCGGAAACAGCGAGACCGACATCCCCGGCACCGTCACCGCGCTCGAAGTGACACCCGCCGACACCAAGGTGGCCGGCGTCGCCGTCGGCACGGAGGTGGCCCCCGGCGGCAAGGCCCTCGGCGTGCACGTGGTGCCCGGCGACCAGACCAAGGCCGAGCTGACCGTGTCGATGCGCTGGGTCCGCGAGCACAACGGACACAAGAAAGAGATCGACGCCACCCGGAGCGGCACCGTCGAGTTCGGCGGCACCTGCACCAAGCCGAAGGCGAACCCCGACGCCAAGTTCGCGTCGAGCTGCACCGGGGTCACCGTGACGCTCATCAACGGCGCGGATGCCACCAAGCCGGCCGAGTTCGTGGTGACCGGCGAAAACGGCTTCAAGGTGGAGAAGACCGTCGCCGAGGGCGAGGAGCAGGTCATCGTCCCCGCCGCCAACGCGGGCAAGATCACCGTGACCGAGAGCGGCGAGCCCGTGGGTAAGCCGTACAGCTGGGAGCGGCCGGAAGACTGCGCGCTGCCGACCCTGGCCTACGCGTCGACCTGCGACGAGCTCATCTTCGAGATCACCAACCCGAAGGACGGCGCGCCGTTCACCGCGACCTTCACCCCCAGCACCGGTGACGCTCAGACGGTCACCGTGGCGCCGGGTGAGGTCAAGACCGTGACGTTCCCCGGTTCGGAAGGGCTCACCGTAACGCCGTCGAGCGAGGGTGTCGAAGGCGAGCCGTTCGCCTGGGAGCCCGAGGAGTCCTGCGGCGGTGGCGGTGGCGGCGGTGACGAGCCCGAGCTGCCGGTGACCGGTGTCGCGGCGGGTGGCATCGCGGGCGGCGCGCTCGTGCTGCTGTCCCTCGGCGCGGTGCTCTTCTTCATGGCTCGCCGGCGGCGCATGAGGTTTACCGCCTAAGCAGTATCCGTTTCACCCCCTCCGCGGCCCGCGACGACACCCCCCGGTCGTCGCGGGCCGCACCCGTCGCGGGCCTTGCCGTGGGTCAGCCCTTCTCCAGGTACTCCGCGCGCTCCTCGTCGACGAGCGCGGCCACCGAGGCGGCCAGCGCGGGATGGCGCTCGAGCTCGGGATCCTCCTCCACGAGCGAGATGGCCTCCATCCGGGCCTCGTTGATGAGCTTGGTGTCGTGCAGCAGCGACAGCAGCCGCAGGTGTGAGCGGCGCCCCGACTGGGTGGCGCCGAGCACGTCGCCCTCGCGCCGCTGCTCCAGATCGATCTCGGCGAGCCGGAACCCGTCGGTCGTGGAGGCCACCGCGTCGAGGCGCTCGCGGGCGGGCGTGCCCTCCGGCGCCTCGGTCACCAGCAGGCACAGGCCGGGCGCGGAGCCCCGACCCACGCGGCCGCGGAGCTGGTGCAGCTGGGAGACGCCGAAACGCTCGGCGTCGAGCACCACCATGACTGTCGCGTTGGGGACGTTGACGCCGACCTCGACCACGGTGGTGGCGACCAGCACGTCGATCTTGCCGCCCGCGAACGCCCGCATCACCGTGTCTTTCTCGTCGGCGGGCAGCTTGCCGTGCAGCACGCCCAGGCGCAGCCCGTGCAGCGGCCCGTCGGACAGCAGCGGCGCGACGTCGAGCACCGCCACGGGCGGCCGCTTGCCGTTGTCGTCCGTCTCCACTGGGGCGTCTTCGTCGGACGACGTGTCGCCGATGCGGGGACACACCACGTACGCCTGGTGGCCGGCCGCGACCTCCTCGCGGATCCGCTGCCACGCGCGCTCCAGGAACGCCGGCTTGTCGGCGGCCGGCACCACGTGCGACGCGATCGGCGAGCGGCCCCGCGGCAGCTGCGACAGCGTGGACACCTCGAGGTCGCCGTAGACGGTCATCGCCACCGTGCGCGGGATCGGCGTGGCCGTCATGACGAGCACGTGCGGCGGCTGCTCGCCCTTGGCCCGCAGCGCGTCACGCTGCTCCACGCCGAACCGGTGCTGCTCGTCGACGACCACCAGGCCGAGGTCGGCGAAGTCGACCCCTTCGTACAGCAGGGCGTGCGTGCCCACCACGATGCCCGCCTGGCCGGTCGCGATCTCCTCCAGCGCCCGCCGCCGGGCCGCCGCGCCCAGCGAGCCGGTGACGAGCGCGACGCGGGTGGCGCCGTCGGCCGAGTCGAGCTCGCCGGCGCGGCCGAGCGGCCCGAGCAGCTCGGCGATCCCCCGGTAGTGCTGCGCGGCGAGCACCTCGGTCGGCGCCAGCATCGCGGCCTGACCGCCGGCGTCGACCACCTGGAGCATCGCGCGCACGGCCACGAGCGTCTTACCGGAGCCCACCTCGCCCTGGAGCAGGCGGTGCATCGGGTGTGCGGTGGCGAGGTCGCGGGCGATCTCACCGCCGACCGTGCGCTGCCCGTCGGTCAGCTCGTAGGGCAGGGTGGCGTCGAACGCCGCGAGCAGGCCGCCCTCCCTCTGCCGGCGGGGCCGGGCCGGCCAGGAGGCGGCGCGGTGCTTGCGCTGCACGAGCGTCAGCTGCACCGCGAACGCCTCGTCCCACTTGAGCCGCCGCCGGGCCCGGTAGAGGTCCTCTTTGGACGACGGCCGGTGGATCTCACGCAGCGCCGTGGCGAGGTCGACGAGGCCGCCGTGGGCGCGCACGCCGCCCGGCAGCGGATCCTCCGGCATCGTGGCCGCGTCGAGCACGACGCGGACGCACCGCGCGATCGTCCACGTAGGAACCTTCGCCGCCGCGGGGTAGACCGGGATCAGCGCGCCCGCGAACTCCTCGATCTCCTCCGACGCCTCGCCCTCGTCGGACAGCAGGACGTACTGCGGGCTGTTGAGCTGGCGCTTGCCCCGAAACTCGGTCACCTTGCCGGCGAAGAGCCCCCACCGCCCCGGTCGCAGCTCCCTCTCCCGCCACGTCTGGCGGCGCCCGAAGTAGGTGAGCATCAGCTGGCCACCCATGTCGTCGCCGACGGTCACCTCGAGCATCTCGTCGGAGCCGTTTCGGATCTTGCGCTTGTTGGAGACCCGCACCTGCGCCATCACCGTGACGTCTTCGCCCACCTCGAGCGAACGCATGTCGGTGTGGTCGCCCCGCTCGTCGTATCGCCGGGGGAAGTGGTAGAGCAGGTCGCCCGCGGTGTGCAGGTCGAGGTGGGTGGCGAGGGCCTTGGCCGTATTGCCGCCGAGCACCTTGGTGAGCGGCGTGTCCACATCGGTCATTCGATGCCTACTAGGAGCGGATAGGTGGGCTGGCCGCCGTCGTACACCTGCACCTCCACAAACGGCCATCGCTGGGCCAGATGGTCCCGCAGCCCGTCACCGAGGCCCGGCGGCGCGTCGGAGCCCAGCAGCAGGGTGGCGAGCTCGCCGCCCCCGCCGAGCATGCGGTCGAGCAGGTCGCGGCAGGTCTGCGCCAGGTCGGCGCCGATCAGGTGCACCTCGTCTTCGACCAGCGCCAGCACGTCGCCGGGGCGGCAGGGGCCGGCCATGGTGACCGCCTCGCGGCTGGCGTAGCAGACCTTCGCGTATCGGCAGGCGCCCGCCGCCTCGGCCATCGCGATCACGTCGTCTTCGAACCCACGGCCCGCGTCGCGGACGGCCAGCGCGGCCAGCGCCTGCACCGGCGAACGGGTGGGCACCACGCTGACCCGCACCCCCAACGCCTGCGCCTCGCGCGCCGCGGCACCGGCGACCGCCTGGGTGTCGGGATCGTCGGGCAGCACCACCACCCGCCCGGCCCCGGTGGCGAGCACGGCGTCGAGGATCTCGGCCGTCGACGGGTTGGCCCCGATCACCCGCGCGCCCTCGCCCCCGAAGATCTCGACAAGCCCCGACCCGGCCGCGGCCACCACCGCACCCCGGCCGTCCGGGTCGCGGGGCGGCGATGTCGGCCCGGCGGTCGCCGCACCCGGCGCCTGGTCTTCGAAACGCGTCACCGTGATCCGGTGTGGCCGCCCCGCCTCCACACCCGCCTCGATGGCGGCGCCGATGTCGTTGACGTGGACATGCACATTCCACACAGGCTCGTCGCCCACCACGACGAGCGAGTCGCCCAGCACCGCCAGCGTCGCCCGCAACCGCTCCACCGCGGCGGAGCCGGCCTCGAGCAGGTACTGCACCTCGTACCCGTACTCCGAAGATCCGGTCTCGCGGGTGGCGGTGACCGGGCGGCCGAGCGCGACCGGCGCGGACGTCACCTCCTGCCCGGTGACCACCGCGACAAGAGCGTCGAGCAGCACACAGAGGCCGCGCCCACCCGCGTCGACAACACCGGCGCGGGCCAACGCCGGCAACTGCTCGGGCGTGCGGGCCAGCGCGGCGGCCGCCGCCCCCGCCGCCGAACGCGCCACCGCGTCGAGATCGTCCGACCCGGTGGCCGTCGCCCCCGCCGCGGCCGCTGAGGCGACAGTCAGGATCGTCCCCTCCACCGGCCTGGCCACGGCCGCCCGCGCCGCCGCGGCCGCCTCGCCCAGCGCGCCGGCGAGCGCCCGCCCCCGGACGGCGCCCACGTCGGCGAGGGAGTCGGCCATCCCGCGCAGCAGCTGCGAGACGATCACACCCGAATTGCCCCGCGCACCGAGCAGCGCGCCCCGCGACATGAGCCGCAGCACGCCGCCGCTGTCGTCACCCCCGCCTACCCCGTCGTCGGCGATCGCCCGCTGCGCCGACGCGACGGTGAGCACGAGGTTGGTGCCGGTGTCGCCGTCGGGCACGGGGTAGACATTGAGCTGGTCGATCTCGTGCTGGTGCAGGCGCAACGACTCGAGCCCGGCCGCACACCACCGGCGCACCGCCTCCGCGTCGAACGTCTCCAGCACGCGATGAGCCTACTGTCGCCCACCGACACCCGCCGCGATCTCCCGCCCGCCTGTCGTCGGCGGCCATACATTCAAATGCCTTGAGCTACCGCGACGTCCGCCGTGGTCCAGACCGCTGCTCCCGCGGCCTCACCCGTCCGCTGTTGGTCACGCTCACCCATTTCTCGGCCCGACGGCCCGGGTGCGCCACTTTGTGGTTGCGCCGCGAACACGCAAGACCGTCCGGGGTGGCGCGGTGATCGTTAGCCCTACAGCTGTGTGACACGCCGGGGAGAGTGCGGGTTTTGGGCTAACGATCATCGCGGTATCCGCCGGCCCTCTTTGCGGGGACCTGCCGCCGCCTGGGTTTCGGAGTCTAGAAAGCTTGCGCGATCAGGGTTGGCGAGCCTGCCCACAATGCGCGGTCAAGTTTTCCCAGGTCCGCGTTGGCGATGGACCGCATGCTCCCGCGGGCACCGCTCCCGGCCGACGGCTCGCCAGGGCGACCCCCTACCCCGACAATCTGACGCAGCGTCACCAGCCTCAGGGTCGGGCTTTGAGATCTAGGAGACTTAGGTTGAAATAGCGCCCTAACTTTCCAAGATCTCGCACCAGGCGTTGTTCCGATGGTCACTCACGGTGACGGCGCCTCGATTCGGGGCGTCACGCAGATCCTGCCGGAGGCGAGAGGGGTAACCGCGACCAACAGCGGACGGTGAGGCCGCGGGAGCAACGGCACGACGGGCGCGACTCGGCGGCGGTGAGAGTAGGGACAGACGTAGCCGCCGGATCGCGTCGATCCGGCGGCTACGGAAAAAGCGTCGCTAAAGGGGCGCGGCGTCAGCCGCGCACGACCTTGCCCGCCTTGATGCAGGACGTGCAAACCTGCATCTTGCGGGTGGTGCCGCCGCCAGCCGGCGTGCGGACGCTCTGGATGTTGGGGTTCCAGCGCCGCTTGGTCTTCTTCTTGGACCACGGCACGTTGTGGCCGAAGCCCGGCCCCTTGCCGCAGACGTCGCACACGCTAGCCACGGAACACTCCTGGGATTGTCGATCATGATGTCGCCGACGGATGCGGTCCGGGCAACCTGACCAGGGTAGCCGATCCCCCGCTCGACGAGCCAATCGGGCCCCGCGGGGGTCGGGCTCAGCGGGCGCCGACCGCGGCGACCACTTTCTGGGTCCAGGTGGCCTGGTACAACACGCCCGGGTCCAGTTTGGGGGCGTCCGCCGGTGCGGTGACCGTCACGCCGGGGTCCTGCGAGACCGTGCGGCGACCCACGGCCTGGCCTGTCGCGGGGTCGAAGAGGATCTCGTCGCCGGTGCCCCGCTCGGTGTGCCGCACGGCCACCAGCCGCCGGCCGTCGACCGTCACGTCGCTGGACGTGAGGCCGCGCAGGCCGGTGAACGACAGTAGCAGCGCCGCACGCACCTCCGGGCCGAGCACGAGGTCAGCCCTCAGATAGAGCTCTTGCAGCGTGCTCCACAGCGCGTGGTCGGTCGACCAGGCGCCGCCGTCGCCGGTGAGTTCGCGGAGCTTGGTGCGGAGCCGCTCCGGGTCGGTGGGCAGGCTGGCCAGCCACTCGGGCGTCGACCAGTTCAGGCTGGGGCCCTCCCGCTCGAAGGCCCCACGCTCGGCGGAGGGGTCGGCGCCCAGGTCGACCTGGCCGTCCGTGACGGACATCGTGACCATGCCCCGCGGGTCGAACCACATCTCGCGGATCTGCCGCTCGATCTCGCCCTCCTGCGGCGGCGCACTGTTGCCCTCGACGGCCGCCCGGAACGCCCCGGCCCACCCGTCGTGGCGCACGAAGATGTACTGCCCGGGAGGCACCTTCACGGCGGCCGGGCCGTGGGTGGCGGCCTCGGCGAGGGCGTGGAGCACGGCCACCGTCTGCGGCGGCGCGGGCGCGAGGTTGGGCTCGGAGGTCTTGTCGTCGGACGGCGCACCGAACTCCAACACGCCGCCGCCCGGACGCATCACCAGGACGCCGCCCACCACAAGGCCCGCGACGAGGGTCGCCGCCATCGCGGGGACGAGGATCCGCGAGGTGGCACGCGTCCGTGCCGGGCGGCGGGCGGCCGTGATGTGGTGCCAGGTGCGGCTCACCGACTCCTCGGTCGGCTCGGGCCGGCCGGGCGGGAGGTCCCGCACGGCGATGATGTCTGAATCGTCGCGGCTCATCGCGCGTCTCCTTCGGCGAGGGCGGCCCGCACCTTGGCGCGGGCGCGGTGCAGTGCCGACTGGACCGATCCGAGGGGTATCTCCAGGGCGGCGGCGATCTCGGCGTACTCCAACTCGGCCACCGCGTAGAGCATCAGCACGTCGCGCTGCCGCCTGGGCAGCTTCGCGAGTACCGCCGAGAGCCGCCCCACCGTCCGCTCGGCGTCCACCCGGTCGGTGGCGCGCTGTGCCGGCCCCTCCGCCGCCCGCGATCCCCCGTCCGCCTGGGCGAGTGCCCGGAGCGCGCGGATCTCGGTGCGGCGGTGGCGGCGCAGCAGGTTGGTGGCGATGCCGTAGAGCCACGGCAGCACCTCGCCCTGAGCGGGGTCGTAGTGGTCCCGCCGCTCGTACGCGACGAGGAAGGTCTCGGCCACCACGTCCTCGGCGACCTGCTCACCCACCCGGCGCGTGCAGTAGCGCAGCAGGTCCCTGGCGTACCGGTCGAACACCCCCGCGAGATCAGCAGGATCGATCGCCGCGGGGGATATCGGCGTCGTCATGCCCGTACTTGCCACGCCGCCCACGCCGTGTTCCCCAGTCGGTCAGAAATGTTGCCAGCCGGTCGGGCCCTTGAACGGCTTGCCGTCCACCGTCACACCCGCCCCTTCCCGCACCACGCCCACCAGCCGCCACCGCGGCGGCAGCGCCACGCTCTCCGGGAACGTGGCCACCAGCGCGTGGTCCTCGCCGCCCGCGAGCACCCAGGTGTACGGGTCGACGCCCAGCGCGTACGCCGCGTCGCGCATCTGGCGGGGCACCTCGAACGCGTCGCGCCGCAGGTCGACCGCCACCCCGCTGCCCTTGGCCACGTGGCCGAGGTCGGCCAGCAGCCCGTCCGACACGTCGATCATCGCGGTGGCGCCGAGCTCGGCCGCCTCCGGGCCGGCGTCGTAGGGCACCTCCGGCCGCCGGTACGCGTCCACGAGCACCTTCGGTGTGCGGAAGCCGCGGGACAGCACCGTGTAACCCGCGGCCGCGTACCCGACCCTGCCGGCCATGGCGACCACGTCTCCCGGCCGCGCGCCCGTGCGAACGACCGGCGCCCGGCCCTCCAGGTCGCCGAGCGCGGTCACCGCGATCGTCAGCGTGGGGCTGCCGGACATGTCCCCGCCCACGACGGCGGCCCCGACGGCGGCGGCCTCCGCCCCCAGCCCGTCGGCCAGCTCCTCGGCCCACTGGGCGTCCAGGTTGGGCGGGACGCAGAGCGCGACGAGCAGCGCGGTGGGCGTGGCGCCCATCGCGGCGATGTCGGCGAGGTTGGCGCCGGCGGCGCGGTGCCCCACGTCCTGTGCCGTGCACCAGTCACGCCGGAAGTGGCGCCCCTCCACCAGCACGTCGGTCGATGCGACGACCCGCCCGTCGCCGGCCTTCACGACTGCCGCGTCGTCGCCAGGCCCCAACACGGTGGCCGGCCCGTCCGGCAGGCGTGCGGTGACCCGGGCGATCAGTCCGAACTCACCGGCCTTCGCCACACTCAACTCCGACCTCCCGTGCACCATCGGACGATCCCGTTCCGCTCCGTACGGTAGTTTCACGGTCGAGCCGCTGGCTGCGGCGGAGAGGAGGCGGATCGTGGTCCAGGCATACATCCTCATCCAGACCGAGGTCGGAAGGGCGCGTGACGTGGCCGCGGCGATCAAGGATGTCTCCGGAGTCGTGCGGGTGGACGCTGTCACGGGGCCGTATGACGTGGTGGTGCTCACCGAGGCACACACCGTCGACGAGCTCGGCAAGATGATCGTCAGCAAGGTGCAGATGGTGCCCGGCATCACACGTACGCTCACCTGTTCGGTGGTGCACTTATAGATGGACCGCACCACCCGCCAGGCGGCACTGTGGGCGACCGCGGTGGCCGTGCCCATCACCCTGGTCGTGGCGCTGGTCGCCATCCTCGCCACCCGACCCGACGACGGCACGGCCGCCGAGCCGAGCGCCACGCCGCCCCGACCCCAGGCGACCACGCCGGTCGCGATGGACGCCCCGAAGCTTTCCGAGCGGGCCACCGTGGTCTGCCGCGCGCTGGTCTCCCAGCTGCCCACCGCCGTTCGTGACCTCCGCGTGCGGCCGGTGACGGCCGGCCACGAGCAGAACGCCGCCTACGGCGACCCCGCCATCACCGTCTCCTGCGGTGCCCCGAAGGCGACCTATCCGCCGACCGACCAGGTCTTCCAGCTCAACCGGGTCTGCTGGCACCAGGTCGAGCGGCCCGACGCCAGCGAGTGGACCACTGTGGACCGCGAGGTGCCGGTGCGGGTGACCGTCCCGCGGGCGTACGACGGGCCGGGGCAGTGGACGACGGCCTTCTCCGACACGGTGATCGCCACGGTGCGGTCGCTGGAAAAGATCCCGACCGGCTGCAAGCCTTAGCCCTCCGATCCCACGCGCTTCGTGCAGCCCATTTGAGCTACCGCGACGTCCGTCCTGGTCCATGCCGCTGCACGCCCCCATGGTCGTTGGCCGAGGCGTCGGCGCGGCTCGGCAATCGAAGAAGAGCACTGTGGACGGAGCCGCGAACCTGACGGCGAAAGGTCCACAGCTTGTCGAGCTGCCCCGTTTGTGAGGCCGCGGGAGCAACGGCATGGACCACGACGGGCGCCGCGGTAGCTCGAATCTTGGGTCGGGCCTTGAGCTAGTGCAGGCCGGTGCCGCGGTTGAGGGCGGTGCGGATGAGGCGGCTGACCAGCTTCGGGTACTCCAGCCCGGTCTCCGCCCACATGCGGGGAAACATCGAGGTCGGCGTGAAGCCCGGCATGGTGTTGATCTCGTTGAGGTAGACGTCGAGCTCGGGCGTGACGAAGAAGTCGACCCGGGCCAGGCCGGCGCAGTCGAGCGCGGTGAACGTGCGGCAGGCGTACTCCTGGACCCGCCGGGTGACGTCCGCGGGCAGGCTCGCCGGGATCGTGTACTCGCAGGAGTCGTCGAGGTACTTGGCCTCGAAGTCGTAGAACTCGTGACCGGAGACGACCCGCACCTCGGCGAGCAGTGACGCCTCGGGTGCGCCGCCGGTCTCCGCCTCCAGCACGCCACACTCGATCTCGCGGCCCACGATCGCCGCCTCGACCAGCACCTTGGGGTCGATCTGGCGGGCCTCGGTCACCGCGGCGTCGAGGTCGGCCCAGTCGCTGACCTTGGAGATGCCGTACGACGAGCCGGCGCGGGACGGCTTGACGAAGACCGGGAGGCCGAGCCGCTCCTTCTCCTCCTCGGAGAGTGAGACGCCGGCGCGGAGCACCGTGTACGGCCCGACCGGGATGCCCTCGGCGGCCGCGAGCTTCTTGGTGAACTCCTTGTCCATGGCGGCGGCGGAGGCGAAGACGTTGGCCCCGACGTACGGAATGCCGGCCATCTCCAACATGCCCTGGATCGTGCCGTCCTCCCCGTACGCCCCATGGAGTGCCGGAAACACGACATCGACACCAGTAAGTGCCTGCGGGCCAGCGGCGGCATCGAGCACCATGAGACCATTAGCCGTAGGATCGGCGGGGAGCACCACGGCCTTACCGGTCTCGTGAGTGATCTCCGGCAGCCGGCGGTCGGCGATGGCCAGCCGTGCCGGATCGCCGGCGGTGAGCACCCACTGGCCGGCTCGGGTGATCCCGACCGGGATGACCTCAAACTCGTCCGGGTCGAGGGCGGCCATGATGCTGCCCGCGCTCACGCACGAGATGGCGTGCTCGGTGCTGCGTCCGCCGAAGACGAGGGCTACGCGGGTCTTCCGTGGGCTGCTCACGCGGGTGACCCTACTCTGGGTGGGCGGCTTTCGCGCTCAAGGAGCGAGGAGTCGATGAGACCGACACTCCACGTGATCGAGTGGCACGGACCGGGGCGGTTGGCGACGATGTCGCACCCCCGCGGTGGCGACTGGCTGGCGGACGAAATGTCCGCGCTGGTCGAGGCCGACGTCGACGTGCTGGTCTCCGCCCTGACCTCAGAAGAGTCCGACCGCCTCGCCCTCACGCAGGAGCGGGAGGCGGCCCGGGCCGCCGGCATCGCCTTCGTCCCCTTCCCGATCCCCGACCGGGGCGTGCCCGCGCCGGGTCCCGCGGCGATCGAGCTGGCGATCCGGCTGGCGGCACACGTGCGCGCCGGCCGCTTCGTGGTTACCCACTGCTTCGCGGGCATCGGCCGGGCGACGCTGCTCGCCGGCGCGACGCTCGTCACACTCGGCGCCCAGCCGGCGCACGCCCTACGACTGATCGCCTCCGCCCGCGGCCTCGACGTGCCCGACACCGACGCCCAGCGGGAGTGGCTTTTCGACTTCGCGGCGGCGCACGCCTGCTATCGGGAGCGCGCCTGGCCGGGACGGCTCGTGGCGCCCCGGCCGCGTGCTCCGGAGAGCGGCAGCCCCACGGTCACCAGTAGCGGCGGCGTCCCTTCCGCTTAGGGCGGTAGTGGCCGTGGTATCCGTAGTGGCCGTATCCGCCCTTTGAGCGGTAATGCCCGTGATAGCCGTAGTGGCCGTGTCCATGGCCGTAGCCGGGCGCGTGGCCGTGACCGGCCCGGCGGTGCAGCTCGTGCTCCAGGTAACGGGCCGCCGTGGAGTGGCCACGGCGGTGGAGCAGGCGACCGAGCTTGGCCGCCAGGATCGAGAAGAACATGCCTTTCAGGTGGCGCCTCATGCGACAAGGGTAGGTAGTTCGCGCTACGACGCCCTGTGCATGAGCTGTGAGTTTGCTGCACGCCAACCCAGGCGCACGCCACGAGGCGCAGGCCGCGCGTCAACCGCGGTTGACAAACCTGGCGCGTCAACGTAGGTTGACGGCATGAGTGAGGCAACCGAGCTCGCCGCCGCGGCCGGCAGCGCCGACCCCCGGGTGGGCCTGCGCGCCGTGCTGGCCCTTCGCCGCCTGCTGGAGACCCTCGAGGTGCTCCAGGTCGACAACGCGCGGCGGCAGGGCTGGTCCTGGCAGGAGATCGCCGGCGCGCTCGACGTGACCAAGCAGGCGGTCCACAAGAAGCACGCCGGCCGGGCGCCGGTGGGCACGCGACGGGAGGCGTGATGTTCGAGCGGTTCACCGATCAGGCCCGGAGCGTCGTCAAGGGCGCCCAGGAGGAGGCGCGCGGGCTGCGCCACCGCTACATCGGCACCGAGCACATCCTGCTGGCCCTCCTCGCCGAGAGCAGCGGGATGGCCGCGACGGTCCTGCGCGACGCGGGCGTCTTCCCGGAGCAGGTGCGTGCCGACGTCGAGTCCGCGATCGGGCCCCGGCGCGACCAGCTCGGCCCGCTCGACGCGGAGGCGCTGCGGGCGATCGGCATCGACCTCGACGCCGTCCGGGAGAAGGTGGAGGAGACCTTCGGCGAGGGCGCGCTGGAGCCGCCGCCGAGCACCCCACCACAGCGGCGCGGGCTCTTCCGCCGCGCGGTGCCCCAGCCGGCGGCCAGCCCGGGCCACATCCCTTTCACCCCGCGCGCCAAGAAGGTGCTGGAGCTGTCGCTGCGCGAGGCCCTGCGCCTCAAGCACAAGCACATCGGCCCGGAGCACATCCTGCTCGGCCTGCTCCGCGAGGGCGAAGGGTTGGCCGCGATGGTGCTCACCGACGCCGGCGTCAGCCTCGACGACCTGCGCACCCACGTGCTCGACGCGATGGACCGCGCCGCCTGACGCTGGCTGACGCGACAGTCAGGCGGCACCGTGGGCGGCGTCGAGGGCGGCGGTGATGTCGGCCACCAGGTCGGCGGTGTCCTCGACGCCGCAGGAGACGCGCAGAAAGCCGGGCGGGGTGTCGTCGCCCCACTGAGCGCGGCGGTCGGCGCTGGTGTGCAGGCCACCGAAGGACGTGGCGGCGAAGACGAGCTTCGAGGCCTTCAGGAAGGCGGCCGCCCGCTCCGCCGAGCCGAGGTCGACCGAGACGAGCCCGGGGATCCGCCGCATCTGGCGCTCGGCGACCACATAGGACGGGTCGTCCGGCAGGCCGGGCCAGCGTACCCGCTCTACATCGGACCGGGCGGCGAGCGCGACCGCGATCCCCGCCGCGTTGGCCGACTGGCGGGCCAGGCGGAGGTCCAATGTGGCCAGCGAGCGGTGGGCCAGCCACGCGTCGAACGCACCGGGGATCGCGCCGGTCTGCGTACGCCAGGTGGTGATCCGCTCCAGCAGGCCGGCGTCGCGGGTGGCCACGTAGCCGAGCAGCAGGTCTGAGTGGCCGGTCAGCGCCTTCGTACCGGAGGCGACCGAGATGTCCGCACCCAGGTCGAGCGGGCGCTGGCCGAGCGGGGTGGCGGTGGTGTTGTCCACGGCGACGAGCGCGCCCGCCGCCCTGGCCGCCGCGGCGAGCTCCGCCACGTCGCAGACGTCGAGCCCGGGGTTGGAGGGCGTCTCCAGCAGCAGCAGCCGCACGCCCTCGAAAGACGGGTACGGGCCGGCGGTGGGCACATAGGACACGTGTACGCCCAGCTCGTCCAGTGTGGAGGCGGCGAACGAGCGGACCGCGTAGTACCCGTCGGCGGGCATCAGCACCGTGTCACCGGGCCGCAGAGCCGTCATCAGCACCGCCGTGATGGCCGCCTGGCCGCTGGCGAACGCCCGTGCCTCGCCGCCCTCCAGCTCGCCGATCGCGGCTTCGAGGTGCCGGCGGGTCGGGTTGTCCGGCCGGCCGTACCCGTTGGGGCCCGGCCCGGTGGCCGGATCGAGGTGGTACGGCGCGGCGAAGACCGGACCGGGCAGAAACGGCTGCCCCGGCTCTGGCGCCGGCAGTCCAGCGTGGACGGAGCGGGTGCCGTCGCCATAGCTCATTCCGGCTTCGTCTCCCGGCTCATCAGCGCGATGAGCGCGCTGCGCGGGTCGACGCCCTCGTGGCACACCGCCTCGACCTGCTCGGTGATGGGCATGTCCACGTTGTGCGTACGGGCCAGGTCGCGGATCGCGAGGCAGCTCTTCACGCCCTCGGCCGTCTGCCGGGTGGCGGCCTGCGCCTGCTCGAGCGTCTCGCCCCGCCCCAGGTGCTCGCCGAACGTGCGGTTGCGGGACAGCGGCGACGAGCAGGTGGCCACCAGGTCACCCAGCCCGGCCAGCCCGGCGAACGTCAGCGGGTCGGCCCCCAGCGCCACACCGAGGCGGGCGGTCTCGGCCAGCCCGCGGGTGATGAGCGTCGCCTTGGTGTTGTCACCCAGGCGCATGGCGGTGGCGATGCCGTAAGCGAGGGCGATCACGTTCTTCACCGCGCCGCCCA
Organism: Phytohabitans sp. LZ39; assembly: GCF_059359075.1. Lineage (NCBI taxonomy): Bacteria > Bacillati > Actinomycetota > Actinomycetes > Micromonosporales > Micromonosporaceae > Phytohabitans > Phytohabitans sp. LZ39. The sequence continues at coordinate 88,369 of NZ_JCADBM010000010.1, read as the reverse complement.
GCTCGCAGCCGACCACGTCCTTGTTGGTGTACGGCCGGAAGTAGGGCGTGGTCACCGCGCGCTGCACGAACGTGGCGCGGGCTCCGTCGATGCAGGCGACGACGGTGGCGGCCGGCTGCTCGGCGGCGATCTCGGCGGCCAGGTTGGGCCCGGAGACCACGGCGACCCGGTCGGCGGGCACGCCGGCGGTCTCCACGATCACCTCGCTCATCCGTTTGGTGGTGCCCAGCTCGACGCCCTTCATGAGCGAGACGAGCGTCGCGTCGGGCGCCAGGAACGCGGCCCAGTCGGCGAGGTTGCCGCGCAGCGTCTGCGACGGCACGGCCAGCACGACGAGGTCGGCACCGGCGATCGCCCGCTCCGCGTCGGAGGTGGCGGTGACCCGCTCGGGCAGCCGCACGGCGGGAAGGTAGTCGGGGTTCGTCCCGTACTCCCGGATCGCCGCCGCCACCGGCTCGCGGCGGGCCCAGATCGTGACGTCCGTGCCGGCGTCGGCGAGCACCTTCGCGAACGCGGTGCCCCACGAACCCGCGCCGAGCACGGCGGCGGCCGTCATTTCTTCTCTCCCTTCGCCGGCGCCCACAGCGGCGGCGGCGCCTCGCCGCGGATGCCGGCGAGCAGGTCGCGGACGCGGAGCATGATCTCGTCGGTCATCTCGTCGAGCGTTGCCCGGGTCGGCTCCGCGCCGGCCCAGCGGGACAGGTCGACCGGCGGGCCGGCCGCGATCGTGATCGGCGTACGGGGCCGGACGCGCACCTTCTTGGTGCGGGTGTCGTAGAACGACTGGGCGCCCCACTGCGCGATCGGGATCACCGGTGCGCCGGTGGCGAGCGCGAGCCGGGCCGCCCCGGTCTTGCCCCGCATCGGCCACAGGTCGGGCTCGCGGGTGGTCGTGCCCTCGGCGTAGATGATCACGGCGCCGCCGTCTTTGATCGCGGCGACGAGCGCCTCGAGCGACTTCGCGGCGTCGACGCTGCCCCGCTCGACCGGGATCTGCTGCACCCGCAGGATCAGCTTGCCGATCACCGGCACCTTGAACACGCTGGCCTTGCCCAGGAAGCGCGGCCACCGGTGCGCGTCGTAGACGAAGTGCGCCATCACCAGCGGATCGGCGTGGGAGAGATGGTTGGGCGCCAAGATCACACCGCCGGTACGCGGGATGTGCTCCTGGCCGGTCCACGTGCGCTTGGTCATCGGTGTCATGACCGACTTGACCAGGATCACCACGAACCGGCGCAGTGGCCCCAACCGCTTTACGGCCATCAGTCGCTCCCGTCCGGCGCCCCCGCCGGGCACCCGCAGCGAAATCATGCCTGCTGAAGCTGGGTACGGCCAGAGCGGCACCCGGGCCCGCCCCGGCACCGGCGGTCCGCGCGACACGCTGGCAGGATTGTCCCGTGAAACCGACGTGGGGGGTGGTGCTGCCGGTAAAGCGGCTCACCGCGGCGAAGAGCCGGTTGCGGGGAGCGCTCACCGGGGTGCCACACGAACGCCTGGCGCTGGCCCTCGCCCAGGACACCGTGGCCGCCACCGTGGCCAGCGACGAGGTGGCCGAGGTACTCGCGGTGACCGACGACCCGGTGGTGGGCCGGGCGCTTGCCGCACTCGGCGCCCGGGTGGTGCCGGACGTGCCCGGCGGCGGGCTCAACGCGGCGTTCGCGTACGGCGCGGGCCTGCTCGCCCACCGCCCGGTCGCCGCACTCGCCGCCGACCTGCCCGCCCTCCACCCGGCCGACCTTTCCGAGGCGCTGCGCAAGGCAGCCGGACCGGACCGGCACTTCGTCGCGGACGCACCCGGCACCGGCACCGTCCTGCTCGCCGCCCCGGCCGGCATGCGGCTCGACCCGCGCTTCGGGCCCGGCTCGGCGGCCGCCCACCGCCGCTCCGGCGCGGTGCCGCTGACCGGCGACTGGCCCACCCTGCGCCGCGACGTCGACACGGCCGCCGACCTCGCCGCGGCGGTCCGGCTGGGGCTGGGCGCGCACTCCGCCGAGACTGTGGGCGCACACTGCCTATCCCCCTAGAGCAACCAGCTGTCCCCCTGGAGCATCCGGGTCGGGCTTGGCCGCGGCCCGCAAGGCCGCGAACGTTCGATTCAACAGATTGGGCTACCGCGATGTCCGCGGTGGTCCCGACCGCTGCTCCCGCGGCCTCACCCGTCCGCTGCTGGTCGCGCCCCGGCGAGCAGGTCGACAGCCTCCACGGCGGTGGGTGGGCCACCACCCACGCACGCCTTCGCCTCCGCCATCCCGACGGGATGGCACCTCGACCATCCTGATGTCCGAAGGCTTGAAAGGGGGTAACCGCGACCAACGGCGGATGGGCGAGGCCGCGGGAGCAACGGACCGCGACCACGACGGACATCGCGGTAGCCCAAGAATTTCTGAAACGAAGCCGGCGGCGACCTCGACCCTGAAGGCTCACCAGAGCCGAGTGCGGGGGGCGCGGTTAGGCTGGTGACCATGCAAGGCACCGTCGCGACATACGACCCGGAGACCCGCTCGGGCACCCTTCTACTTGACGACGGCACCGAGGTCGCGTACCCGGCGGAGGCGTTCGCGGCGTCGGGCCTGCGGCTGCTCCGGCTGGGCCAGCGGGTACGCATCGACCACGACGAGTCCGGCCAGGTGACGCGCCTTACGTTGCCGACGTTCGACTGATCAAATCGCGGGTGAATTCACCTCGCGTTAACCGTTTTCGGGTGATGATGATTCAGTGAGCGAGACGCCTTCCGGACAGCCCCCTGTGCAGCGCCGTGCCCTCGGCACGGTGCTCGCGACTATCCCGCTGCGCGGTCCCGACGGGCGCTTCGTCAAGTCGCCCCCGGCGGCCGCCCACCTGCCCGAGCCACCGGAGAGCGGCACCGACGACATGGACAGCCCGCCGCCCGGTGACGACGAGCTGGCGCTGTCCGAGCCGCTGCCCGACGACCGCTTCCTCAACCGCGAACTGTCCTGGTTGGACTTCAACGCCCGGGTGCTCGCCCTGGCCGAAGACCCGGACACGCCGCTGCTGGAGCGGGCCAAGTTCCTGGCCATCTTCGCCAGCAACCTCGACGAGTTCTACATGGTGCGGGTCGCCGGGTTGAAGCGGCGGCTCCAGGCCGGCCTGCCGGTGCGCGGCGGCGACCAGATCCCGCTCCGCACCCAGCTCGAGCTGATCGGTGAGAAGACCAGCGACCTGATCGCCCGGCACTCCGCCTGCTTCGCGGAGGAGGTGCAGCCCAAGCTCGCCGCCGAGGGCATCCAGCTCGTCGAGTGGTCCGACCTCGACGGCGAGGAGCGCGACCGGCTCCGCACCTACTTCCGGGAGGTGGTCTTCCCGGTCCTGACCCCGCTCGCGGTCGACGTGGCGCACCCGTTCCCGTACATCTCCAGCCGCTCGCTCAACCTGGCCGTCACCGTGCGCGACCCGGAGGGCGGGCCGGAGCTGTTCGCCCGGGTCAAGGTGCCCAACAACGTGCCGCGCTTCGTGGTGGTGGAAAACAGCACCCGGGTCGCCCGCTTCCTGCCGCTGGAGGAGCTCATCTCCACCCAGCTGGGCCAGCTCTTCTCCGGCATGCAGGTGGTCGAGTGCCACCTCTTCCGGGTCACCCGCAACGCCGACTTCGAGGTCGACGAAGACCGCGACGAAGACCTGCTCCAAGCCCTGGAGCGAGAGCTGGCGCAGCGCCGCTTCGGCCCGCCGGTCCGGCTGGAGGTCGCTTCGACGATCTCCGAGCAGATGCTCGAGACGCTCGTGCACGAGCTCGACATGGACAGCCACGACGTCATCCGGGTGCCCGGACTGCTCGACCTCTCCTCGCTCTGGCAGGTGTACGACGCGGTCGACCGGCAGGCGCTCAAGGACCGCCCGTTCGTGCCGTCGACCCATCCGCGCTTCGCGGAGGGCGAGGTGCCGCGGAGCGTGTTCGCCACCCTGCGCGACGGCGACGTGCTCGTGCACCACCCGTACCACTCGTTCTCCACGAGCGTGCAGCGCTTCATCGAGCAGGCCGCCGCCGACCCCAACGTGCTGGCCATCAAGCAGACGCTCTACCGCACCAGCGGCGACTCGCCGATCGTCGACGCGCTCGTCGAGGCGGCCGCGGCGGGTAAGCAGGTGGTGGTGCTCGTCGAGGTCAAGGCGCGCTTCGACGAGCAGGCCAACATCGGCTGGGCGCGCACGCTGGAGCGGGCCGGCTGCCACGTCGTGTACGGGCTGGTGGGGCTCAAGACGCACTGCAAGACCGCGCTCGTCGTGCGGCAGGAGGGCAACCACATCCGCCGCTACTGCCACATCGGCACGGGCAACTACCACCCCAAGACCGCCCGGCTGTACGAGGACTTCGGGATGCTCACCGCCGACCCCGAGATCGGCAAGGACGTCACCGACCTTTTCAACGTGCTCACCGGGTACAGCCGGCAGACCGCGTACCGGCGGCTGCTCGTCGCCCCGCACGGCGTCCGCGCCGGCATCATCGGCCGGATCGAGCGGGAGATCGAGCACGCCCGCCTCGGCGGCCGCGGGCTCGTGCAGATCAAAGTGAACTCGCTCGTCGACGAGGAGGTCACCGACGCGCTCTACCGCGCCTCGCAGGCCGGCGTGCAGGTCGACCTGATCATCCGGGGCATGTGCATGCTGCGTCCCGGCGTGCCCGGCCTGTCGGAAAACATCCGGGTCCGCTCGATCCTCGGCAGGTTCCTGGAGCACTCGCGCATCTTCCGGTTCGGCAACAACGGCTCCACCGAGTTCTGGATCGGCTCGGCCGACCTCATGCACCGCAACCTCGACCGCCGGGTGGAGGCGCTGGTGCAGGTCACCGACCCGGTCGCCCGCGACGAGCTCGACCGGGTCATCAAGATGTCGATGAGCGACGAGTGCGAGGCGTTCGTGCTCCAGCCGGACGGCACCTGGCTCCGCCGGCAGGGCGCGACAAACCTCCAGGAGGCCCTCCTGCGCCGCGTACTCGGCGCATCGAAGTCTCGCACTGAGTAGGCTGATCGGATGCTGGAGGAGGAACGCAAGTACGAGGTGGAGCCGCGCTTCACGATGCCAGATCTGACCCCGTGCCTGCCCTCCGGCGGCAGGGTCGACGAGCGGCCGCCGGTGACCCTCACCGCCACCTATTACGACGCCCCCGATCTGCGCCTGGCCCGCGCGGGTGTCTCGCTGCGCCACCGCAAGGGCGACGCCGAGCCGTGGACGGTCAAGCTGCCCGCCGACACCCCCGGTGTGCGGCACGAGATCTCCCGGGGCGGCGGGCCCGGCACGCCACCGGCCGACCTGCTCGCACTGGTCACCGCGTACTCGCGGGGTGACGAGCTGGAGCCGGCCGCGGTGGTGCGCACGGTCCGCCGGGCGTACGAGGTGCGCGACGACAACGACCGCCTGCTCGTCGAGATCGCCGACGACGCGGTCTCGGTGCTCGACGGCCGCAAGGTGACGTCGAAGTTCCGCGAGATCGAGGTGGAGCGCAAGGGCGGCGGCCGCAAGCTGCTCGACCGCATCGAAGAGGCGCTGCGCGACGCCGGGGCGGTGGCCGGCGGGTTCACCCCCAAGCACGTGCGCGCGCTCGGCGACGCGGCGGCCGGCCCGCCCGACCTCGTGCGCGCCGGCGAGCTGCCGCGCAAGCCGCGGGCCGGCGAGGTGGTCACCGCCGCCATCCGCAAGGGCATCGACCGCGTGCTCACCCACGACCCGCTGGTCCGGCTGCGCGCCCCGGTCGGCGACAACGACACGGCGGTACACCAGATGCGAGTCGGCTGCCGGCGGCTGCGCAGCGACCTCAAGACGTTCGGCCCGCTGGTCGACAGCTCGTGGGCCAAGCCGCTGCGCGACGAGCTGGGCTGGGTGGCCGGGCTGCTCGGTGGCGCCCGCGACGCGGAGGTGATGCGCGCCCGGCTGCGCCGCACGGCCTCCGCCGACCCGCTCAGCCCGCCCGACGAGGCGTCCGTCGCGCGGATCGACGCCGACCTGGCCGCCCGCCACGAGGAGGCGCTCGTCGCGCTCGAGGAAGGGCTCCGCTCCGACCGGTACGCGAAGCTCGTCGACAGCCTCGTCTCCGCCGCCCGCGAGCCGCACCTCACCCCGCTGGCCCGCGAGCGCGCGGTCGACGTGCTGCCCAAGCTCGTGTCCCGGCCGTGGCGCATGTTCGCCCTCGGTGCCAAGGGCGTCGACGGCGCGGCCGACCTCGACCCGTACGCGCCGGACGAGCAGTGGCACGCGGTGCGCATCAACGGCAAGCGCGCCCGGTACGCCGTGGAGGCCGTCGCCGGCGTGCTCGGCGGCGCGGCGCCGGAGCTGGCCAAGGCACTCGCCGGCGTGCAGGATCTGCTCGGCGAGCACCAGGACGCCGCGACGGCCGCCGAGACGTGGCTCTCCATCGCACTGTCCGACCCCGACGACCACTCCCTCGCGGTGACCGCGGGCCGGCTCTTCGAACGCGAGCGCACCGCCATCCGCACGGTCCGCGCCGAGTTTCCCGAAGCCTGGCGGAAGGCGGCGAAACCGCGGATGACAGATTGGCTTCCGTAGGCCCGATCCGGGCCGCCGGCGGTGTCGTCTGGCGGACCGGCAAACGCGGCGGCGTCGAGGTGTGCCTCGTACACCGGCCGCGCTACGACGACTGGTCGCTGCCCAAGGGCAAGCTGCACAGCCGCGAGCATCCGCTCGCCGCCGCCGTGCGCGAGGTGGCGGAGGAGACCGGGATACACGGGCGGCCGCAGGTGCGCCTCCCGTCGGTGCGCTACCGCCGTGACGGGCAGCCGAAGGTGGTCGACTACTGGTCGATGCGGGCGCTCTCGGTGGCGCGCTTCTCCCCCAACTCCGAGGTCGACCGGCTCCGCTGGGTCTCACCGGAGGCGGCCGCGCGCACCGTGACGTACGGGCACGACGCCAGCGTGCTGCGCCACTTCGCGAACCTGCCCCGGGTCACCGCGGTGATCGCGCTGGTGCGGCACGGGCTGGCCGGCAAGCGGGGCACCTGGAGCGGTCCCGACAGCGCCCGCCCACTGGACGCGGCCGGTCGCGCGCAGGCGCGGGCGCTCAGCCCGCTGCTGGCCCAGGCGGCGCCGGAGCTGATCCTTTCCGCCACCGCCCGCCGGTGCACGCAGACGCTCGAGCCGCTGGCCGCCCGCCTCGACCTGCCGATCGAGGTCGACTCCGTGTTCGACGAGCCCAAGCCCGGCCAGGACCCGGCCGACGTCGCGGCCGCTGCCGCCGCCCGCCTCGCGGAGCTGGCCGTCGCCGGCGAGTCGGTGGCCGTGTGCAGCCAGGGCAAGGTGATCCCGCCGGCCCTCGCCCGCCTGTCCGGGCTGGGCTCCGCGAAGGCCTGGGCCACCCCGAAGGGCACCGGCTGGCTGCTGGCCTTCGCCGGCACGCACCTGGCCGGCGCGGACCGGTTGACCCTCTAGAGACCTTTCGGAGTCAGGGTTCGCGAGGGCGGCCACAATGCACGGTCAAATCCGAGACAGGAATTTTCCCAGGTCCGCGTCAGCTGGAGACCGTATGCTCCCGCGGGCACCGCTCCCGGCCGGCGGCTCGCGGGGCGAGCCGAAACCCCCGGCCGTCCACTGCCAGCTCCGCGGGACAAGCCCGACCACCGCCAGCATCCTGACACAGCGTCACCAGCTACGGGGTCAGGCGTTGGATCTAGAACGCTTAGGGTTGAAATAGCGCCCAAACTCTCCAAGATCTCGCACCGGACACCGTTCACGCCACCGCGGCGGTTACTCGCGGTGACGGCGCATCTGTCCGGTCTGTTGCCCGCCGCTTCGGCACGGGGCATTGGGGACAAACGAACCACGCGCGGGGTGAGCGTGACCAGCGGCGGACGGGTGAGGCCGCGGGAGCAGCGGTCTGGACCACGACGGACATCGCGGTAGCCCAGAATCGGTCTGAGAGTGCGCCTCGCTCCCAGGAGGGAGGCGCGGTATCCCCGCAGCGGGTGATACTTCGACCGTGGATTGGGTGAGGGCGCTTCGCGAGCGCACGGCCGCGGTGCCGCCACACATCGTGGACGTGGGCGTCGCGCTGCTCTGCTACCTGCTCATGGCGGTCTCGTCCGGTAACCACAACAACGCGCGGCCGATCGTGCTGCTGCTGGTCGCCGTGGCGACGCTCCCGCTCGTCTGGCGGCGCCGGTGGCCGCTCCCGGTGACGGCGGTCTGCGGCGCGGGCACGGTGACCCTCACGTTCCTCGACGGGTTGGGCGACATGCCCTACAGCCAGCTCGTCGCCACGTACACGTTCGCCGCCTTCAGCGGGCCACTGAGCCGGCTCGTCGGCGTGGCCGGCACGGCGGTCGGCATCGGCGTCTCGTTCCTCGGCCACGACGAAAAGCTCGCCCAGCTGCCGGTCGTCGCGCTGGTCTTCCTCGGCGCCTACGCGCTGGGCACCGGCACCCGGGCCCGCCACGACCGCATCGCGCTGCTCGAAGAGCGCAACCGGCGCCACGCCGAGGAGCGGGAGGCGGCCGCGGCCCGCGAGCGCGAGCGGATCGCCCGTGACATGCACGACATCCTCGCCCACTCGATCAGCCTCATCGCCGTGCAGGCCGAGGCCGGTCCGGTGCTCGTGCGCTCCGACCCATCCCGCGCCGAGCGGGTCTTCGACACCATCGGGGAGACCGCGCGCGAGACGCTGACCCAGCTGCGCCGCACCCTCGGGATGCTGCGGGGTGAGGCCGGCACGCGAGCCCCGCAGCCCGATCTCGACGGCCTCGCCGCCCTGGCCGACCGCGCGCGCGAGGCGGGCCTCGCGGTGGCGCTGGAGGAGCGCGGCGAAAAGCGGCCGCTCCCGCCGGAGCTGGGGCTCGCCGCCTACCGCGTGGTGCAGGAGTCGCTGACCAACGTGGTGCGGCACGCCAGCGCCAAGCGGGTGTGGATCCGCCTCGACTGGGCCTCCGACCAGCTGGGCGTGGAGGTGCGCGACGACGGCCGGGGCCCGTCCGCGGGTGCCGGCGGCGGTCACGGCATCGTCGGCATGCGCGAACGGGTCGGTGCGGTCGGTGGCGCGCTGCGCACGGGGCCGGGGCCCGGCGGCACCGGCTTCCAGGTCAACGCGACGCTGCCGGTCCAGGCGCATGGCTGATCTGATCCGGGTCCTCGTCGTCGACGACCAGGCGCTGGTGCGCGACGGCTTCAGTGTGATCCTGGACGCCCAGCCGGACATCGCCGTGGTCGGAGAGGCCGGAGATGGCGAAGAGGCCGTCAGCGCGGCGCTGGCGCTGCGCCCGGACGTCGTCCTGATGGACGTCCGCATGCCGCGGCTCGACGGCATCGGCGCCACTACGCGCATCTGCGCCGAGACCGACGCGCGGGTGCTGGTGCTGACCACGTTCGACGTCGACGAGTACGTGTACGACGCGCTGCACGCCGGCGCCAGCGGCTTCCTGCTCAAGGACATGCGCCGCGACGAGCTCGTGGCGGCGGTACGCACGATCGCGGCCGGCGAGGCGCTGCTCGCGCCGACCGTCACTCGCCGCCTGATCGCCGAGATGGTGCACCGCGAGCGGTCCGCGCCGGCCGGGCGGCGGCCCGAGGGGCGGCTGTCCGCGCTGACCGCGCGCGAGACCGACACGCTGCGCCTGGTGGCCCGCGGCCTCTCCAACGCGGAGATCGCCGCCGAGATGTTCGTCACCGAGCACACCGTCAAGACACACGTCAGCAACCTGCTCACCAAGCTCGGCCTGCGCGACAGGGTGCAGGCGGTGGTCCTCGCGTACGAGTCGGGGCTCGTCGTGCCTGGCACTGGGCTGGCTCAACCCGGAGCTGGACGCGAAGCGACCAGCCCGGACTGAGCCGGCCGGGCCGAAGCGAGCGAAGCGAGCCAGCAAGCTGAGTGCATCTCCGTCTCAGGACTGAGCCGCGACTCCACTCCTGTCGGCGATCCGCCCAAAGGGGTACCCGGACGAGCATCGGCACCATGCTCACCTCAGTCACAGGATTCGCGATCCGGCGCCCACGCATCGTCCTGGCGGCCTGGATTCTCGTACTCGTCGCCGGCTTCGGCATCGGCGTCGGCGTCTTCGGGCGCCTCACCGGCGAGATCAGCTCTGGCTCGGGCACCGAGTCGGCGCGCGGCCACGACCGCATCGCCGCCGCGGGCCCGGAGCGGTCCGCCATCACCGCGGTCGTACACGGCAAGCCGGCCGGCGATCCGACGGTGCGATCGCAGCTCGACGCCGCGATCGCCGACGTGCGCACGATCCCCGGCGTCGTCGAGGTGAGCCCGCCCCAGCCGTCCACGCGCACCGGCGAGGCACTGATCCTCGACGTCACGCTCGCGTCGGACGACGAGAGCGCCGCGGCGGAGGCGGCGGCCGCCCGGCTGCACGAGATCTCCGCCGCGCAGGTCGCGGTCTCGGGCGGCCCGCTCCTCGACGAGGAGTACAACGCGCAGGCACAGGAAGACGTGCAGCGCGCCGAGATGCTGACCACACCCGTCGTGCTCGTCCTGCTGCTGCTCATCTTCGGCGGGCTGATCGCGGCCGGGCTGCCACTGCTGATCGCGGTGGCCGGCGTGGGGGGCACGTTCGGCATCCTCTACGGCTTCTCGGAAGTCACCGACGTCTCCGTGTACGCCATCCAGGTCACCACGATGATGGCGGTGGGCCTCGGTGTGGACTACGCGCTGCTGATGGTGAACCGCTTCCGCGAGGAACGCGCGGTCGACCCGGACGTACGCGGCGCCGTGACCCGGACGGCCGCGAGCGCCGGCCGCACCGTGTTCTTCGCCGGCCTCACCGTCGCGATCGCGCTCGCCGGTCTCGTGGTCTTCTCCGACCCGTTCCTGCGCTCGATGGGCTTCGCCGGCATGGCCGTCGTCCTCGTCGACATGCTCGCCGCGCTCACGCTGCTACCCGCGTTGCTGGTTTTGCTGGGACGCCGGATCAAGCCGGCCAAGCGGCGGGCGGGCGGCGGCTTCTTCGCCCGCGTGGCGCGCGGTGTGCAGCGCCGCCCGCTCATGACGATGGTCGTGACCGCCGCCGCGCTGCTCTTCGTCGCGCTGCCCGCACTCGATCTGCGGCTCGGCGTCGGCGACCCGCGCATGCTGCCGGCGGACTCCGGCCCGCGCCAGCTCTACGATGCGCTCGCGACGCACTACCCGGAGGGGAACGCGCCGGATCCGATCGAGGCGGTGGCCGCCGTACCGTCGACGGATCCCGGCATCGCCGTGCTACGCGACCGGATCGGCGGCGTGGACGGCATCGCGCGTGTCGAAGCGGTTCCCGCCGGCCCTGACCTCACGGTGCTCAACGCATACCCGGTCGACATCACCCCGTCGGACAGTACGAAGGAAGCGGTGACCGCGATCCGCGACCTGCCCGCGCCGTTCGAGGTGTTGGTGACCGGCGACGCCGCCAACCTCGTCGACTACGAGGCGATGCTCGTCGACCGGGCGCCGTGGGCGATCGGCGTGGTGGTGCTCGGCACGCTGCTGCTGCTGTTCGCCTTCACCGGCTCGGTGCTGCTGCCGCTCAAGGCCGTGCTCACCAACATGCTCAGCATCGGCGCCGCGCTCGGCGTGGTGGTGTGGGTGTTCCAGGAGGGCAACCTGGCCGGCGTCTTCGACACCACGGGTCTGGGATATCTCAACCTGACCGTCCCGGTACTCGTCGCGGCGATCGCGTTCGGCCTGTCGGTCGACTACGAGGTCTTCCTGCTCTCCCGCATCCGCGAGCGGTGGCTGGCCGGCGTACCCGCGGATCGCGCGGTGGCGGAGGGGATCCAGCGCACCGGGCGCATCATCACCTCGGCGGCGCTGCTGCTCATGGTGGTGTTCGCCGGGTTCCTGCTCGGCGGCTTCGTACCCATCAAGGGAATCGGCCTGGGGCTGGTGCTCGCCGTCGCGCTCGACGCGACCGTGGTGCGGATGCTGTTGGTGCCGGCCACGATGACGATCCTCGGCCGGTACAACTTCTGGGCGCCGGGCCCGCTGCGCCGCCTGCACAAGCGGATCGAGGTGGCCGAGGAGGCGCCCGCGCCGAAGGAGCCCTTGCTCGTTTGATCCAGACAAGAAGAAGGGCACCCGGTTCGCCGGGTGCCCTTCTTCGTTGCTTGCTTAGCGCGCCTTGCGGGCCGGCGCCTTCTTGGCGGGGGCCTTCTTGGCCGCCGCGCTCGTGCGGGCGGTGGTGCTCTTGGTCGCGGCCTTCTTGGCGGGGGCGGCCTTCTTGGTCGCCGTAGCCTTGGCGGGGGCCGCGGCCTTCTTGGTGGCCGTGGTGGCCTTGGCGGTGGCGGCCTTCGTGGCGGTGGTCTTCTTGGCGGCGGCCACCTTCGGCACCCGGCCGCTGGCAACCATCTCCTTGAAGCCGGCGCCGGCGCGGAAGGCCGGGACCGAGGTCTTCTTCACCTTCACCGCTTCGCCGGTGCGCGGGTTGCGTGCTGTTCGCGCGCCACGGACCCGCTTCTCGAAGACGCCGAAACCGGTGATCGCCACCCGGTCGCCCTTTGTGACAGCCTGCTGGACTTCTGCCAGCACCGCGTCGAGCGCCGCCGTCGCCGCCTTCTTGTCCCCCAAGCGGGCGGCGAGCGCCTCGATGAGCTCGGCCTTGTTCACGTTTTCCCTCCCGTACTTAACTTCGGACTCAACTCGAGCCCATTCTGCGCGCACGGTATGCCCTTTGCCCAGTCTGAGCAAACATCCACGCGAAAAAAGCCGTTGTGTCGTAACGGATTCGCCCCTGTCGGATGATCCGACAGGGGCGAAAACGGCCAGGTGCGGGCTACCGCGTGGCTATGAAACCGCTGGCAGGAAGGGCAGTCGACGCTCTTCGTAGGCCGTGATGGCGTCCTCGTGGCGCAGCGTCAGTCCAATGTCGTCCAACCCCTCCATCAGCCGCCAGCGGCTGAAATCGTCGAGGGGAAAGGACCAGATGCTGTCGCCGGCCCGTACCTGCCGCGCCATCAGGTCTATCGTGACCTGCGCGGTCGGGTCACTCTCGACGAGATCCCACAGCGCTTCCACAGCCTTGAGTTCGAGCTCGACGGGCAGCAGCCCCTGCTTCAAGGCGTTGCCCCGGAAGATGTCCCCGAAGCGCGGCGAGACCACCGCGCGGAAACCGTAGTCGAGCAACGCCCACACGGCGTGCTCGCGCGACGACCCAGTGCCGAACTCGGTGCCGGCCACCAGGATCGAGGCACCTGCGTAGGCCGGGTTGTTGAGCACGAAGGCCGGATCCTCACGCCAGGCGCTGAACAGCCCGTCCTCGAAGCCCGTGCGGGTCACGCGCTTGAGGTACACGGCGGGGATGATCTGGTCGGTATCCACGTTGGACCGGCGCAGCGGGAGGGCGGTGCCGGTGTGCACGGTGAACTTCTCCATGAATGAACTCACGCCCTAGTTCAGGTCGGCGGGCGCGGCGAGGCGGCCCACGACGGCGGTTGCGGCGGCGACCGGGGGTGAGACGAGGTGGGTACGCCCACCGCGGCCCTGCCGGCCCTCGAAGTTGCGGTTGGAGGTGGACGCCGAGCGCTCACCGGGCTTGAGCGTGTCCGGGTTCATGCCGAGGCACATGGAGCAGCCGGCGAACCGCCACTCCGCGCCCGCTTCCGTGAACACCTTGTCCAGCCCTTCGTGCTCGGCCGCCTCGCGCACCGCCGCGGAACCGGGCACCACGAGCATGCGCACGCCGTCGGCGACCTTGTGGCCGCGCAGCACGTCGGCCGCGGCACGCAGGTCTTCCAGCCGGCCGTTGGTGCACGAGCCGACGAAGACCACGTCCACCGGGATGTCGCGCAGGCGCGTGCCCGGCTCCAACGCCATGTACTCCAAGGCGCGGCGGGCGGCCGAACGCTCGACCTCCTCGACGAACTCCTCCGGGTCCGGCACGGCGCCGTCGAGCGCGACGCCCTGCCCCGGGTTGGTGCCCCACGTGACGAACGGGTTGATCTGCGCGGCGTCCAGCACCACCTCGGTGTCGAACGTGGCGCCCTCGTCGGTCGCGAGGCTCTGCCAGTGCGCGACGGCCGCGTCCCACGCCTCGCCCCGCGGCGCGTTGGGGCGCCCCTTCAGGTAGGCGAAGGTGGTCTCGTCCGGCGCGATCATCCCGGCCTTGGCGCCCCACTCGATCGACATGTTGCAAATCGTCATGCGGCCTTCCATGGAAAGCGCGCGGATGGCTTCGCCGCGGTACTCCACCACGTGGCCGCGCCCGCCGCCGGTGCCGACCTTGGCGATCAGCGCCAGCACCAGATCCTTGGCCGTGACACCAGGCCCGAGCGCGCCCTCGACCGTCACCGCCATCGTCTTGGGACGCGCCTGCGGCAGCGTCTGCGTGGCGAGCACGTGCTCGACCTCACTCGTGCCGATGCCGAACGCCAGCGCGCCGAACGCGCCGTGCGTCGCGGTGTGCGAGTCGCCACACACGATCGTGAGACCGGGCTGGGTAAGGCCGAGCTGCGGGCCGATCACGTGCACGATGCCCTGCTGCGCGTCGCCCAGCGGGTGCAGCTTGACGCCGAACTCGGCGCAGTTGCGGCGCAGCGTCTCGATCTGCGTGCGCGACGTGGGGTCGGCGATGGTCAGCAGGTCGCCGCGGCGGCTGTTGAACGACGGATCCGCGTACCCGGTCGGGGTGTTGTGGTCTTCCGTCGCGAGCGTGAGATCCGTGCGCCGGACGGGCCGCCCGGCCATCCGCAGGCCGTCGAACGCCTGCGGGCTGGTCACTTCGTGAAGCAAGTGAAGGTCGATGAACAGCAGATCCGGCTCACCCGCGGCGGATCGCACCACGTGGGCGTCCCACACCTTCTCGGCGAGGGTCCTTGGTTTCTGCGTGTCTCCCACCATCTGGACATCCTAAATTCTGGGAGGTATGTTTCGGCTTGTGGGACACAGTATGAGCGGTGTCGGCGTTCTCGACAAGGCGGTGGTCATCCTCGCGGCCTGTGTCGACGGCGCCAGCCTGGCCGAACTCGTCGAGCGCACCAAGCTGCCGCGGGCCACCGCGCACCGGCTGGCGCAGGCGCTGGAAATCCACCGGATGCTGGTGCGCGACACCCAGGGCCGGTGGCGTCCGGGCCCACGCCTGGGCGAGCTCGCCAACGCCGCGCCGGACGTGCTGCTGACCGCCGCCGAGCCCCTCCTCGCCGCGCTGCGCGACGCCACCGGCGAGAGCGCACAGCTTTACCTGCGCCGTGCCGACGAGCGCATCTGCGTGGGCGCGGCCGAGCGCGCCAGCGGCCTGCGCGACACCGTGCCGGTGGGCGCCGTGCTCCCGATGACGGCCGGCTCCGCGGCACAGGTCCTGCTCGCCTGGGAGCCGCCCGAGGCCGTGATGCCGCTGCTGCCCCGCTGCAAGTTCACCGGCCGCACGCTCGCCGAGGTGCGGCGGCGCGGGTGGGCGCAGAGCGTCGCCGAGCGCGAGGCCGGCGTGGCAAGCGTTTCCGCCCCGATCCGCGACCGCACCGGCCGGGTCATCGCCGCGATCAGCGTCTCCGGCCCGATCGAGCGCCTCGGCCGCCGCCCAGGCGACCGCCACGCGATGGCGGTGGTCCGCGCCGGCCAGCGCCTGAGCGGCCTGTAGAAAGGCATCCGCGGTCGCTCCGGCCCGGATCCCCGCCACCACAAGGGATTTGAGCTACCGCGACGTCCGCCGTGGTCCAGACCGCTGCTCCCGCGGCCTCACCCATCCGCTGTTGTCACCGACAAACACTTGCACATCCTGCAAGCTACAATGCAGGATGTGCAAGCACGGTCGCAGCTGCTGCCCATCCTGCGCTCGCCGCTCGTCGGGGAGTTGCTGGCCTGGGTCTATCTTCACCCTGACGACGCGTGCTCCGTGACCGACCTGGCCAGGCGGTTCGCGATATCGCAGTCGACCGTGAGCCGCGAAGCTGACCGCCTCGTGTCGGCCGGCCTCATCCGGGAAGTGCGCCGCGGCAACCTGAGACTCCTCCAGGCAAACCTTGACAGCCCTCTCACCGGGCCGCTGACGGAGCTGCTGACCCTGACGTACGGGCCCGCGTCGGTGCTCGGCGACCTCCTCCAGCATGTCGATGGCATCACCGAGGCGTACATCTACGGCTCCTGGGCCGCGCGTTACACCGGAGAGCCCGGCCCACTCCCCCGCGACATCGACGTGCTCGTCGTGGGCACCGCGGACGAGGACGACCTCTTCGACGCCGCACGCAAGGCCGAGCAGCGATTGGGACGCGAGGTCAACGTCCATCGCGTCAGTGCCAAGGCATGGCGTAACTCGCCCCGTGACCCTTTCCTCACGGCAGTACGATCGCGCCCGCGCTTCTCCATCGACCTGGCAGGAGACCAACCGTGAGGTGGCAGCAGGGCCGCGAGGCACTCGACGGCATGATCGCTCGTCGAGAGCTGGAGCGGATACCAGCCAGCCGGGACCACGCCGATCTCCTCCTGGCTCAGGCGCGCCGGCACCTGGACTCCAGCCAGATCATCGGTCAAACCGACCCGGCGGGCGCTTACCAGCTGCTGTACGACGCCGCCCGCAAGGCCCTCGCCGCCGTGCTGGAAAACCAAGGACTTCGGGCGACGAGCCGAGGCGGCCACATCGCGGTGCGGGAGGCCGTCACGGCGCAGCTCGACCCGCCGTTGGGAAGCATCTTCCGTCCGTTCGACCGGCTGCGCCGCCGGCGAAACCAGGCCGAGTATCCGTCCGCCGAGGGACCCGGGTTCACCGCCGACGAGGTCGCTCGCGACCTGCCCAAGGTGCGCGAGATCGTGGCGGCCGTCGACAAGGTGCTCGACCAGATGAGCCCATACTGAGCCTCGTCCAGACGCCTTTCGTGCAAAACGAAACAGGTCCGCACCCGAAGATGCGGACCGCTGCACTGTAGCCCCGATGGGATTCGAACCCACGCTACCGCCTTGAGAGGGCGGCGTCCTAGGCCGCTAGACGACGGGGCCAAGACCTTCTTTGCTCCGCTGCCCTTCCGGACAACGGTGCTGAACTCTACCAGAGGACCAGCACCGGCGCCTTCGCGGACATCGGCTGCTGGGGTACCAGGACTCGAACCTAGACTAACTGAACCAGAATCAGTTGGGCTGCCAATTACCCCATACCCCATCGGCGCCTGCCCATCGGACGGCACCGAGGGGGAACTCTACCCGACCGCACCGCCGCCGCCCAAATCGACCCGCACGGGCTCAGTCGAGGGCCACGACCGGGTTGGCCAGGTCACCGATCCCCTCGACGCGGACCACCACGGTGTCGCCGGCCGTGATGGGGCTCACGCCGGCTGGCGTGCCGGTCAGGATCACGTCGCCGGGCAGGAGCGTCATGACGTGCGACACGTACGAGACGAGCGTGGGCACGTCGAAGATCAGGTCCTTGGTGCGGCCGAGCTGGCGGACCTCCTCGTTGACCTCGCAGCGCACCTCGAGGTCGCTCACGTCGAGGCCGGTGCTGATCCACGGGCCCAGTGGGCAGAACGAGTCGAAGCCCTTCGCGCGGGTGAACTGCACGTCGGCCTTCTGGAGGTCGCGGGCGGTGACGTCGTTCGCGCAGGTGTACCCGAAGATGGCGCGCTCGGCGGCCGCGCGGTCGGCCCGCCGTGCGCCCGGCGGGCCGATGACCACCGCCAGCTCGGCCTCGTGCTCGACCTGCTTGGACTGGGCCGGGAGCCGGATCGCGTCGCGCGGGCCGATCACCGCGGTGGAGGGCTTGAGGAAGAGCAACGGCTCCTTCGGCACCTCGTTGCCCAACTCGGCGGCGTGCTCGGCATAGTTTCGCCCCACGCACACCACCTTGCTCGGCAGGATCGGCGAGAGCAGCCGCACGTCGGCGAGCGCCCAGCGCTGGCTGGTGAACGAGATCTGCCCGAACGGGTGGCCGTCGATCTCGGCGACCGTCAGCCCGTCCGGGTCGCCCTCCACGACGCCGAACGACATCCCGCCGGCATGAACGAAACGAGCGATACGCACAACCGCCAACCTACCCTGGACGGATGCCGGTCCTGGACGCCACCGAGTGGCACGCGCGCCGCGCCGCCCACGAGGCGCGCGTCGACGCGTGGCTGGCCCCGCACCTGGCCCGCCGGCAGGCCGGCGAAAAGCATCCGGTCGAAGACTTCCTCTTCACGTACTACTCGTTTCGCCCCGCCCAGCTGCGCCGCTGGCACCCCGGCGCCGGCGTGATCCTGGCGGGCGGCGAGCCGGACAAGGACTACGTCGAGACCGCCGGCGGGGTGATGCTCGACCCGACGATCGCGAAACGCAAGTCGACCGAGTGGATCGCCACGCTGCTCCGAAACACGGCCGGTAGACCGGCCCAGTTCGGGTGCTTCGGCATGCACGAGTGGGCGATGGTCTACCGCGCCGAGGGCGTGCGCCACGAGCAGGTGCCGCTGCGCCTCTCGCCCGCCGAGACGGCGCGCGTGGTGGACGCCAACAGAGTGCGGTGCAGCCATTTCGACGCGTTCCGCTTCTTCACGCCGGCCGCCCGCCCGCTCAACCGGCTCCAGCCGACCCGCGAGGGCCAGCACGACAACGAGCAGCCGGGCTGCCTGCACGCCAACATGGACCTCTACAAGTGGGCGTACAAGCTGTCACCGCTCGTCGAGAGCGAGCTGGTCGCGGACGCCTTCGCGCTGGCTCGCGACATCCGGGCGCTGGACATGCGGGCCAGCCCCTACGACCTGGCCCACCTCGGCTACGAGCCGGTCCGGGTGGAGACGGCCGAGGGCCGGCACGAGTACGCGCGGGCGCAGCGCGCCTTCGCCGAGCGGGCCGCCCCGCTGCGCGCCCGCCTCATTGCTGCCCTCGATCGAGTCGCCGGCCCTTCTTGAGCTCGGAGCGGCGGCGCTTTTCGTCCAGGCGCCGCTGCTTGGCCGCACGGCTCGGCTTGGTCTGCCGGCGCGGCGGCGGTGGCGGCGCGATCGCCGCGCGCAGCAGCGCGACCAGCCGCTCCCGCGCGGCCTCCCGGTTGGCCAGCTGCGCCCGGTATTCGCTCGCCGCGATCGTGAGCACCCCGTCGACGAGCCGCCCGGCCAACCGGGCCACCGCGCGGGCGCGCAGGTCGGGCGGGATCGTGGGCGAGCCGGCCACGTCGAACGAGAGCTCCACCCGGCTGTCGGCCGTGTTGACGCCCTGCCCGCCCGGGCCCGAGGAGCGGGAGAAGCGCTCGCGGAGCTCGCCGCCCGGGATCAGCAGCCGATCGGTCACACGCAGGTCGTCAGGCACAGGCTCAGAGGCCTTTCGGATGCGGGGGTTGGGCGCCGGTCGTGATGGTTTCCACGCTGATTTTCCCACGTCGGCGTCAGTTGTAGACCGTATGCTCCCGCGGGCACCGCTCCGGTCGGTGTTTCGGCATCGCTGGCGCTCGCCGAAACCCCGACGCTCCGCTGCCGGGTCCGCGTTCCAAGGACACAGGTGGAGACCTCCGCGGCCCGCTGCGGCTGGCTATCTCAGCTGACCGACCCTGGGGTGTCCACTCCAGGGGAGCAGAGCAAACGCGCCTCGCGCACACCCACCTGGCCGGCCCGCGAGGGTCGGCGGGGTCGGCGCGACCAACAGCGGACGGGTGAGGCCGCGGGAGCGACGGTCTAGGCCACGACGGACATCGCGGTAGCTCACGTCTTTGTCTGGAATCTTGGCTAGTTGAGCGCGTTCACCGCTCGCGCGATGACCAGGACCACGATGAGGAACGACGTGCACGCCTGCACGGTCATCGCGAGCTTGGCCCAGCGGGCGAGCGGCATCGTGTCCGTCGGGCTGAACGCGGTGGAGTTGGTGAACGCCAGGTAGAAGTAGTCGACGTAGAGCGGGCGCCACTCGTTGTGGGTGAGCTCCGGCGTGGTCATCTGCGGGAAGAGGAACTCCGGGGTGATCTTCCGGGCGTTGGCGCGGGCGGCGGGTCCACCGCGGTCGGTGAGCCAGTACCAGACCGAGAAGACGATCACGTTGGTGAGCCAGATGACGGCGCCGCTGAGCAGCACGTTGCCAGGATCCTCGTGCTGGCCGCGGACCAGCACCAGCACCAGGCGGCCGGTGGACCAGAGCAGGGCGACCGTCGCCACGCACACCAGCGCGATGCCCAGCATCCGCAGCGCGGTCGACTCGCGGTCGAGCCGGAACGGGTTGACGACAAGCACGCCGAGCAGCAGGGCGACCTCGACGGCGGGCAGCAGCCACTTCGGGTCGAATGCCAGCTCCTGCGGGGTGAGAAACTGGAGCACGATGGCGAACGCGATCGCCAGCGCGACCGGCCCGCGGTGTTCCACCTGGTGGGGCCGCTTCCAGGCCGGGGGCTGATCACTCACGCGTCCATTGTGTACGCGATGACCGATTGACAACCCTGGTACGGCTTCCTATCGTGATTGGAAAGCGCTTTCCAGGTCCGAGGGTCTGCCACCTCTCCCCACGAAAGGCAGACCTCCGCATGCTCCGACCGACCCTCGCCGCCGTGCTCGTCGCGGCCGGCCTCACCGCCGTCGCGCCGCCGGCGCCCGCACAAGCGGCCGACAGCGCCCCGATCGGCTTCGCGGCCGTCAACGCGCTCGGTCAGAACGGCACCACCGGCGGCGCCGGTGGGCCTACCGTCACGGCCACCACCACGGCGCAGTTCCTCGACTACATCGCCCGGCCCGGCCCGTACGTCATCCAGGTCACCGGCACCATCACGCTGCCCACCGGCAGCAGCGACGGCATGCACAACGTGACCTCGGACAAGACCATCCTCGGCGTCGGCGCGAACGCCCGGCTCGTGGGCGGTGGCCTCAACATCGGCGTGCCGGTCGACGACGACGTGACGACCCCGCCGGCGAACGCCGTGCACAACGTGATCATCCGCAACATCGCGCTGACCGGCGCGACGGACGACCTCATCAACGTGCAGATGTTCAGCCACCACGTGTGGATCGACCACAACGACCTGTCGAACGGCGACGACGGCGCGGTGGACATCAAGCGCGGCTCGGACTACGTCACGGTCTCCTGGAACCGCTTCCACGACCACGACAAGACATCGCTGGTGGGGCACGACGACGACAACGCCGCGCAGGACGTCGGCCGGCTCCGTGTCACCTACCACCACAACTTCTTCGACGGCTCGGACCAGCGCAACCCGCGTGTGCGCTTCTCCCCGCTGGTGCACGTCTACAACAACTACTACGACGACCCGAGCTACGGCATCGCGTCGACAATGGACTCCGGGCTGTGGGTCGAGGGCAACTACTTCTACAGCGTCAACAACCCGGCACGGGTGGACTTCAGCGGTGACCTCGGCCGCCTTGTGCAGCGCGACAACATCCTCGTCGCCTGCAACCACGCCATCGAGGTACGCGGCTCCGTGCCCGATCCGCGCACCTACTACCCGTACACGGCGGATCCCGCCTCCAGCGTCCCCACGACCGTCCCGGCCGGCGCCGGCGTCGGAAAGATCTGAGGTGCCCGCCATGAAGCGCATTCCTGTCGTCCTGGCCGCGGCCTCCCTCCTCGCCGCGGCGATCGTCACCGCCGGCGGTGGTGGCGCGCAGGCGGCCACACTCTTCAGCGACAACTTCGAAGACGGCAACAGCAGCGGCTGGACCACGAGCGGCGGCACCTGGGCAGTCGCCGCTGACGGGTCGCAGGTGCTGCGCCAGTCCGGCACGAGCAGCGACGCCCGTGCCCGTGCCGGACAGGCGACCTGGACCGACTACACGGTCACCGCGAAGCTGAAGCCGACCGCGTTCAGCGGCAGCAACCGCTTCGCCGCCCTGCTCGCCCGGGCGCAGTCGGCCACCAGCTACTACTACGTGGCGCTGCGCTCCAACAACACCGTCGAGCTCAAGAAGCTCGTCAACGGCGCCGCCACCACGCTCGCCTCCACGTCGCTCACCGTGTCGGCCGGCACCACGTACACGGTGAGCCTCCAGGTGGCCGGCACGACCCTGCGCTCCACTGTGAACGGCGGCGCGGCGCTGACCGCCACGGACGGCACGTTCACGGCCGGCGGGGTCGGGGTCGCCACCTTCTACACGGCGGCCAACTTCGACGACCTCTCGGTGGAAACGGCGGCGGCACCGACGACCCCGCCGCCGACGACCAGCAGCCCGCCACCGGTCCCCACCGACGGGCCGATCGGGTTCGCCTCGCTGAACGCGCTGGGGCAGAACGGCGTCACCGGCGGTGCCGGCGGGCGCACGGTCACCGCGACGAACGCGACCGACTTCCTGGAGTACATCGACAGCACCGAGACGCTGACGATCCGGGTCTCCGGCCAGATCAACATCACGAGCAAGCAGGGCGTGCGCCCGAACAAGACGATCATCGGCGTCGGCACCTCGGGCCACATCAACGGCGGCGGGCTCGACTTCTACCGCTCGTACAACGTGATCGTGCGGAACCTCCGCTTCACCAACGCCGAGGACGACGCGGTCAACGTCGGTCAGGAGTCGCACCACATCTGGATCGACCACAACTCCTTCTCCGGCGCGGTCGACGGCTCGATCGACATCGTGCGCGGCGCGGACTACGTGACCGTGTCGTGGAACCACTTCGACCACGCCGACAAGAGCATGCTGATCAGCCACTCGGACGGGGCGGCCTCCACCGACATCGGGCACCTGAAGGTGACCATCCACCACAACTTCTTCGACAACAGCCGGCAGCGGCACCCGCGCATCCGCTTCGGCGAGCCGGTGCACGTGTTCAACAACTACTTCCTGAACAACGAGCTCTACGGCGTCGCCTCGGTGCAGCAGGCCGGCGCGGTGGTGGAGAACAACTACTTCGAGAACGTGCCCTTCCCGTGCTTCTCCGCGAGCGGGTACGCGGACAGCGGGCCGGGCCGGCTGGTGCACCGGGGCAACACGTTCGTCAACTCGGGCACGTGCGAGGCGGCCGGATCCGTCGTGGAGCCGCGCACCTACTACGCGTACACGATGGACAGTGCGGCGAGCGTGCCCGCCACGGTCCGGGCCGGTGCGGGGTACGGCAAAGTCAGCTGATCGGTGACACCGACGGCGCCGGAGTGTCGTCGGTGCGGTCGCGGGCCGGCAGCCACAGCACGAACGTGCTGCCGGCCCCCAGCGTGGAGAAGACCGACACGTGACCGCCGTGCGACTCGGTGATCTGCCGCACGATGGCGAGGCCGAGGCCGGTGCGGCGGTCGCGGGACGGATGGGCGCCGCGCCAGAAGCGGTCGAAGACGCGGGGCTGGTCGTCGTCGGAGATGCCCGGCCCCTCGTCGGCGATCGCGAGCCACAGCCACCCGCCCTCCTGCCCGGTCGCCACGGCCACGACGCCGCCCTCGGGCGACAGGCGGACGGCGTTCGACAGCAGGTTTCCCGCGGCCCGGCGCAGCGCGTCGTGGTCGCCGATGAGCATCAGGTCACCGCGTACGTCGTACCGGATCCGGACGCTGCGATCGGCCGCGATGGCGGCGAAGTCCTCCCCCGCCTCGCGCGCGACCGCGCCGAGGTCGACGTCGGTGTCGGCGAGCGCGACCGCGTTGCGCCGCGCGGTGGCCAGCAGGTCCTCGACGAGCCGGGACATGCGCGTGGTGGCCCGGTCGATGACCGCGACCGCCCGGTCCTTCTCCGGCTCGGTGGCGTCCGGCGCGTCCATCAGCGAGGCGTCGAGGTTGGCCCGGATCACCGCGAGCGGGCTGCGCAGCTCGTGCGAGGCGTCGTCGATCAGCTGCCGCTGCGCGCGGAACGCCTCGTCGAGCCGGTCGAGCATCGAGTCGATCGTGTCGCCCAGGTCGCGCAGCTCGTCGCGCGGGCCGCTGAGCCGGATCCGGCGGGACAGGTCGGTCGCCTGGATCTCCCGCGCGGTACGGGCGATCGCGCCCACCGGCCGCAGCGCCCGCCCGGAGAGCACCCACCCGATGCCGAGGCTGGCGACGAAGAGGCCGCCGAGCGCGATCAGCGAGTAGTTGCGCATGGTCTGGAGCGTGCTGTAGTTGACCGCCGACTCGATCTCGTCCACCTCGGCGACGGTCATCGTCCCGGTGAACTGGGTGCCCCGGTAGGTCTTGGCCTCGTACGACTTCGTGATCGGCTTGGGGTCGGTGGTGCGCTCCACCGCCACGTACGTCACCGCGAGCCCCGCCCCGGCGAGGGCGAAGAGCAGCGTCGAGTAGAGCACGGTGAGCCGGAAGCGGATCGTGCGGACGAAGCGCATCACGCCTCCTTCAGCCGGTAGCCGCGGCCCACCACCGTGTCGATGGCGTCGCCGCCGAGCTTGCGCCGCAGCGTACCCACGGTCACCCGCACGGTCTGCGTGAACGGGTCGGCGTTTTCGTCCCACACGTGCTCGAGCAGCTCCTCCGCCGACACCACGTGCCCGGGGCGGGTCATGAGGTACTCCAGCACCCCGAACTCCTTCGGCGTCAGGTGCAGCGCGTCGCCCCCCACGGTCGCCTCGTGGCGGGCCACGTCGAGGCGGATGCCGGCCACCTCCAGTACCGAGGTGCCGCCGCCGGTGTCCCGGCGCAGGAGCGCCCGCACCCGGGCCAGCAGCTCGGCGAGCGCGAACGGCTTCACGAGGTAGTCGTCGGCGCCCTCGTCGAGTCCGCGCACCCGGTCGTGCAGCGCGCCGCGCGCGGTCAGCATCAGCACCCGCAGGTCCGCGCCGCCCTCCACGGGCACCTCGCCGCGCCGGATCGCGTGGCACACGTCGAACCCGTCGCCGTCGGGCAGGTTGATGTCGAGCAGCATCAGGTCGTACGCGTTGACGGCCAAGCGGTCGTACGCCTGCGCCGCGTCGCCGGCCACGTCTACCGCGTAGCCGGCACGGACCAAGCCGAGGCGGACGGCCTCGGCCAGGTCTTCTTCGTCTTCCACCACGAGGAGGCGCATGGCTGAACGCTATCCGCCGCCGCTGATGATTCGCTCAGCCGCCTGCTGGGCCTGCTCGATCGGGATGGCGAAGCCGATACCGATGTTGCCGCTGCCCTCCAGCGTGGCGATCGCGGTGTTCACGCCGACCACCTCGCCGCGCGCGTTGACCAGCGGGCCACCGGAGTTGCCCGGGTTGATCGACGCGTCGGTCTGTATCGCGTTGCGCCGGGCGCCCGAGTCGCCGAGGCGCACCTGCCGGTCGAGCGCGCTCACGATCCCCGCGGTGACCGTGCCGGACAGTCCGAGGGGCGAGCCGACGGCAAGCACCGGCTCGCCCACCCGGGTCGTGCCGGGCTGCGCCAGCGCGAGAGGGCGCAGCCCGGACGACGGATCCACCCGCAGCACGGCGATGTCGCTGCCCGGGTCGCGGCCGACCACCTCGGCCGGCAGCCGCCGCCCGTCCTGGCCGACCACGCTCACCGAGCCGCCGCCCCGCACCACGTGGTTGTTGGTGATGATGTGGCCCTGGTCGTCCACCGCGAAACCTGAGCCGCCCGAGTTTCCCACCCGGACCTGCACCACGCCCTGAAGCGCGGTCGCGGCCGCGGCGACGAGGTCGCTCGGCACGCCACCCGCCGCCGGCGGCGGGGCGGCGGTGGCCGGCTCCGGCGTGCTCGGGGCTGGCGCGGCGTCGTCGTCCGCCACCACGCCGCCGGCGATCGCGCCGGACGTCGCGGAGACCGCCACCACCGCGAGGCCCACGAGCAGCAGGCGCGGCCATCGTGAGGGGTCACGCTTGCCCACCTCCCCCGCCACGCCGCCGGGCCGGGGCGCACCCCACGGGTCGAGCTCGGGAGAGATGAAGCCCGGCCCCCTGGGCTCTCCGAGTCCTGTGTGCACAGTTTCCTCCATCATGGAATGCGCGAGAACCAGAACATCGACGCGGCCGCCGCGCCCAGCGCGAGCACCAACCCGATGCCGATGAACCGGGCCGAGACGTCCTGCC
Source organism: Phytohabitans sp. LZ39 (assembly GCF_059359075.1). NCBI lineage: Bacteria > Bacillati > Actinomycetota > Actinomycetes > Micromonosporales > Micromonosporaceae > Phytohabitans > Phytohabitans sp. LZ39. The sequence continues at coordinate 62,647 of NZ_JCADBM010000010.1, read as the reverse complement.
GCTCGGTGGTGTACCCGACCGAACTGCCGATGTCCTCGTACACCGCGCGCAGCTCGTCGGAGCTGCCGGCCTGGTGGTAGGTGCCGCCGGTCTGCCGCGCCACCGCGTCGAGCGTCTCGCCGTCGACCGGCACGCTCATCCGCCGGCCCGCGCCCTCGATGGCACCCGACTCCGTGCCGAACGCGATCGTGTCCACCGGCACGCCCGCCGCCGTGGCCGCCGCGGACGCCTCGTCGGGGTCGCGGCCGGCCGTGTTGGCACCGTCGGAGAGCACGACCACGCGGGCCGGCGGCGTCTCCTCGGCGGCCTCCGCGTCGAGCGACTGGATCGAGCCCAGCGCCGCGTAGATCGCCTCACCGATCGCCGTGCCCTGCTCGCCCGCGCTCCCCTCTTCGAGCCGCTCGATGCCGTTGTACATGGCCTCCCGGTCGGTCACCGGCGCCACGAACACCGAGGCGTTGCCGGCGAAGCCGACCAGCCCGACGTTGAACTCCTCGGGCAGCCCCTGGACGAAGTCGCGGGCCGCCGACTTGGCCGACGTCAACCGGTCCGGCGCCACGTCGGTGGCCATCATGGACAGTGACACGTCCACCGCCACGATGACCGTGGCCCGCTCGCGCGGCACCCGCACCTCGTCGCTGGGCCGGGCGAACCCGACCACGAGCAGCGCCAGCATCGACAGGAACAGGGTCGCCGCCACGTGCCGCCGCCAGCCGGGGCGCTTGGGCGCGACCCGGTCGAGCAGCCGCAGGTTGGTGAAGCGCACCGCGTACCGGCTGCGGCGGCGTTGGAGCACCAGGTACAGCACGGCTATGGCTGCTACGCCGACGAGCAGCCAGAGCCGCACCGGGCTTTCGAAACTCACCGTGCTCTCCTTGTTCGCTCGCTCGCCGTCGTCGTGGACCGGCGCCGCATGCCACGCTCTCTCACGCTGTCCCCCTCTTCGGTGTTGCCGCCATCGCGAGGCGACGCTGGGCGTACACGTGCCGCACGATGTCGGCCACCCAGTCCCGGTCCGTCCGAAGTGGAAGGTGGGCCGCACCGGACCGCCGCAGCGCCCGCCGCACGGTCTCCCGTTGGACGGCCGCCGCCGCGGCGTACCGCTCGCGCAGCTTGCGGCTGCTCGTCGACACCTCACGCCGCTGCCCGCTCTCCGGGTCGACAAGCGTGATGAGTCCGACGTCGGGCAGCTCCAGCTCGCGCGGGTCGGCCACTTCGACGGCCAGCACCTGGTGCCGCACCGCCACGCGGCGCAGCTCCTCCTCCCAAGCCGGTCGGGCCTCTGGGTCATCGGTATCCGGTAGGCCATCCAGGAAATCGGAGATCACGACCACCAGGCCCCGCCGCGGCGCCGACCGCCGCAGGCCCGCGATCGCGTCCGCCAGGGCGGGTGGCTGCGCGCCTTCAGCCTCACGGGGAACGGCGAGCAGCGTGCGCAGCAGGCCGAGCAGGTGGGTCCGCCCGGTACGGGCCGGGAAGCGCCGCACCGCCTCGGCGCCGAGCACGTGCGCGCCGAGCCGGTTGCCTGAGCCGGCGGTCAGGAAGCCGACCGCGGCGGTCGCCGCCACGGCCAGCTCCCGCTTCTCGATCTCCGCCGTGCCGAAGTCCATGCTCGGCGTGGCGTCCGCGAGCAGCCAGGTGGTCAGCTCGCGGTCCGCGTCCACCTCGCGGACGTGCGGCACGTTCGTCCGCGCCGTGACCGCCCAGTCCATGCGGCGCACCTCGTCCTCGCCCGGCCGGTACTCCCGGCTGCCGGCCAGCTCACTGCCCGCTCCGGGGAGCAGGCCGAGGTACTGGCCGTGCAGCAGCCCGTCGAGCCGCCGGGTGATGGTGAGCTCCAGCCGCCGCAGCCGCCGTTCCGGCGCCAGCTCGTGGATGGACGCGTATCCCTCGTTCACGCTGCGGCCTTTTCGGCTTGATGAGGTGCGATCTGCGGCGGTGGCACCGCCTCGACGAGCCGGCGCACCACGGACTCCGCGCTCACGCCGTCGGCGACCGCGTCGAACGACAGCACGAGCCGGTGCGACAGCACGTCGACCGCGAGGTCGGTGATGTCGGCCGGGAGCACGTAGTCGCGCCCCCGCAGCAGCGCCAGCGCCCGCGCGGCGGCCACCAGTCCGAGCGTGGCCCGCGGGCTCGCGCCGTACGCCAGCCGCGCCTTCACGTCCCCCGCACCGAAGCGCTCCGGCTGCCGCGTGGAGACCACGAGGCGAACGACGTACTCGGCGAGCGCGTGGTGCACGAACACGCCCCGCGCCTGCTCCTGGAGCGCCCGGAGTCGCACCGGATCGAGCACGGTGCGCGGTTCGGGCCGCGTCGTGCCCATCCGGTAGAGGATGCCCAGCTCCTCCTCGTCGGTCGGGTAGTCCACCACGACCTTCATGAGGAACCGGTCCCGCTGCGCCTCCGGCAGCTGGTAGACGCCCTCGGACTCGATCGGGTTCTGGGTCGCCAGGACCAGGAACGGATCGGGCACCGGGTGCGACTTCCCGCCGATGGACACCTGCCGCTCGGCCATGGCCTCCAGCAGCGCCGACTGCACCTTGGCCGGTGCCCGGTTGATCTCGTCGGCGAGTACCAGGTTGGCCATGACCGGCCCGAGCTCGACGTCGAAGGTCTCCTTGGACGACCGGTAGATCCTGGTACCGACGATGTCCGACGGCACCAGGTCCGGCGTGAACTGGATCCGGCTGAAGCTGCCGCCCACCGCCGTCGCCAGCGTCTGGGCCGCGAGCGTCTTGGCCACGCCGGGCACGCCCTCCAGCAGGCAGTGCCCATCCGCCAGCAGCGCGGTGAGCAGCCGCTCGACGAGCCGATCCTGGCCGACGATCACCCGCTTGACCTCGAACAACGCCTGTTCGAGCTGCACGTGCGCCGGCGTGACCTCAAGTACGGTTTCCGTCACAGGTTCTCCTGGGCCGGCGCGTTACCGCCGTTCTTCTCGGGGCAGTCGACAGCCGACCCGCCCTCCTCCACGATCTTGACGGTCGTGCCCGTGCCGCTTCCGGTGTCGTCCGCGGCGTACGCCACACCCCCGGCCACCCCGACCGCGGCGACCGCACCGGCGAAGCTCAGGCCCACGATTGTCTTGATCCGCATTGATCTCGTTCCCTCCGTAGAACCAGCACTGCCGTACGGGCGCCCGCGTTCCGTCAGCTGGGGGGCAGCACCACGGGCGCCCGCATACGCCCATGTCACCAGGTGGAACCGAAAGACAGCCGAAGACGAGTCAGCCGGTGCTCAGGAAACCGACAGCGTCACCCGGGCCGGACTAGGCTCGGATCATGCGTCTGACCAAGTACACGCACGCCTGCGTACGCCTACAGGACGGTGACCGCCAGCTCGTCATCGATCCGGGCATCTGGAGCGAGGGCGCCGCGCTCGAAGGCGTCTCGCACGTGCTCATCACCCACGAGCACGCCGACCACGTCGACGTCGACAAGCTCGCCGCGGCCCAGCTCGCCAACGCCGACCTCAAGGTGTACGCCCACGCCGACGTCGCGCGGCAGCTCGAAAAGCTGGGCGACGCCGTAGTCACGGTGGCGAGCGGCGACGAGTTCGACGCGGGCGGCTTCCAGGTGCGCGTCGTGGGCGGCGCGCACGCCGAGATCTACGACGGCCTGCCGGGCTGCGCCAACATCGGCTTCGTCGTCGACGGCGTCTACCACCCGGGCGACTCGCTCTTCGTGCCGGACGTGCCCGTGACCACACTGCTCGTGCCGACCAGCGCGCCGTGGCTCAAGCTGGCCGAGGGCATCGACTTCGTGCGCGCGGTCGGCCCGGCACGCGCACACTCCATCCACGACGCGATGCTCAGCGACAAGGGCGAGCAGATCCTCGACCGCTGGCACGCCATGAAGGGCAACACCGAGTACTCACGCATCCCGGTCGGCGAAACCGTCAAAATCTAAAGAGCTTCCCGGGCTACCGCGACGTCCGCGGTGGTCCATACCGTTGCTCCCGCGGCCTCACCGGTCCGCTGTTGGTTGCGGTTACCCCTCTTTCGCCGCTGACGGGAGCGCTCCGCCCATCGGGATGGGGAGGCGCCATCCCGACGACGCGCAGGCACCGACCGAGCGACTGCGGCAACTCGGCATCCACTCCGGACGAGCCCGCTCCACCGCCCTGTTCGCCCTCTCGACCGAGCTGCCCGCCGCGCTGTTGGCCCGCATGCTCGGCATCCACATCGCGGTCGCCGTCGCTTGGCAACGCGCCAGCGCGGGCGACTGGACCACGTACGCCGCCGAAATCAGCCGCCGGAACAACACCTGATTCGGAGTATCGATGCCACACCAACCCACCGGCCCAGATCAACGCGATCTTGTCGACGTCCCAGCCGGGATTCGGCTGGTCGCCTTCGACCTCGATGGCACCCTCACACGCGGACAAACGTGCTTGGAGGCCATCGCCGACACGTTCGGTTTTGCCGCTCAAACGTCCGTCTGGGAACAGGCGCGCACCGAACAGGAGCTCATCGCGGCGCGCCTTGGTATGTGGGAATACCTCCAGCATCTCAGTACCGAGGACATGGACGCGGTGCTCGCCGACATCCCGCTGGCGCCCGGCGCGATCGAGGGCATCACCGCGCTGCGCACGGCCGGCATCGGCACGATCATCGTGTCCCTCGCACACGCCCCGAACGTCGCCTACTTCGCCAGCCGCCTCGGCGTCGACGCACACTTCGGCACCGAACTCGACGGCAGCGACGGAATCCGCCACGTCTTCCCGGCAACCAAACCCACCCTGCTCGCCGAGTACGCCAACGCCCTCAACGTTTCCCCCGAGCAGATCGCGGCCGTGGGCGACACCCCAAACGACGTGCCGATGCTTCGTACGGCCCGAATCTCGATCTACGTCGGCACCACACTGCCCGACGACTTCACACCGACCTGGCATCTCCCCGCAGCGCCCATCGACGAGATCGCCCGCGTCATCCTCAACCCCGACCAGGAAAACGCGCCACCGTCGACCCGATAGACAGGGGTATTCGGTCAGTTGGAATATCCGATGTCGCCAGAGATGCCCCACCAGCGCGGCCATGTCCAACAGTTTCCCCGGGGACCCCGCGCATACGGCCTACAACTGACACGGACCTGGGAAAAATCGTGCCTCGAATTTGACCGTGCGTTGTGGCCGGGCCCGCGAACCCTGACGCCGAAAGGTCTCTGGGGAGCACCAGTCAGAAAGGCGGCCGGCTGCCCCGTTTGTGCGAGCAGCTCGAAAGCTCTCCCGCACACCCGGCCTGGTTAGGACCAGGCGGTCCACTCGCGCCAGGCGTGTACGGCCACCTCGATGACGGGGCCGTGCACGTCCACAGTGGCGTACTGGGGATACTTCTCACGCAGGAGGGTGACCGCGCGGTCCACAGCGGACGGCGCCTCGGTGACCACGGCCAGGCCATCGGCGCGGACCCACCACAGGGCCGACCAGTCCTCGTCCCAGTGCTGTGCGAGCAGGCTGACCCGCGGGTTGGCGCGGATGTTGCGGTGGCGGCGCAACGCCGTGCCGCGCTTGGGCTTGCCGTCCACCGCGGACACGACGGTGTCACCCTCGACGGCGAAGGTCACCGGCACCACGTGCGGCGTGCCCGCGTCGTCCACTGTGGCCAGTATGGCGACGCGGGCGGCCGCGAAGCGTTGGCGGGCCTGGCTCACAGCACCGCGTCGGCGAGCCGGTCCACTTCCTCGACCGAGGGGATGGTCGGGTCGAAGACTAGCTCGGTGACGCCCACGTCAGCGAAAGCCTTTGCCGCCGCGCGGATCGCGTCCGGGGTGCGCAGCGCGCCGTTCGCGATGTTGTCGGCCCACTCGCCGAGGAAACTGTAGTACTGCCGCAGCGATGCCTTCGAGACGTCCTCGTCGCCGAGGCCGTAGTAGGCAAGCGCGGCGATCCGCGGCTCGCCCTCGCGGCCGGCGTCGTGCCACGCCTGCCGCACCTTCGCGACCATCGGGCCGATCTGGTCGGGGCTGGCGCCACCCACGGTCCAGCCCTCGCCGTAGGCCACCGTGCGCCGCACCGCCGCGTCCGAGCCGCCGCCGATGAGCACCGGGATCCGGCCGCCGGCGGCGGGCTCGGGGCCGACCGGGTGCTCGTCGCCCGTGACGCTCTCGCCGGCCCACGAGCGGTGGAGGAGGTCGAGCGTCTCGTCCATCAGCTTGCCGCGCCGCTCCAGCGGCCGGTCCATCGCCGCGTAGTCGTCCGGGCGGTTGCCGACGCCGAGGCCGAGCGTCAGGCGCCCGCCGGAGAGGGCGTCGAGGCTGGCCGTCGCCTTCGCCAGCCACACCGGTGGGTACGCCGGCGTGAGGAGGATGTCCGGGAAGAGCCGGATGCGCGACGTGGCGCCGGCGGCCACGGCGAGCACGGTCAGCGAGTCGTAAGACGGGTAGACGATCCGGTCGATCGTGGCGAGTGAGCTGAAGCCGCGCTCCTCCGCGCGGCGCGCCCACTCGACAACGTCGGGACCCTTGATGTGCAACGTGTTCGGCAGTCCGATCGCGATATCCACAAGACCTCACGCTAGCCCGGCAAGCTTGTAAAGGACCAGCGATCCGGCCACCGCCACGTTGAGGCTGGCGCCCATCCCGACCATCGGGATCTCGACCACGTCGTCGAGCAGGTCGAGCGCCTCCGGTGGGATGCCGCTCTGCTCGTGGCCGAGGACCGCGACGGTGCGACGGCGAGCGGCGGGCAGGTCGGCCAGGCGCAGCGCGTCTTCGGCCAGCTCCACGCCGAGCACGTGCGCGCCGCCGGCCCGCTGCTCGGCCAGCCAGCCGAGCGGGTTGCCGACCCAGTGCACGCAGGCCGGCCGCCGCAGGGTGTTGCCCTTGTCGAGCGCGTCCGGCACCCACCGGAACCGCGGCACGGCAATGCAGGCGCCCACCGCGTCACAGGTACGCAGGAGCGTGCCGAGGTTGACCCCGTGCAGTGGCCACAGGGGTGCGGCGACAAGATGGTCCCAACATGGGTGCTCGCGGCGGCGCCGGCTGGCGCGGAGCTCGCGGGGGGTGCGGAGCCGGATCGACCGGCCCGCGCTCATCGGCGGTGGGCGGGCGCGCCCTTCGTCTCGAGAGTCATCCCACCACGGTACTACCAGACCATCGTCACCACGCGCTCGAAGTTCGCGTACCCGGCCCGCTCGAAGGCGCGCGCCATCGGCATGTTTCCCACGTCGGTGGCGGCGCGGACGCGCGGCACGTCCTGGCCCGCCAGGAAGCGCGTGGCCTCGCCGACGAGGTCGTCGACGTAGCCGTGACCGCGGTGGGCCGGGCGCACCGCGATGTATCCGATGATGGGCCCGTAGTCGTTGCGCGCCGGGCACACGAAGCCCACCGGCTCGCCGCTCGGCAGCGTGCCCACCAGCCACCACTCACGCGGGCTGCGGTAGTGCGCGAGCTCTCCGTCGAAGTGCTTGCGGGCCGCTTCCGCCGGGGTCATCGACTCGAGGTCGAGGAGGCTGTGGCCGTCGAGCGTGCCCTCCAGCACCTCGGTCATCAGATCGAGCATCTCGCCGGCGTCGCGCACCGGCCGAAACGCCAACCGCCCGCGCGGCTCGGGCAGCGGCGTACCCGGCCGCCACTCGAAGCGCAGCCGCTCGACCAGCGGCCGCGCGCCGGCGCCCGCGAGGATCGCCACGCGCTCGTCCACCGCCGCGGGATCGTCGTGCCAGTCCGGCGGCACCAGGCGGTAGTACTCGGCGGGACCCACCGCGGCCAGGGCGGCGGCCACGAGCCGCGCACCCACCGCCCGCCGGTCCCGGTCCCCGTCATCAAGGTCAAAAACGTCAAGCAGCCTTGGTACCGGCTCCGACTCCCTCCCCCACCAGGCGATCCGTGCCACGACACGGTCACCTCGCGTGGCGACCCACATCCACGCGGCACGCCGTCGACCTGTCGCGAGGTCGTCGGCGAGCTCGTCGTTCAGCACGTAGGGCAGCGAGTTGAAGAGGCCTATCTCGTCCGGCCCGGTGATCGGCCGGATCGTCAGATTCTCGGTCAAGGCCACAGTCTGCACACAACCCACACGAGGCCTACAACCGATTTACACCATTCTGGTGGATCACCGTGGATACGGTCGAAGCATGGCGAGAGGGCTGACGGTGCTCTGCTGGGCGGTCGCCGCCCCCGGGCTGCTGTGGGCCACCGTGCGGCTCCTCGGCGTCGAGCGCGGGCCGCTCGTGCAGCTGCTCGCCTTCACGCCGTACGTGGCCGCCTGGAGCCTCGTCCCCGTCACGCTGGCGCTCGCCCTGCGGCGCTGGTGGCCGGCGGGCGTCGCGGTCGCCGCCGCGGTCGCGCTGATCGCCGTGGTGGTGCCGCGCGCGGTCGGCGGCGCCACCGACGTCGAGGGTCCTACGCTCCGCGTGCTGACCGCCAACCTGCTCGCCGGCGCGGGCGACGCGGAGACACTCGTGCGGCTGGTGCGCCAGCACGAGGTGGACGTGCTGGCGGTGCAGGAGTTCACGCCCGAGGCCGCCGCCCGCCTCGACGCGTACGGTCTGGCCGGGCTGCTGCCGCACCGCGAGCTCAACCCCGTCGTGGGCACCAGCGGCTCGGGGCTGTACTCCCGCTTCCCGCTCACCGGCACCGGCGTGCGGGAAAACCCGGGCGGTTTCACGCAGGCGTACGGCACGCTGACCGCGCCCGGCGCCGCACCGGCCACAGTGGAGTCGGTGCACCCCATGGCGCCGTACGCGTTGGGAAAGCTCCGCGACTGGGAACGCGACCTCGACGGCCAGCCACGGGCCACGCCCGGCGGGCCGCTGCGGATCCTGATCGGCGACTTCAACGCCACGCTCGACCACGCGCCGCTGCGCCGCCTGCTCTCCTCCGGCTACCGCGACGCCGCGGACGCGGCCGGCGCGGGGCTCACCGGGACGTGGGGGCCGTACCTGCCCGACCGCCGCCATTCGTCGGATCGCGGGCCCGCGATCCGAAGGATAGCGGCCAGAATAACTGGCGACCGGATTCCACCGGTCACCATCGACCACGTGCTGGTGGACCGCCGCGTCGGCGTACGCGACGTATCGGTGCTTCGCCTCCCGGGCAGTGACCACCGCCCGGTCTACGCGGAGCTGGCGCTACCGCGAGGCGATCTGCGCGGGTGACAGCCCGTACGTGAGCGCGTCGACGAGCGCGTGCCAGCTCGCCTCGACGACGTTCTCGTGTACGCCCACCGTGGTCCAGTCGCGGCCGCTGCCGTCGACCGTCTCCACGAGCACCCGCGTGACCGCGCCGCTGCCGTGGCTCCCCTCGAGGATCCGCACCTTGTAGTCGGCGAGCTCGAAGTGGGCCAGCGCCGGATAGTGCCGCCGGAGCGCCACCCGCAGCGCCTCGTCGAGGGCGTTGACCGGACCGTTTCCCTCGGCGGTGGCGATGACCCGCTCGCCCCGTACCCGGACCTTGACGGTGGCCTCGGAGACGACGGCGCCGTCCTCGCGGTGCTCGACCTGGACCCGGTAGGACTCCAGGGCGAACGGCTTCGCGGTGGTCTCGCCCGGCAGCTCCGAGCGGACGAGCAGCTCGAAGGAGGCGTCCGCGGCCTCGAAGGACCAGCCGCGCGCCTCCAGCTCCTTGACCCGGCGGGTGACCGAGGAGAGGGCTTCCGGATGGCCGGCCAGGTCGAGACCGAGCTCACGACTCTTGAGCTCGATGCTCGCCCGGCCGGCCATCTCGGTCACCAGGATCCGCATGTCGTTGCCCACGATCGATGGGTCGATGTGGTTGTACAGCACCGGATCCACTTTGATCGCGCTCGCGTGCAGCCCCGCCTTGTGAGCGAATGCCGCGGCCCCGACGTAGGCCTGGTGGGTGTCGGGGGCGATGTTGGCGATCTCGGCGATGGCGTGCGAGACGCGCACCGTCTGTTCCAGGCAGCCGTCCGGTAGGACGGGCAGCCCGAGCTTGAGCTGGAGATTGGCGACGACGGCGAAGAGGTCGGCGTTGCCGGGCCGCTCGCCGTACCCGTTGGCGGTGCACTGGAAGTGCTTCACACCCGCCTCGACCGCGGCGACGGTGTTGGCGACGGCGCAGGAGGTGTCGTTCTGGCAGTGGATGCCGAGCCGCTCCGGCCCGACGCCGAGGCGCTCGACCAGCTCACCGATCGCGGCGGTCACCCGCGACGGGAGCATGCCGCCGTTCGTGTCGCACATCACGACGACCTCGGCGCCCGCCTCGAGGGCGGTGGAGACGACCGAAGCGGTGTACGCGGGGTCGTAGCGGTAGCCGTCGAAGAAGTGCTCGCAGTCGAGGAACACCCGCCGCCCCTCGGCGACGAAGTGGGCCACGCTGTCGTGCACCATGGCGAGGTTTTCCGCGCCGGTGGTGCGCAGCGCCCGCTCCACGTGGCGGATGTCCGACTTGGCGACGAGACAGACGGCGGGCGTCTCGGCGTCGAGCAGCGCGCGTACCTGCGGGTCGTCGGCGACCGCGATGCCGGCCTTGCGGGTCGCGCCGAACGCCACGAGTACGGCGTGTTTAAGAGGTAGCTCGTTGCGGGCTCTGGCGAAGAACTCGGTGTCCTTGGGCATCGCTCCCGGCCAGCCGCCCTCGATGAAACCGACGCCGAACTCATCGAGGAGCCGCGCCACGGCGAGCTTGTCCACGACGGAGTAGCTGATCCCCTCACGCTGCGCCCCGTCACGGAGCGTGGTGTCATACACCTGGAAGGTCATGGCTCTTCCTCTCCTGTCCAACAAAAAGACCCCCCGCGGTCGCGGGAGGTCTGCGCGCTCGGCGTGAGGGGTGCCGGCGCGCTAGGTGCCAATAATGAGGGCGAGGTGGGTCACGAGTAGACACTCTGCCACCGCGCCGGCACGTTTGGAAAGCAAGGTCCACATCTCGGGAAGGGTCACTAGGTTAGGTGACCCTCGATGTGGGGTACCTCCTGGGTCGGAAGGAGTGATAGCCGTGAACAGGCACGATCCCCAGACCCCGTACCAACCCCCGACCCCGAATGAGGTCGGTGGCTCGATGCCGGGTGCCGTGCCGGGACGGGCGTTCGACCCGTGGACGTATCGCGACGACGCCGGCGTGACCGGCGCGGACCTCGTCGGCTACAAGGTGGAGGCGACGGACGGCGGCATCGGCAAGATCGACCGATGCAGCTATGAGGTCAACTCCAGCTACCTGGTAGTCGACACCGGCCCGTGGATCTTCGGTAAGAAGGTCATGCTGCCGGCGGGCGTCGTGAACAACGCAGACCACGAGGACCGCAAGGTGTACGTGGACCGGACGAAGGACGAGATCAAGTCCGCGCCCGAGTTCGACGAGAACACGTACACGGACCCCGTTTACCGGGACAAGCTCGGCTCGTACTACACCGGGCTCTAGTAGATCGGTTCCCTCCCTCTGAGGACCGGGGCGCTCACGCGGCCGCGTGAGCGCCCCGGTTTGCCTGCTGAGCTACCGTAGCGGCGTGGATCGCACGCTGCCCCTTACCACCACATTCAACTTCCGCGATGTCGGCGGCTACGTGGGCCACGAGGGCCGCACCGTGCGCTGGCGGCGGCTTTTCCGTTCCGACTCGCTGCACCGCCTCGACCGCGGCGACACGGAGGCGTTCGCCGCGCTGGGCGTGCGGACGGTCATCGACCTGCGCCGCCCCCACGAGGTCACCCGCGACGGCCGCGTGCCCGAGTACACGGGGCTCGGTTACCTCCACATCCACCCCGAACACCAGGACTGGGACGAGATCCCGTTCGAGGAGGAGCTGGGCGTCGCCCGCTACCTCGCCAACCGCTACCACGACCTGGCCGAGCAGGGCGTGGCGGGCATCTCCACGGCGATCGGCGTGATCGCCGACGAGGCCGCCGCCCCGGTGGTCGTGCACTGCGTGGCCGGCAAGGACCGCACCGGCGTGGTCTGCGCGCTCACCCTGTCGGTGCTCGGCGTGAGCGACGACGACATCGCCACGGACTACGCGCTGAGCACGGAGGCGTCGGCGCGCTTCACCGAGTTTCTGCGCACCCGCAAGGTCCGGGTGAACGACATCCCCCGCCCGTACTTCTCCTCGCCCGCCGAGGCGATGCTCCTCTTCCTCAAGGAGCTGCGCGAGCGGCACGGCTCCCCCGAGGGCTACCTGCTGGCCGCCGGCATCCGGCCGGAGCAGCTCGCCTCGCTCCGCACGCACCTGCTCTCCTGACCGCTGTGTGACATCCCACCGCCGGGTTGACGGCCGGCGGGCGGGAGGCGGACGGTAGCTGGATGGAGGATCTGCCGGCCGAGGCTGCCCGCCTCCGCGACGCCATCTCGTGCGAGCTGCACGCCCAGCTCGCCCTCCGCGGCGAGACCATCGACCTGGCGGCCGTGCCGGAGGTCGCCTACGCGGTCGCGATGCGGCTCCGGCAGGCATTCGCGATCGAGTGGGCCCCACGCTGGGACGACACCCCGGACGACGACGGCTCCCTGGGCCTGGACGCCGCGGTCTTCCACGCGTCGACCGCGCCGGCCGCCGACCGCTACCCGATCTTCGACCACGGCTGGCCGCGCCCCTGACCCGCTACAGGTCCCCGCCCGGCCCGGCGCTGGTCCGCTCCCCGGCAGGCGGCTCGCAGACCGAGCCGAACCCCGGCCAACCCGCCAGATCTTGGTATTTAGTGGCCCCTATGGGGGCCAATCCGTGCCAAGATCTGCTTGCGTCCCAAAGAGCGGCCGCTCGTCGTGGCGTTGCTTCGAGGCAGATTTGCCCGGCCGTCCACTGCCAGCTCCGCGAGACAAGCCCGAGCGGGTCTGCGCGGTCCCTACCTCCGCCATCCTGACGCAGTGTCACCAGCCAAACGGCCAGACTTCGAGATCTAGGAGATTTAGGGTTGAAATAGCGCCCTAACGCTCCTAGATCTCGAATCTCGCGCCGCTCACACCGCCGCGACGGTTACTCGCGGCAACGGAACCCCTGCTGCTTTCCCCGATCGCCGATCCGGGAATAGACATTGTGGACAAACGTCGAGCACCGGCGCGACCAACGGCGGACGGGTGAGGCCGCGGGAGCAGCGGTCTGGACCACCGCGGACATCGCGGTAGCCCAAATCTTTATTGATGGTCCAGGCGGCAACCCGCCGCGGAGGCGCTAGAGGACGCGGTGGACCCAGCCGTACGGGTCTTCGGCGCGGCCGCGCTGGATGGCGACGAGCTGCTCGCGCAGGCCCATCGTCACCTCGCCGGGGCCGCCGTCGCCCATCGTGAACTCGCCCTCGGGGGTGCGGACGACGCCGATCGGCGTGATGACCGCGGCCGTGCCGCAGGCGAAGACCTCGCGGAGGCGGCCGCTCGCGGCGTCGGCGCGCCAGTCGTCGAAGCTCACCAGGCGCTCCTCGACGCGGCGGCCCTCCCGCGCGGCCAGCGCCAGCACCGAGTCGCGGGTGATGCCGGGCAGGATCGTGCCGGTCAGCGGCGGGGTGGCCATGGTGCCGTCGTCGTAGACGAAGAAGACGTTCATGCCGCCCATCTCGTCGACGTACTTGCGCTCGACGGCGTCGAGGAAGACCACCTGGTCGCAGCCGTGCTCGATGGCCTCGGCCTGTGCGGCAAGGGAGGCGGCGTAGTTGCCACCGCACTTGGCCGCGCCGGTGCCGCCGGGCGCGGCGCGCGTGTACTCCTGGGAGACCCACAGCGCGACGGGCTTGACGCCGCCCGAGAAGTAGGCGCCCACCGGGGAGGCGATCAGCGCGTAGGTGTACTCGAGCGCGGGGCGCACGCCGAGGAAGACCTCGCTCGCGTACATGAACGGGCGCAGGTAGAGGCTGCCCTCTTCGGTCGCCGGGATCCAGCCGCGGTCGATCTCGATGATGTGGTGCAGCGCGTCGAGGAAGACCTGCTCGGGCAGGTGTGGCATGGACATGCGCTCGGCCGAGATGTTGAAGCGGCGGGCGTTGGCGTCGGGGCGGAACATCGTCACGCCGCCGTCGGCCGCGTGGTATGCCTTCAGCCCTTCGAAGATCTCTTGCGCGTAGTGCAGAACGGCGCTGGCCGGGTCCATCATGATCGGCCCGTATGCCTCGACGCGGGCGTCGTACCACCCCTTGCCGTCGGCGTATCGGATCGTGACCATGTGGTCGGTGAAGATGCGGCCGAAGCCCGGGTTGGCCAGCAGCGCGGCGCGCTCGGTGGCCGATACCGGCTGAGGATTCGGACGGATCTCGAAGTCGAGCTTGTCACCACCGCTCATGGCGCTGGACCTCCAAAACTATGGGAATGCAGGATACCCCGAACGCTCGTTCAAAAGCGCGGGGTGAAGAAGGGGGGAAGAGCGGGCTACGCCGCGGCAGCGGCGGCGAGCCGGTCGCCGACCTCGGCGGTGCGCAGCGGGGCGCCCGGGGTGCGGGACGCCAACTCGGCCGCGACCGCCTCGGATACTCGACGGGACTCGTCGGCGTGGCCGAGGTGATCGAGCAGGAGGGACGCCGACAGCACGGCCGCGACCGGGTCGGCCAGGCCCTTGCCGGCGATGTCCGGAGCCGAACCGTGCACCGGCTCGAACATCGAGGGAAACTCACGCGTCGGGTTGATGGAACCGCTCGCGGCGAGCCCGATGCCGCCCGTGACCGCGGCGGCGATGTCGGTGAGGATGTCGCCGAAGAGGTTGTCGGTGACCACCACGTCGTAACGCTGCGGCTGGGTGACCATGAACATGGCGGCCGCGTCGACGTGCTGGTACTCCGTCTCCACGTCGGGAAAGTCGGCCTTCACCGCCTCGAAGGCGCGCGACCACAGGCCACCGGCGTGGCTCAGGACGTTGGTCTTGTGCACCAGCGTCACCTTGCGCCGCTCGCGACGCTGGGCGCGGGTGAACGCGTCGCGGATGACCCGCTCGACGCCGTGTCGCGTATTGAGGCTCTCCTCGGTCGCGACCTCGGCGGGGGTGCCGCGGTGGAGCGTGCCGCCGGCACCCGCGTAGAGCCCCTCGGTGCCCTCGCGCACCACGACGAAGTCGATCTCGCCGGGCTTGACCTGGGCGAGCGGGCTGGAGGTGCCGGGCCAGAGGCGGGAGGGCCGCAGGTTGACGAACTGGTCGAAGTCGAAGCGGAGCTTGAGCAGCAGCCCCCGCTCCAGCACGCCCGGCGGGACGCTCGGGTCGCCGACGGCGCCGAGCAGGATCGCGTCGTGCTCGGCCAGCTCGGCGAGCACGGAGTCGGGCAGGACCTCGCCGGTGCGGTGGTAGCGCGCGGCACCCAGGTCGTACTCCGTCGCGGTCACCCCGGGGAGCACGGCGTCGATCACCTTGCGGGCCTGCGCGACCACCTCGGTCCCGATGCCGTCGCCGGCGACCACCGCGATGTGTGCCACGTCGAACCCCTTCGTCAGACCGCCTACTGAAGGAACGTTAATCGCCCGTCCCGATTCTCGGTACGCGAGTCTCACCATTCGGTACACAGGTCTTTCTCAGGTAATCCCCATGATCCGATCAACTTGAGGACCTACCTTGTCCAACATGGCGATCCAGCAGGTCCCGCTACCGAGCAAAAGCGTCGCACGTGCGGGGCGGCCGAGAGACGGGCGGGGGCGCGCGGACCTCTGGCTCGGCTATCAGGGCCCGGCCAACAGGCCGTTCGGTGCCGCGACCGCCGCCGCCACGGGCCGCCTCGTCGCCCGCCACGCGGTGCACACCTCGGCCGCCGACTTCTCGCTGATGCTCGTCGCGCCCCCGTGGATGAGCCGCCGCACGGTCAGCCTGGCCATCGCCGACGCGGTCGCCGAGCTCCGCGCGATCGACGTGACCTACAGCCCGCTACGCCGCGGCAGCCTTGTGTCGCTGCTGCGCCGCGGCGAGGTCACCCCCGACGCCTACCCACCGCTCGCCGACATCGTGGCCCGCTGCGACGCGATGCGGGCGGCCACCGACGGGTGGTTCGACGCCTGGGCGGTGCCCGGCGGCTTCGACCCGGGCGGTCTGCTCAAGGGCTGGGCGGTGGAGCGGGCCGCCGCGCGGCTGCGCGCCGCGGGCATCGAGGACTACGCCGTGGTCGGCGAGGCGGATCTCGCGGTGCGGGGCAACGCACCGCACGGCGGGCCATGGCGCGTCGCGATCCACCACCCGCGCGAGCCGCGCAAGGTGGCGATGGTGCTGGAGATGACCGAGGGCGCGGTCGGCACCTCCGGCATCACCGGCCACCGGGGGCACGTCGTCGACCCGCACACCGCCGAGATCGTGCGCCACGTGGGCTGCGCGGTAGTGGCCGGCCCCGACCTGTCCGTCGCCGACGCCTACGCGACGGCCCTCTACGCCGCCGGGCCCGCCGGCCTCGGCTGGTTTCCCACTGTGGACGGTTACCGCATGCTCTTCGCAGAGTGCCGCCCCGCCTAAAGGCTTTCACTCCAGGGGGTAAGGAAGATCAGCCTCCGCGGTCTCGGCAAGTGACCGCGGAGGCTGATCGGCAGTTCGGGTACGCGTGGCTCGCGCACACGGGAGGTGCGGAAACACACCTCGCCGGCCGCGTCACCCGAAGACGGGCCCACGCGGTGTGTAACCGAATGAATACGCTAGCGACTCGCCCCGACCGGGCGCAAGGCGGGGCCCCCGCCGCGTGTCGCGTGGGGTGGGCACCCCCGGGCGTTCACCGGATGGCAATATCTGTGCCCGTGAGTTTTGACCTCGTCGTGTGGGCCCTCGACGGTGGCGCCACGCCAGCGGACGTACGGGCGGCGCATGAGCTGTGCCGCGAAGGTGAGCACGCGGAGGGCCAAGTCGACCGCAGGATCGGCGGCTTCTACGCCGAGCTGACCGCCCAGTATCCCGACAAGGAGCCGGTCGCGGACAGCCCGTGGGCCGACGCTCCCCTGCACGTCGCGCCCGACCACGTCCTGATGTGCCTCGACGAGTCGTGCGCGGACGCCGTGCTGGAGGCGATCGAGCGTCTCGCCGGCCAGCACGACCTCATGCTGCTCGACCTCCAGGACGGCACCGTCTACCCACCGCCAACGCGGGTCGTTTGAGGCCCGAAGATCCAATTCAATCTGGGCTACCGCGACGTCCGTCGCGGTAGCTCAAATGATCGAAGCTGGCGGCCGCTCCGGACGGTCTCCAGATCTGGCGTGGTCAGGCGGAAGGCGTTGTGGGGCTCCCCGCTCTTGGCGGGGAGCCCTGACGCTTACTCTTCGCGGAGGTCGGCCGCGCTCGCCGCGGTCGCGCCGATCACGTCGGCGGCCTGGGTGAGCAGCTCGGCGCCCACCGAGGAGTCGACGGTCAGCGTCATCAGCGCCTCGCCGCCGGCCTCGCGCCGGGCCACCTGCATGGCCGCGATGTTGACGCCCGACTCGCCCAGGATCGAACCGATCGCGCCGACGACGCCGGGCCGGTCGACGTACCGGAAGAAGAGCAGGATGCCGTCGGCGGTGAGCTCGAGGTCGAACCCGTCGACCTCGGTGAGCCGGATGATCTCCTTGGTGCCGCTGACGACCACGGTGCCGGAGACGCTGACGGTGCGGCCGTCGGGCAGCGCGCCGCGGACGGTGACCAGCGTCGGCTCGTCGACCGAGTCGGCGAACGTGGCCAGGTCGACCTCGACGCCGCGGTCGGCCGCGACGAGCGGCGCGTTGACGTACGTGACCTGCTCCTCGACCACCGAGGCGAAGAGGCCCTTGGTGGTGGCGAGCTTGAGCACGGACACCTCGTTGGCGACGGCCTCGCCGCGCACCTCGACGGTGACGCTGGCTGCCACGCCGCCGGCGACGGCGGTGAAGACCTTGCCGAGCTTTTCGGCGAGCGGGAGCAGCGGCCGCACGTCTTCCGCGACCACGCCACCGGCCTGCACGTTGACCGCGTCGGGCACGAACTCGCCCTGGAGCGCCAGCTTGACGCTCTTGGCGACCGCGAGGCCGGCCTTGTCCTGCGCCTCGGCGGTGGACGCGCCGAGGTGCGGGGTGGCCACCACGTTGTCGAGCTCGAACAGCGGCGACGCGGTGCACGGCTCCTTCGCGTACACGTCGATGCCGGCGCCGCCCACCCGGCCCTCGGCG
Source organism: Phytohabitans sp. LZ39 (assembly GCF_059359075.1). Classification (NCBI taxonomy): domain Bacteria; kingdom Bacillati; phylum Actinomycetota; class Actinomycetes; order Micromonosporales; family Micromonosporaceae; genus Phytohabitans; species Phytohabitans sp. LZ39. The sequence continues at coordinate 44,702 of NZ_JCADBM010000010.1, read as the reverse complement.
ATCGCGTCGGCAAGGGCCTGCTCGTCGATGAGGCCGCCGCGCGCGGCGTTGACGATACGCACGCCCGGCTTGACGAGCGCCAGCTCCTTTTCGCCGATGAGGCCCACGGTCTCCGGCGTCTTGGGCAGGTGGATCGAGATGAAGTCGCTCTCCCGCAACAGCTCCTCCAGCCCGACCAGGCGGACGCCGAGCTGAGCCGCGCGGGCCGGCTGCACGTAGGGGTCGTACGCGATAAGGCGGGTGCCGAAGGCGGCGATCCGCTGGGCGAAGAGCACGCCGATGCGCCCGAGACCGACCACGCCGACGGTCTTGCCCTGGATCTCCACGCCGGTGTACTTGGACCGCTTCCACTCGCCGGCCTTGAGCGCGGCGCTGGCGCTGGCGGTGTTGCGCGCGACCGCGAGCAACAGCGCGAGGGCCTGCTCGGCGGCGGAGACGATGTTGGAGGTGGGCGCGTTGACGACCATGACGCCGCGGGCGGTGGCGGCGGGCACCTCGACGTTGTCGAGGCCCACACCGGCCCGGGCGACGACCTTGAGGCGGGGGGCCGCGGCGACAGCCTCGGCGTCGATCTGGGTGGCGGAGCGGACGATCACGGCGTCGGCCTCGGCCAGTGCGGCGAGGAGTGCTGGGCGGTCGGTGCCATCGACGTGGCGGACGTCGAAGTCGTGCGCGAGCACGTCGATGGCGGCGGGAGCGAGCTCTTCAGCGATCAGTACGACGGGAGTCATCTGTCCTCGTAGGTTTGTGGGCGGGTTGTCGGCAGCGCGTCGACCTTGAGTGAGTGTGGCCGTACAGCGCGCCGCTCTGCGCCCTGCGCCTCCCCCGCGAGCGGACGGCTCTCGCGGTCATCGCCATCCGTCGCACCGGACGTCTGGGCGCGACGATCGGCGCGGGGAAAGCGTGCGTGCCCTATCCCGCGATGGTAGGCGTACGAGGACGCTCAGTCGCTCCCGCCTCGGCGTGAGCGCCCTCACAACCCTTTACAAATGCGACGTAACCGGCGGCTACCCGAACGGGTGACGGTCGACACGAGCCAACTGGCGCCCCACCTGGCGGAACGACGTGGCCTCCGAGCTGAGCGCGTCGAGGAACGTGTCGAACGCCAACGAGCCCACCGGAGGGTAGATCCGCTCCCGCGGCGGCTCCTGCCCCGGCGCCAGCGCGCCCTCCGAGACCATGAACTCCAGGATCGCCTCGCGCACGGCCGGCAGCGCGACCGGCGAGTGGTACAGCACGTTGAGGGCCTGCATGCGCATGCCCTTGACGTGGTCCTCGCCCTTGTTGTCGTGGAAGTGCGGGTTGCGCGTCTCGATCTGTAGCACCGGCACGGAGTGCGGCAGCACCTGCGAGGAGACGGCCGGCAGCACGCCGCCGAACTGCTCGAACAGCTCGACGTACTCGAACGGCTCCACCGCGAAACCGCCGGCCAGCCGCATTTGCAGGCCGAGCTCGAGGCTGAGCGCGTGCTCGCCGGCGTTGCCGGTCGCGATCACCTCGGTGCCGAAGCCCGAGTACTCCGCGACGAGGCGGTTGAGGAACATGTTGGTGACTTCGGAGCTGCGCCCGCGGCGGCTGAAGAAGAGGCGGCCGTCGCGCAGCTTGGGCTTGGAGTGCCAGGAGATGCGGACCATCGAGTACGGGCTGTCGGCCGAGGCCAGGTGGAGGCCGGCCGCGTAGGCCTTGCAGTACTCGTTGACCGCGCCGGGAACGTAGTTGTCGGCGTCGACGTAGCCCAGGTGGCGCCGGCCGGTCATGGCGGCCATCGCCATGCCGATCAGCATCGCCTCGCCCTTGCCGGTGCGGACCAGCCCATCGTCGTCGATCAGCTCCGGCATGCCGGCGGCCTTGATCGCCGCGGCGAGGCCGGGATCGCGCTGGTGAATCGCCATGGCCGGCCGCTCCGCGGAGCGGCAGAACTGCTCCAGGCTCTGCACCTCAATCTCGTACCGATCGACGGGCTGGCGAGCACTGTTACTGACGAGAATGATGAGGCAATCGTGCGGAATTCCAGAGAGCACGCCTTCAATTACTCTGCGTGTCTCATTCATGCACGGAATAACGACGACCAATTCCTCCTCGACCGCTCGCATGGCGTCGGGGGGCACTAGCTGACTATGGGATCCGCCCTGGTCAGCGCCGCGTTGCGCGCCCGAGTCGAGCTCGATGACGCGCTGAAGCTCGTGGATCCGGACGGCGCCGAAGCGCTCGGTTCGGTGCGGTTGCTCCAGACGCATGAATCGACGGTACCCGAGGGTTCGATTAAGTGCCGTAAGCGAAGACAGATTGGGGGGAAGGTGGGGGGCAACGCTCGCAATAGTTCCAAGCACGCAATCTGCTGGTAACGCAGTCTCGTCCGATCCGTGATCAAGGCGCACGCAACCTTCCGAGGGGTTGGAGCGTACGCCTTGATCAAACGGACGTCAGGCGGTTTCGGTGATGGGGCGGTCGACCCAGCTCATCATCGACCGGAGCTTCTTGCCGGTCTCCTCGATCGGGTGCGCGGCGCCCTGCTCACGGTACTTGTTGAAGTTGGGGCGGCCGGCGTCGTCCTCGGCGATGAGCTCGCGGGCGAAGCTGCCGTCCTGGATCTCGCCGAGGATCCGGCGCATCTCTTCCTTGACCCGGTCGTCGATCACGCGCGGGCCGCGGGTGTAGTCGCCGTACTCGGCGGTGTCCGAGACGCTGTACCGCATGCGGGCGATGCCGCCCTCGTACATGAGGTCGACGATGAGCTTGAGCTCGTGGAGGCACTCGAAGTACGCCACCTCGGGCGCGTACCCCGCCTCGGTGAGCACCTCGAAGCCGGTCTGCACCAGCGCCGTCGCGCCGCCGCAAAGCACCGCCTGCTCACCGAAGAGGTCGGTCTCCGTCTCTTCCTTGAACGTCGTCTTGATGACGCCCGCCCGAGACCCGCCGATGCCCTTCGCGTACGACAGGGCCAGCGCGAGCGCGTTGCCGCTGGCGTCCTGCTCGATGGCCACGAGGCACGGCACGCCCTTGCCGTCCACGTACTGGCGGCGGACCAGGTGACCCGGGCCCTTCGGCGCGACCATGGCCACGTCGACGTCGGCCGGGGGCTCGATCAGGCCGTACCGGATGTTGAGCCCGTGCCCGAAGAAGAGCGCCTTGCCCGCGGTGAGGTTGGGCGCGATCGACTCCGCGTAGATCTTCCGCTGCGCGGTGTCGGGCGCGAGCAGCATGATGACGTCGGCCCACGCGCTCACCTCGGCCGGCGTGCCGACGGTCAGGCCCTGCTCCTGCGCCTTCGGCCGGCTCTTCGACCCCTCGGGCAGGCCGATCCGCACCTCGACGCCCGAGTCCCGGAGGGAGAGCGAGTGGGCGTGGCCCTGGCTGCCGTACCCGATGACGGCGACCTTCTTGCCTTGGATGATTCCAAGGTCCGCGTCATCGTCGTAGAAGACCTCTGCGGCCATGGTTGTTCTGCACCTTTCGGTAGGTCAGGCGGCGCGCAGCGCCGGCCCTGTGGTGATGGAGCGCGAGCCGCGGCCGATCGCCACCATGCCGGACTGCACCATTTCCTTGATTCCGTACGGCTCGAGGTCGCGCAGCAGCGCGTCGAGCTTGTCAGCCGTGCCGGTGGCCTCGATCGTGAGCGTGTCCGGCGCCACGTCGACGACGCGCGCGCGGAAGAGGTTGACCGTCTCGAGCACCTGCGAGCGGACCGGACGGTCGGCCCGGACCTTCACGAGGAGCAGCTCACGCTGGACGGCCACGACCGGGTCCAGCTCGACGATCTTCAAGACGTGCACCAGCTTGTTGAGCTGCTTGGTGACCTGCTCCAGCGGGGACTCCTCGGCGTTGACCACGATGGTCATCCGGGACACCTCGGGGTGCTCGGTCTCCCCGACCGCCAGCGAGTCGATATTGAACCCGCGGCGGGCGAACAACCCGGCGACGCGGGCCAGTATGCCCGGCTTGTTTTCCACCAGGACAGAGAGCGTGTGCTTGGTCATCAGAGGTCGTCCTCGTCGAAGCTCGGGCGCATGTCGCGGGCGAACATGATCTCGTCGTTGCTGGTGCCGGCGGCGACCATCGGCCACACCATCGCGTCCTTGCCGACCACGAAGTCGACCACGACGGGCGCGTCGTTGATCTCCATGGCCGCCTTGATCGTCTTGTCGACGTCGGCGGCGGTCTCGCAGCGCAGGCCGATGCAGCCAAGCGCCTCGGCCAGCTTGACGAAGTCGGGGATGCGGTGCTTGTGGGTGCCGAGGTCGGTGTTGGAGTAGCGCTCGTTGTAGAACAGCGTCTGCCACTGCCGCACCATGCCGAGGTTGCCGTTGTTGATGATGGCGACCTTGATCGGGATGCCCTCCAGCGCGCAGGTGGCCAACTCCTGGTTGGTCATCTGGAAGCAGCCGTCGCCGTCGATCGCCCACACGGTGGTGTCCGGCTGGCCGACCTTGGCACCCATCGCGGCCGGGACCGCGTAGCCCATCGTGCCGGCGCCGCCGGAGTTGAGCCAGGTGTTCGGCTTCTCGTACGAGATGAACTGGGAGGCCCACATCTGGTGCTGGCCGACGCCGGCGACGTAGATCGCGTCCGGCCCGGCGATCTCGCCCAGCCGCTTGATCACGTACTGCGGGGCGAGCGTGCCGTCGGTCGGCTCGTCCCAGCCCAGCGGGTATCGCTCGCGCAGGTCGTCGAGCTGTGTCCACCAGTCGGTGCGGTCGCCGGTGCGGCCGGCCGCCCGCTCGGCCGAGACGGCCTGGATCAGCTCGTCGATGACGTGCCGCGCGTCGCCCACGATCGGGACGTCAGCGGTGCGGTTTTTGCCGATCTCGGCCGGGTCGATGTCGGCGTGCACGATCGCGGCGTCCGGCGCGAACGAGTCGAGCTTGCCGGTCACCCGGTCGTCGAAGCGGGCGCCGAGTGCGACAAGCAGGTCGGCCTTTTGCAGCGCGTACACGGCGGAGACCGAGCCGTGCATGCCGGGCATGCCCACGTGCTGCGGGTGCGAGTCGGGGAACGCGCCGCGCGCCATCAGCGTGGTCACGACCGGGATGCCGGTCAGCTCGGCCAGCTTGCGCAGGCTGTCGGTGGCCTCGGCCTTGAGCACGCCGCCGCCGACGTAGAGCACCGGGCGCCGGGCCGAGGTCATCAGCCGCGCGGCCTCCCGGATCTGCTTGCCGTGCGGGTGCAGCGTCGGCCGGTAGCCGGGCAGTTCCAGCGTTGGCGGCCAGTTGAACGTGGTCTGCGCCTGGAGCACGTCCTTGGGAATGTCGACGAGGACCGGCCCGGGGCGCCCGGTGCCGGCGAGGTGGAACGCCTCGGCCAGGACCCGCGGGATCTCCTCGGCGGTGGTGACCAGGTAGTTGTGCTTGGTGATCGGCAGGGTGATGCCCTGGATGTCCGCCTCCTGGAAGGCGTCCGTGCCGATCGCGGGCCGCGGCACCTGGCCGGTGATCGCGACGATCGGCACCGAGTCCATGTACGCGTCGGCGATCGGGGTGACCAGGTTGGTCGCGCCCGGGCCGGAGGTGGCGATGCAGACGCCGACCTTGCCGGTGGCCTGCGCGTATCCGGTGGCCGCGTGCCCCGCGCCCTGCTCGTGGCGGACCAGGATGTGCCGGACCGTCGAGTCGTAGATCGGGTCGTACGCCGGCAGGATCGCCCCGCCCGGGATGCCGAACATGACGTCGACGCCGAGCGCCTCGAGCGACTTGACGAGGCTTACCGCCCCGGAGACCTTGGTGGGGGCGGGCGGCGCGGCCGGGGCGGCCGGAGCGGCCGAGTTGGCGAGCATCGCCGGCGACGGTGCGCGGTGGGCGAGGGTCTCAGGTGTTGGTCTCGTCATGGCGTTCAGCCTTCTGGCTCGTGGTCGGCGGTCTCGGGGTCACATGGCTGTTGGCAAGGCACAAAAAAGGCCCGCGTGCGAACGCACGGGGCCAGCGCACTCTCCGAGGGGAGAGTGCGCTCAGGTAAGTACTCGAGACGACCAGGTCGGCATGGCGCTAAGCCTGACGCATCTCACGCGATGAGTCAACTGCTCTCACATTGTGGGCGCGCCGCGCGGCTTTCTGCTCAGGTACGGGCACGACTCGAGCGGGTGACGTGGCGGAATCCAAGCGCGCCTCGAAGTGCTCCGCCGGCACCGGCCACCCGGACAGGTAACCCTGGCCGAGCTTGCATCCGGCGTCGACCACCATCGCCATCTGCCGCTGCTCGCCGATGCCCTCGGCGATGACCTCCAACCCGAACTGGTGACCGAGCTCGACCACCACCCGGATCATCTGCCGCTCCAACAGCGAATGGTCGATCTTCAGGATGTCGACCGGGAGGCGGCGGAGCTGGCCCAACGAGGAATACCCCGACCCGAAGTCGTCGAGCGCGATCCGCACACCGGTCTCGCGCAGGTCGCGCAGGCGGCGGATCAGCTCCTCGACGTCGGTGGAGACGGCTTGCTCGGTCACCTCCAGCACCAGCCGCTGAGGCGGCACCCGGTGTGCCCGCAGCGCGTCCTTCACCTGGTCGACGTAGCAGGTGGCGTGCAGCTCGCGGGGCGAGACGTTGACCGAGACCCAGACGTCGTGGCCCTCGGCCAGCCACCGGGACAACTGGTGGCAGGCCTGGTGAAGCACCCACGCGCCGAGCCGGTTGATCATCCCGCACTCCTCGGCGACCGGGATGAACTCGTCCGGACCCACCCGGCCCAGCCTCGGGTGCTGCCACCTGAGCAACGCCTCGGCGCCCACCGGCCGCACGTCGGGCAGCACCACGACCGGCTGGTACTGGAGGTGCAGCTCGTCGCGGTCGATCGCGCCGCGCAGCTCGTGCTCCAGCTCGGTGCGGCGGCGCAGCTTCACGTCGTACTCGATGTCGTAGAGCTCGACCCGGTTTTTGCCGTGCGTCTTGGCCCAGCGCAGCGCGAGGTCGGCGTTGCGCAGCAGCGTGGTCACGTCGGGGACGGTCGCGCAGCCGGCCAGGCCGATGCTGACCGAGAGGAAGACCGTGCCCATCTCCTGCTCGTACGGCCCGCCGAGCACGCCGAGCAGCCGGGACGCGGCCCGCTGGGCCTCGGCCGGGCCGGTCCACATCAGCACCGCGAACTCGTCGCCGCCGAGGCGGGCGGCCACGTCGCCGGGGCGCAGGTTCATCCGGAGGCGCTGCCCGACCTCGACCAGCACCGCGTCGCCCACGTCGTGGCCGCGCATGTCGTTGATGTTTTTGAACCCGTCGAGGTCGAGCGCGAGCAGCACGGCCTGGGCGCCGGCCACCTGCTCGTCTTCCAGCGCGCTGAGCAGGCCGCGCCGATTGGCCAGGCCGGTGAGCGGGTCGGTGTGTGCCAGCTCGCGGAAGTGTGCCTCCCGGTCGCGCAGCCTCTCCGCGTACGCCCGGACGTCGCGCAGCGCCACGAACTGCCGCCCGACCAGCGCGAACCCCTCCAGGCTGCCGGTGACGATGCCGACCAGGTCGAACGCGCCGCCGCGGACCAGGTGGTAGAGCGCGGAGGCGGCCATCGCGGCCATCGGCAGGAACGCGTAGGCACTGCCGCGGCGGCTCAGCTCGTCGTCGACCTCAATGCCGCCGTCGCCGTCGGTCACGGTCCTCGCGAGGGCCGGACGGTCGGTGCGGCGGGCGGCGAAGGCCACGACGGCCAGGCCGGCCGGGAGCGCGATCGCGCTGGCGTCGACCAGCGGGACCAGGCCCTGGCACACGCCCCGGGCCAGGCCGATGCCGGCCACGGCGGCCAGCGTCGCGCCGGCGCCGACCCACACGACCGGCCCGCGCGGCCTGGGCGCCCGCATGGCCGTGATCACGGTGACGCCGAGCGACAGCGCGGCGATCCCCGCCGGCGCGAGCAGGGGCACGCACCACGCCGGCGTCAGCTCGCCCAGCGCCCGCGTCGGCTCGGAGACCAGCACCCACCCGACGAACCAGATGGCCACCGCGATGACCAGCCCGTCGAGCAGGTAACGCGCGACGTCGGCGCCCGAGCGAGCGGCGCCGGGGAGCATGAGCATGCCGACCAGCAAGAGGCCGCTTGACGACGCGACGCCGAACGCGAGCACGCAGCCGAGCAGGATCTCGGGCTGGCCGTGCCGGACGTGCTCGCCCACCACCCGGCTGGCGACGAGGCCGCCCGCGGCGGTCAGCGCACCGGCTGCCGCCCCCGCGGCGAGCAGCCGGTGGGCACGGCGGCTCGCGCCAGCGCGCGCTCGCGCCGATGCGGCCAGCAGCACGACACAGACCAGCGCGAACACCACGCCTGCCGTCGCGACGGCCGCCACCACCGAGGGGAGGGGCACGAAACCATGCTGCCGGATATCCAGGGGGCATGGGGGACGGCATGTGCGACCCGCCACGGATTGGCACGAAGCGCCTAAACGGACGAGGCACTCCTGGACACTTCCCGCATATTGAAACGTGACAGACTGGTTTCATGCCTGAGCTGCGGTCGAGGACCTCCACGCATGGTCGCACCATGGCCGGCGCCCGCGCCCTGTGGCGCGCCACCGGCATGACGGACGACGATTTCGGCAAGCCGATCGTCGCGATCGCCAATAGCTTCACCCAGTTCGTACCGGGGCACGTGCACCTCAAAGACCTCGGCGGCTTGGTCGCCGACGCGGTGGCCGAGGCGGGCGGCGTCGGGCGCGAGTTCAACACGATCGCGGTCGACGACGGCATCGCGATGGGCCACGGCGGCATGCTCTACTCGCTGCCCAGCCGCGAGCTGATCGCCGACGCCGTCGAGTACATGGTCAACGCGCACTGCGCGGACGCGCTCGTCTGCATCTCCAACTGCGACAAGATCACGCCGGGCATGCTGATCGCCGCGCTGCGGCTCAACATCCCCACGGTCTTCGTCTCCGGCGGCCCCATGGAGGCCGGCAAGACCATCGCGATCGAGGGCATCGTCCACGACAAGATCGACCTGATCGACGCGATGATCGCCTCCTCCAACGACGCGGTCACCGACGCGCAGCTCGGCGACATCGAGCGGTCCGCCTGCCCGACCTGCGGCTCCTGCTCCGGCATGTTCACCGCCAACTCGATGAACTGCCTCACCGAGGCCATCGGCCTCGCCCTACCGGGCAACGGGTCCACATTGGCCACCCACGCCGCCCGCCGGGCGCTCTTCGAGCGGGCCGGCCGGCTGGTCGTCGACATCGCCAAGCAGTGGTACGAAAACGACGACGCCTCGGTCCTCCCCCGCGCGATCGCCTCCCGGAGCGCCTTCGAAAACGCCGTCGCGCTCGACGTGGCGATGGGCGGCTCGACAAACACGGTGCTGCACCTGCTGGCCGCGGCCCGCGAGGCGGAGCTCGACTTCGGCGTCGCCGACATCGACGCGATCTCCCGCCGCGTGCCCTGCCTGTCCAAGGTCGCGCCCAACTCGCCGAAGTACCACATGGAAGACGTGCACCGGGCCGGCGGCATCCCGGCCATCCTCGGCGAGCTCGACCGGGCCGGCCTGCTCCGCCGCGACGTGCGCTCGGTGCACGCGCCCGACCTCACGTCCTGGCTCGCGGACTGGGACATCCGCGGCGGCGAGGCCACCCCCGAGGCGATCGAGCTCTTCCACGCCGCGCCCGGCGGCGTGCGCACCACCCAGCCGTTCTCGACCGAAAACCGCTGGGACCGCCTCGACGTCGACGCCGCCGAAGGCTGCATCCGCGACAAGGCCCACGCCTACACGGCCGACGGCGGCCTGGCGATCCTGCACGGCAACATCGCGCCGGACGGCTGCGTGGTCAAGACCGCGGGCGTGCCCGAGGAGGTCTGGCGCTTCACCGGCCCGGCCCGCGTCTACGAGTCCCAGGAGGCGGCGGTCAGCGGCATCCTCAACAAGGAGGTCCAGGCCGGCGACGTCGTGGTCATCCGCTACGAGGGCCCGAAGGGCGGCCCCGGCATGCAGGAGATGCTCTACCCGACCTCGTTCCTCAAGGGCCGTGGCCTGGGCCGCGCCTGCGCGCTGATCACCGACGGCCGCTTCTCCGGCGGCACCTCGGGCCTCTCCATCGGCCACGTCTCCCCCGAGGCGGCCGGCGGCGGCCTGATCGCCCTCGTCGAAGACGGCGACGAGATCGTCATCGACATCCCGGCCCGGTCGCTGGAGCTCAACGTGCCGGCCGACGTCCTCGACGCCCGCAAGGTCGCCCAGGAAAAGCGCGACAAGCCCTACACCCCGATAAACCGCGACCGCCCGGTGTCGGCGGCCTTGCGCGCCTACGCCTCGATGGCCACCTCAGCCAGCGACGGCGCGTACCGCCTCGTCCCCTGACCCGTCAGATCGTGGTACTTGACTGCTGCTCCGGCTACAGCCAAGTACCACGATCTGCCGTGGAGCTACTCGGCGCGGACGTTGTCGATGTCGAATTCGCCGGGGTGGGACCAGATGTAGATCTCGCGGACGTCGGCTAGCGCGGTCGCGTCGCAGGACATCTGGGTTAGCAGGTCGGCCGTTACGGTTACTTGGGTGTTCTGCGGCACCCAGCTGAAGTTGGACTGGCACCAGCTCGGCACGTCGCCGTACTGGACCGCGATCGCGCCGCTCGTGCCGGCGTCCGGCCCCGTGCGCAGGTCGAACTTGAGCGCCACCTTGCTGGTCAGGTCGAGCGGCGCGGGTAGCCGGATGCCGTACCAGCCCTGGCCCGTGGCCGAGATGTGCAGGCCGTACGCGCCCTCGGTGTGGAAGTCGGCGGTCTGCGAGGTCGTGCCGATGTCAGCCATCCACGGCGCGGCCGCCCAGCCTTCGGTGCCGGTCTCGAACGTGGCGAGCTGGATCGGCGGTGTCGCCTCGGGCAGCACAGTGATGGTCAGGTCGGCCACATTGGATGTACGGCCGGCGAGGTCACGCACCGTGTAGCTGCCCGCTGCGCGGCCGCGGAAGTCGGCGGCGGGTGTGAACGTCACGCCGGCACCGTCCAGCGTGAACACTCCACCTTCGACGGTCGCCGAACGCTGCTGCCCGGCCGCCGACGGGTCGAGGTCGATCGACGAGGCGCGGACCGAGGTGCGGTAGGCGATGTCGTTCGCCGCCGGGGTGAGCGTGACCGGCGTCTCGAAGGCCGTCACGGCGGTGTCGCCGTCGGCCACCGGCGGTCGCGAGCGCAGGCCGCGGCGGATGTCGTCGGCGGCGTTGGCGAGCGTGATGCAGACCGGGCTCGGGCAGTAGACGGTGTAGCCGTCGTAGTCGGGGTAGAGCGTGCCGTCGTCCTGCACGCCGGAGAGGATCCAGTAGAGCCAGCCGTTGCCGCCGCTGGTCCGGGCCGCGTCCGTCCACTCCTTGAAGATCGGGTTGCGGTCGCCCTTGTCGTTCCAGCCGAACTCGCCGAGCATCGCCGCCTTGCCGATCCGCCGGGCTTCGCGGTTGTGCCGCTCGATCCACGTGGTGCCCCATGCCGCGTCCTTGCCCCACGGCTTCGGGTAGAGGTGGTAGGACATGATGTCGACGGCGGGCAGCTTGGCGAGCGCGATCGAGTCGACGCCCTCGCCGCAGTTGATCGTCCAGTCGGAGCTGGTGCGGTCGTCGCAGAAGAAGCCCTCGTCGCCGACGCCCGCCAGCTGCTTGGGGGCGGTCGACTTGATGTGGCGGGTCATCTCGTCGGCCCACGTGGTCAGCGTCTGGGTGGTGCAGTTGGGCGAGGTCGGGTAGCCACCGGATCCCTTGCACCGCGGCTCGTTGCCGAGCTCCCACATCATGACCGTCGGGTCGTCCTTGTACTTCACGCCGGTGAGCGTGTTGGTGCGCTCGAGGACGTGCGAGATCCAGTCCTTGTACCAGCCCCGGATGACCGGGTCGGTGTAGAAGTCGTCATGGTTACCCGCCCTGTCAGGAGACAGTTCGCCGCGCCAGCGCACGTACTGGGCGATGCCGCCGAAGTCGTTCCAGTTGTTGGTGAGCGGCACGATCAGCTTGACGCCGGCGTCGCCGGCGGCCTTGAGCACGTAGTCGAGGCGCTCCAGCCCGTCGGCGCCGTCGTTGTAGGCGGGCTTGGTGCCGTCCCAGTACTGGAAGTAGACGCCGTCGGCCTTGCCTGCGACCGAGTTCGAGCCGTCCTGGTTGCCGATGTCGAGGAAGCCCCAGGTGCGCAGCACCGTGAAGCCGGCCGACTTCGCGTCGGCGAAGACGTCGTCGACCATCAGCCGCGACTTGTACATCAGGTAGTAGTTGTTGCTGCCGCCGAAGCGGAACTTCTTGCCGTCGAGCTTGAGCTCCGTGCCGTGGCGGACGACGAAGCCATCGGTTGGCCCGCTCGCGACGGCGGGAGTGGCGGGCAGGATCACGGTCAGGGCGGCGAGGAGGGCGAGCGCTTTCATGGTTTGCTCCCGAAGACTAGAGCGGCAGCGCCAAGCAGACCCGCGTCTGTGCCGAGCGGGCTCGGGTGGATCCGCACCCGGCGGATGAAGGCGAGACCGGCCAGGTCGGCGACGGCCTCGCGGAGTGGGGTGAAGAGCAGGTCGCCGGCGCCGGCCACACCGCCGCCGACCACCACGTCGTCGAGGTCGAGCAGGCCGCCGGCGCAGACGATGCCGGCGGCCAGCGCGGTGGCGGAGCGCTGAAACGCCGCCCGGGCGACGGGATGGCCGTCGCGGGCGTCCCGGGCGAGCGTTCGGGCGTCCGGTGGGCCGGCGGGTGCCCAGCCCTGGGCTCGCGCCCACCTGGTCATCGACGGTCCACTGGCGAGCGCCTCGACGCAGCCGCGGCCGCCGCAGGGACACTGTGGACCGTCGAGGTCGACGACGATGTGTCCGATGTGGCCGGCGTTGCCGGTGACGCCGGTGTGGATCCGGCCGTCGAGCACCAACCCGCCGCCGACCCCGGTGGACACGACCATGCCGAGCATGGCGGCGGTGGTGTAGCCGCCCCGCCAGTACTCGCCAAGGGCCATGCAGTGCCCGTCGCCGCCGAGCACCGCCGGCCGGCCCGGCAGGATCGGGCGGAGCGCGTCGAGGATCGGAAACGGCCGCCAGTCGGGGATGTTGACCGGGCTGACCGTGCCGGCGGCGATGTCGAGCGGGCCGGCGGAGCCGACGCCGAGCCCCGCCAGACGGGCCGGTGGCCCCTGCGCGGCGACATCGCTTACGAGCCGGTCGAGCGCCGCCGCGACCTTCTGGCCGCCCGCCCCGGCCGGCGTCGCGGTAGTGGCCCGGGCCCGAAGGGTCCCATCCGCCTCCACGATCGCCGCCGCGATCTTCGTCCCGCCCACGTCGACCGCGAGGACCGGCCCACTCATGTCCCCTCCAGTCGATCAGGGACTTCGTGCAGCGACACGCCGCGCGCCACGCCCACCAACTCCCTGATCAACGCCCGGGGGCGGTTACGTCGTTGACGCAGCGCAGGACGGGGCGGCGGGTCAGCGCCGCCCTGTCCAGAGGCAGCTGCGACTTGACCAGGAACGTCGCTGTCTCGCCCGGGAGGAGCGTCACCAGCAGTTCGTCGGCCGACGCGGACGGGTCCAGGCGGTCGGGGAAGAGGGCCAGGTCGCGCAGGATCGTGCCGGCGTGCACGGTGACCCGCCACCCGTCCGGCAGCGGCTCGGCGGTGGCCTCGTACTCCGGCGCGGGGTAGGCGATGTCTTTGTCCTCGGCGAAGAACCACCATGCCCGCTGCCCCTCGGTCTCGGCCAGCAGCAGCTCGCGCCGTGGGTCTTCGCTGCCGGTCACGTCGGCGGGGAGCGCCAGCGTCACGGCCGAGTGTGGCGGCACGTCGAGGTCGACGGCCGTCTTGCCGCGCGGCTCGCCGTTGATGGCCAGCCGGGTGACGCTGGCCGGGCCGCGCCACGGCTCCACGCCGTCGTTGACCGCGACGAGCACCAGGTCGCCGTCGCGTGGCTGGATCGTGAGCAGGCGGTCCGCGTACGAGCGGCGCAGCGCGTACCAGAGCGGCTTGCGCCGACCGTCGCCGTCGACCGCCGCCCAGGAGGTGACCGGCCAGCAGTCGTTGAGCTGCCACGTGACGGTGCCCATGCACAGTGGACGGAGCGACCGGAAGTGCTCGATGCCGAGTGCGAGCGCGCGGGCCTGGTTGACCTGTGTGAGGTAGTGCCAGTCGTCGAAGTCGCGGGGTGCCGGCAGGTGCGCGTCGAGTCCACGCTGGAGCTTGGCGTCGCCGTCGAGCGCCTTCTGGTGGTGGCGCATGCCGGGCGAGTCGTGCGCCAGCGGCTCGTCGCTGACCGAGCGGCGCAGCGTGGCGTACGCGGGCGGGCCCTGGTAGCCGAACTCCGCGACGAACCGGGGGCGGTAGTCGCGGTAGTGGGTGTAGTCCCGGTCGTTCCAGACGTCCCAGATGTGCATGCTGCCGTGTGCCGGCTCGTTGGGGTGCCGGTCGGGGCGGCCGGAGTACGGGCTGCCCGGCCAGTACGGGCGGGTGGGGTCGAGCTCGGCGACGATGTCCGGCAGCACCCGCATGTAGTAGCCCTCGCCCCAGGTGCGCCCTTCGAGTCGTTCCGGCCAACCCCAGTCGTGAAAGCCCCAGATGTTTTCGTTGTTGCCGAACCAGGCCACGAGGCTCGGGTGGCTGGCGAGCCGGGTCACCTGCTCCCGCGCCTCGGCCGCCACCTCGCTGGCGAGCGGCTCCTCCTCCGGGTACGCGGCGCAGGCGAAGAGGAAGTCCTGCACGACGAGCAGCCCTAGCTCGTCGGCCAGGTCGTAGAACTCCTCGGACTCGTACCGGCCGCCGCCCCAGATCCGGAGCAGGTTGACGTTGGCGTCGCAGGCCTGCTCGAGCCGCTCCGCGTACCGCTCGCGGGTCATCCGGGTGACGAACGTGTCGTTGGGTATCCAGTTGACGCCGCGGGCGAAGACCGGCACGCCGTTGACCACGATCGTGAACGGGGTGCCGTGCGCGTCCGGGGTCGTGTCGAGTCGCACCGAGCGGAAGCCGATCCGCCGCTGCCAGGTGTCGACCGCGGCCCCTTCCGCCGAGCGCAGGGTCACGTCGAGCAGGTGGCGGGCCTGCTCGCCGTACCCCCGGGGCCACCACAGCTCGGGGTCGCGGACCTCCAGCGTCACGACGGCGGTGCGCTCGCCGGGCGGGATGGTGGTTTCGGCCCGGAAGCCGGCCACCGCCGCGCTGACCGCGAGGGGTTCGTCACTCTCCCGCTCCACGTCCACGTGTACGGCGACGCGCCCGACCCCGTCTTCGACCGTCACCAGTGGACGGACGGCGGCCAGCCGCGCGGTGCCCCAGCTGTGCAGGCCGATCGGCTGCCAGATGCCGGCGGTGACGACGTTGGGGCCCCAGTCCCACCCGAAGTTGCAGGCCATCTTGCGGATGAGGTTGAACGGGTCCGGGTACGCGTTGGGCCGGTCGCCGAGCTGGGCCCGCATTTCCTCCGCGTACCGGTACGCCGATCCGAAGTGGACGCGCAGCCGGTTTTCGCCGGGCCGCAGGTACGGGCGCGCGTCGAACCGGTACGACCGGTGCATGTTGGCGGTGGTGCCAAGCTCGACGCCGTTGAGGGTGACGGTGGCGACGGTGTCCAGCCCGGCGCAGGCGAGGTCGACGCGCGGATCGTCGCCCCCGTCCCACTGGAACGCCGTCTCGTACACCCAGTCGGTGTGGCCGATCCAGCGCAGCGCTGTCTCGTTCTCGTCGAGGTACGGATCGGGAATGCGGCCGGCAGCCAGCAGGTCGGTGTGGACGCAGCCGGGAACGGCCGCCGGCACCGGCTCGACCGAAGAGTCTGCCGATGCCACTGTCCAACCGTCGTGCAGCGGTCGGAATGTACCCATGTGTAGTTACCCCTTGATGCCGGACAGCGCGATGCCCCTGGTGAAGTGCTTCTGGAAGAACAAGAAAACGATGACGGTGGGCAGGGACGTGAGCAAGGAGGCGGCCATGATGACCGCCATGTGTTGCGGGTTGAACGCGTTGGACGCGTTGAGCCGGGAGAGCGCGACGGGCAGGTTGGCCATGTCGTCGCTCTGCACGATGATGAGCGGCCACAGGAAGTTGTTCCACTCGGCGAGCACCACGAAGATGGCCATCGCGGCGAGCGCCGGCCGCATCAGCGGCATCACCACCCGCCACCAGATCCGCCACTCCCCCGCGCCGTCGACCCGGGCCGCGTGCACGAGGTCGTCCGGGATCGAGCGCATGTACTGCACCAGGAAGAAGACGACGAACGCCTTGGCGAGCGCCGGGATGATGTATCCCTCGTAGCTGTTGAGCCAGCCCAGGTTGCGCACGATGAGGTAGTTGGGGATCAGGCTGACCTGCCAGGGCACCATCATCGAGGCCACGATGACCACGAAGATGAACCGCTTGCCGGGCAGGTCCATCTTGGTCAGCGCGTACGCGGCGAGCGAGGCGAGCAGCAGCGAGAGCACCGTGATGCTGGTGGCGACGACGAGGCTGTTGAACATGAACCGCCCGAAGCCGCCTGGCACGTCGGTGAAGCGCTGGAAGAGGCCGGAAACGATCTGCTCACCCCGTTGGTCGGGGTCGTACTTGGGCTCGTAGAAAGCGTCCACTGTCGGGTCGGTCGGCACGAAGCTCGGTGGGTTCTTGGTCAGCTCCGGCACCGGTTTGAAGGCCGCGGTGACCATCCAGTAGAAGGGCACCAGCATGGTGACGCCGAAGATGTACAGCGGGAGCCGAGCAACGGTCGGCCACAGGTTGCGTCGCATCACAGCTCCCTCAGCGCGCGGGTGACCCGGAGCTGGATCATGCTCACGATGAAGATGATGACGAAGAGCGACCACGCGATCGCGGAGGCGTAGCCGAGCTGGAACTTCGTGAAGCCCATGTCGTAGAGGTACGGCACGAGCATCAGCCCGCTGTCCTGTACGCCGCCGACGGTGCTGACGGCACGGAAGACGATGTAGACCGCCTCGAAGATCTGGAAGGCCGAGATGAGGCTCGTGATCACGACATACGTGGTGACGGGTTTGAGCTGCGGCAGCGTGATGTACCAGAACTGCTGCCACGCGGTGGCGCCGTCGAGCCGCGCCGACTCGTAGTGCTCCTCCGGTATCGCGTTGAGCCCGGCCACGAAAATCACCATGCCGTAGCCGCAGCCGCCCCAGACCGCCATCAGCACCAGGATCGGGATCGTCCAGTGTGGTGTGGCGAGCCACTGCACTGGCTCCGCGCCGAACCAGCCGACCACCGTGTTGGCGAGCCCGAAGTCCTCACCGGAGAAGATCCACCGCCAGATCAGCGCGACCGCGATCGTGGAGGTGACGGCGGGCAGGAAGAACAGCGTGCGCATGATGCGGTCGCGCCAGCTCGTGCCGCGGAAGGCGACCGCCAGAGCCAGCGCCAGCCCGGTAGTGAGTGTCACGGCGGCGGCGACGTAGACGAACGAGTTGACGATCGCCTTGCGGAACCGGTCGTCCTCGAACCACAGCCGCTGGAAGTTGTCGAAGCCCACAAAGGACGGTGGCTTGACGCCGTTGTAGTTCGTGAACGCGAAGTACAGCGAGTTTGCCAGCGGCCACACCAGAAACCCGATGAACAGCACGGCGAACGGCAGCAGCATCAGGTATCCGGGTAGCGCCCGCCGCAGCCGCATGCGCCGCAGGGCGGGCGAGCGCTTCACCCGGCGTACCCGATCGGGACCTTTGGCCCCCGCGGCCGGCGCACCCGGCGCCGGCGCGGTGGTGGTCGGTGTGGCCACGGGCCCTACTTGAGGTTGTTGTTCATGATGGTCGCGGCCTCGGTGAGCGCCTTCTTCGGGTCGACGTTGTCGTTGACGACCGACTGGAGCTTCTTGGTCACCTCGGAGCCGCTGATCTCCCAGCCCTTGCAGTTGGGCGGGCCGCTGATGGTCTCCATCGTGGTCTTGAGCGTCTGCTTCACGTTGTCGGTGGCGTTGAGGCTGTCGACGAGCTCCGGCCGCGGCGAGAGCCACAGCTCACCGCCCTTGTTGAAGGTCTCCTTCTGGACCAGCTGGATGGCCTCGTCCGTGTACAGCCACTTGATGAAGTCGACCGCGGCCTTCGGGAACTTGGAGTAGGACATCACGCCGATGATCCGGCCGCCGACGAACGTGCCGGCGCCCGCGGGACCGGTCGGGAGAGCGGCGACCTGCCACTTGCCCTTGAGGCCCGGGTGTGCGGTGTCGATGCCGTTGACCACCCAGGAGCCGTCGATGGCCATGGCGACGTCGCCCTTGGCGAGGCCCGCGGCGGAGTCGTTGGCGGCCTTCGGCACGCCGAACTTCTTGTACTGCTCGGCCCACTTGGTGGTGGCGAGCACCGCCTGCTCGCTGTCGATGGTGGCCTTGGAGCAGTCGTCGGCGTAGAGGGAGCCGCCGGCCTGCTTGAGCCAGTTGAACCAGGGCAGCCACTCGAAGGTGCTCCAGTTTTCCACCAGCGGGGTCTTCACGCCGGCCGCCTTCAGCTTGGTGATCGCCGAGGTCAGCTCCTCCCACGTCTTCGGCGGGCCGCTCAGCCCGGCCTTCGTGAGCAGGTCGGGGCGGTAGTAGAGGAGGTAGAACGCGTTGTCCAGAGAAACGCCGTATACCGAGCCGTCCTGCGACGTGATCGACTTGAGCACCTCGGGCTGGGTCTTCGCCTTGATGTCGCCGATGTCCTCTTTGTTGAGGTCGATCATGCCGCCCAGCTCGCCGAACTCGATGCCCCACGACATGCCGCCGGAGATGATGTCCGGCCCGGTCTTGGAGGTGGCGGCGGTGAGCACCTTCGCGTGCCCGTCGTCCCAGGAGATCGCCTGCACCTTGATCGTGACGTTGGGGTGAGACTCCTTGTACTTGTCCGCGGCGACCTGGAGCGCCTGGGCGCCCTCGTCGGTGCCGGTGTTCCAGAACGTCAGGGTGGCGGGACCCTCGGCGTCCTGCGCCGGCTCGTCTCCGCCACCGGAGGAGGTGGTGCAGCCGGCGACCAGAGCGGTTATCGCGGCCGCGGCCGTGACGACCGCCAATCGCGTACGCATAAGTGCCTCCACATATGACTAGCGCCACATCATTGATGAGTGTTGACTGAACCGGTTGAGTAGGCACACGGTACGGCCGGCCTCAGACAGTGTCAATGGCGTGTTAACGCCTAGATCAACCTGTAATTTGAAGGTCACTTAACCGGACAAGCGTCCTGCGGCAGACCCGCTCTGACCTGGGCGCGCGGTAGCGTAGGACGGCTTGTGACTAAGGAGCGCCCGTGAAGCGACCCACCATCGCTGACATCGCGCGGCGTGCCGGAGTCTCCAAAGGCGCCGTGTCGTACGCCCTCAACGGGCAGCCAGGCGTCTCCGAGGCGACCCGGCAGCGCATCATCGCGATAGCTCAGGAGATCGGTTTCAACCCCAACAGCGCCGCCCGCGCGCTCTCCGGGGCCACCGCCAACGCGGTCGGCCTCGCCCTGTGCCGTCCGGCGCGCATCCTCGGCATCGAGCCGTTCTTCATGGAGCTGATCAGCGGCGTCGAGGCGGAGCTGTCGGCCCGGTCGTACGCGCTGACCCTCCAGGTCGTCGCCGACCCGGATGCCGAGATCGCGGTGTACCGGCGCTGGTGGGGCGAGCGGCGGGTGGACGGCGTGTTCGTCTGCGACCTGCGGGTCGACGACCGGCGCGTGCCCGTGCTGGAGGAGCTCCAGCTCCCCGCGGTCGTCATCGGCGGCCCCGGCCACACCGGCAGCCTGGCCAGCGTCTGGGCCGACGACGCCGCGGCGCTGGTGGAGACCATGGAGTACCTCGTGGCGCTCGGCCACCGTCGCATCGCGCGGGTCGGCGGCCTGCCGGGGCTGCTGCACACCGAGATCCGCAGGCAGGCGTTCCTCGACGCGGCCGAGCGGCTGGGGCTGGAGCAGTCGCTGACCGTGCCCTCGGACTACACCGGCGAGGAGGGCGCCCGCGCCACCCGCCGCTTCCTCAGCTCGGCCGGCCGACCCACGGCGATCATCTACGACAACGACGTGATGGCCATCGCGGGCCTGTCGGTGGCGCAGGAGATGGGCCTCGCGGTGCCCGGCGACCTGTCGATCGTGGCCTGGGACGACTCGGCCCTGTGCCAGCTCACCCACCCGCCGCTGACCGCGCTGGGCCGCGACATCCCGGCGTATGGCGCACACGCGGCCCGCCAGCTCCTGGCCGCGATCGAGGGCCGGCCGATCGGGGCGTACCAGGACGAGACCGCCCACCTCACGCCTCGGGGCAGCACGGCCGCACCCGCCAGCCGGTAGCCGGCGCCTTCACCACGCCTCGAGAGGTGTTCGCTAAGCTCATCGGGTACTCGCGACTGGCGCATCGAACCCTTTCCGACAGGGTTCGTTGAGGTGGAAGAGACCACCGGGGAGCGACCACGATCGCGGCACCGCGCGCCTGGGTGCCGGTCATCGTCGACATGCCAGGAGTTCGCCGTGCACGAGCCAGCAATCCCACACCTGACCGCCGCCGACCCTGAGCTCGCCCGCCTCGTCGAGGGTGAGGCCGAGCGCCAGCACGACAAGCTGCGCATGATCGCCTCGGAAAACTACGTCTCCGAAGCGGTGCTCGAGGCGAGCGGCACGGTCCTCACCAACAAGTACTCCGAGGGCTACGCCGGCAAGCGTTACTACGAGGGCCAGCAGTTCGTCGACCAGATCGAGACCCTCGCGATCGAGCGGGCCAAGGCGCTCTTCGGCGTCGACCACGCCAACGTCCAGCCGTACTCGGGCTCGCCCGCCAACCTCGCCGTGTACCTGGCGTTCCTCAGCCCGGGTGACACGGTCATGGGCATGTCGCTGCCGATGGG
The DNA here is from genome assembly GCF_059359075.1 of Phytohabitans sp. LZ39. Classification (NCBI taxonomy): domain Bacteria; kingdom Bacillati; phylum Actinomycetota; class Actinomycetes; order Micromonosporales; family Micromonosporaceae; genus Phytohabitans; species Phytohabitans sp. LZ39. Next base: position 24,036 of record NZ_JCADBM010000010.1, on the reverse strand, counting down.
CGGCCACCTGACCCACGGCTGGTCGGTCTCCGCGACCGGCAAGTGGTTCAACTCGGTCAGCTACAACGTCTCCCGCGAGACCGGCCTGATCGACTTCGACGAGGTCCGCGACCTCGCCCGCCGCGAGCGCCCCAAGGTGATCTTCGCGGGTGGCACGGCCATCCCCCGGACGATCGACTTCGCCGCGTTCGCGGAGATCGCCCGCGAGGTCGGCGCGGTGCTCGCCGCCGACATCGCCCACATCGCCGGCCTCATCGCCGGCGGCGCCCACCCGACCCCGGTCGGCCACGCCGACGTCATCACCACCACGACCCACAAGACCCTGCGCGGCCCGCGCGGCGCCATGATCCTCACGACCGAGGAGCACGCCAAGGCCATCGACCGGGCCGTCTTCCCCGGCCTTCAGGGCGGCCCGCACAACCACACCACCGCCGGCATCGCGGTGGCACTCCGCGAAGCCGCCCAGCCGGCCTTCCGCGACTACGCCGCCCAGGTGGTCGCCAACGCCAAGGCCCTGGCCACGGCGCTGATCGAGCGCGGCTTCGACCTCATCTCCGGCGGCACCGACAACCACCTGATCCTCGCCGACCTGACCGGCAAGGGCATCGGCGGCAAGCCCGCGGCCAAGGCCCTCGACCGGGCGGGCATCGAGCTCAACTACAACACCGTTCCGTACGACACGCGCAAGCCCTTCGACCCGTCGGGCATCCGGCTGGGCACACCGGCGCTGACGACGCGCGGCCTGACCGAGGCACAGATGCCGCAGGTCGCCGCGTGGATGGACGAGGCCGTCACGGCCGCGGTGAAGGAAGACGACAGCGCACTCGACCGGATCGCGGGCGAGGTCCGCGACCTGCTCACGTCCTACCCCATGCCCGGCTACAAGGCCTGATCGCTCTTTCCAGACGCCATGGCCGCCGCCCGGCGGTCATGGCGTCTCCTCATGCCCTCTTCAGCCGCTCAGGTCGCCGACCGCGTTCGCGTAGTACAGCGACTCTTCCAGATGGAAGGCGATCTGCCGCGCGGACCAGGCGCCGCCCGGGCGGCGGTCGAGCTCGGCCTCTGTCAAGGCCCTCAGCCGCACGTCGAACACCTGCGCCAGCCGCGTGAGCCGGCTCCGCGCCTCGTCGAGATCCTCGGCGGTGAACATCGCCAGGTCGGCCGGCGTGGTCGACGCGGACGCGTGCCAGGCATCGGGGATGGGAGGCACGCCGGCACGCTGCGCCTCGATCTGCGCCAGGTGGTCGACGAGGTGGTCGGCGACGCGGCGGATGGCCTTGTGTGGCGTGTAGATCCGGTCGTCGACCGACCGCGGCTTGCCGTCCCACGCCGTCCACGTCTCGGCGAGGGCCAGCACCCGCGCGACCATCTCCGTCACCACAGCGGCCGGGTGCCGCTCGTCGACCCGCGGTTCGTCAGACATAGGCGCACCCTAGGCGGAGCCTCCGACATCACCCCACATCGCGGCTACGTGGCGCGCGTCGGTGCCGCAGCAGCCGCCGACGAGGGACAGGCTCGGCAGGCGGGGACGCAGCTCGTCCTGTGCGCGGGCCAGCTCCGCCGGGTCGCCCTCGTCCAGCTCCGTCGCGGCGTCGAGCTCCTCGTGGCTGCGGGTCGACGCGTTCGCGCGGAGTCCGGCGATGCGGGAACGCCAGTCGCCGCCGTCGGTCAGGCCCGGCCCGATGTGGGTGGGGTGAGCGCAGTTGACCATGAAATAGTCGGGCCCGCCCGCGGCGTCGACCTCGATGATGGCCGCGGACAGCGGCGTGCCGTCCGGGAGCCGCCCGTCGCGCTCCACCGTGAACGACACGGCCACCGGCAACCCGGCCGCCCGCGCGGCGCGGACGATGCCGATTGCCTCGCCGGTGCCGGTCAGCGTGAGGACGGTGATTAGATCGGCGCCCGCCTCGGCGAACGCCTCGATCTGTGGCGCGTGGTACGCGGCCGCGTCGTCCGGGTCGATCGCCTCGCCCGCGACGTAGCCGTCTCCGCGCGGCCCGAGGCATCCGCTGATCAGCAGCGGGTCGATGCCGGCCTCGTCGCGCAGTCTCTTGAGCATGGTCACCGATTCGCGGTTGGCGCGGCGAAGCTGGTCGGCCGAGTAGCCGAGCCGGTCGCCCCAGGCCTGGCTGGCCCGCCAGGTCGGCGTCTCCAGCTGGAGCCCGGCACCGGCCCGTCTGGCGATGTCGACGTACTCGCCGTAGTAGCGGGTGAGTAGCTCCCGCCCGCGGTCGTCGGCGACGAGCGGAAACGCGGCGAAGTCCGGCAGGTCGGCTCCGTGGTGGTAGATGAGGTCGGTTTCCAGGCCACCGTCGGTGACGATCGGATGCCCGGACATCTGCGGCAGTGCGGCGGCGGACATGGCTTCCCTCCGTAACAGACTAATCAGTCTGTTTCTAACAGACCAAGCGGTCTGGTACAACCGAGTTGTGCCAAGAGACGGGAACGCGACACGCGAGCGGATCCTCGGCGTCGCCGAGCGGCTCGTGACCGACCAGGGCTACAGCGCCACGTCGGTCGACCAGGTGATCGCCGAGGCGGGCAGCTCCAAAGGCGCCTTCTTCCACCACTTCAGCTCGAAGACCGACCTCGCGGTCCAGCTCGTGGCCCGTTACGTGGCGGCCGACCTGGCCCACCTCGACGCCGGCCTGGCCGCCACCGCGCACATCACGGACCCCGCCGCGCGGGTGGTGGCGTTCATCCGCCACTACGAGGACGGCGCCGACGAGCTCATGGCGGAGCAGAGCGGCTGCCTGTACGCCACGGTGCTGGCGGAGCGCGAGTTCACCGGCGGCGAGATCAACGACCAGGTCGCCAAGGCCACGCGCGTCTGGCGCGACGCCGTGGCCGACCTGCTACGTGCGGCGCTGGCCACCCGCCGACCCGACACAGACATCGACGTCGGCGCCCTTGCCGACCACCTCTACACCACGTTCGAGGGCGGCTTCATCCTGTGCCGCACCTACGCCGACCGCTCCGCGATGCGCGCCCAACTCCGCGTCTACCGTCAGCTCGTCGAGGCACTCCTGCGCATCTAAGGAGCTTCGAAGTAGGGGTCGCGCCGCGATGATCGTTAGCCCAAAATCCGCACTATCCTCGGCGTGTCACATAGCTGTAGGGCTAACGATCACGGCGGCGTCCAAATGCTGAGCACATTTCCGCGAATGGCGGGATGCCTGACCCAAGATTAGTTGATCATGGTGGTTTCGACAGCTCGACTTCGCATAAATGCCGCGTCACACATAACCATACGACCCATGCGAAACTTCGGGACACGTTCGCCGCCACCTTTAGACCGTTTGTCGCTTTCTCGTAGCGCTGCCACAGACGGCCCAAGTAGATCGACCAAGCGATCATGACCCCACCGCAGCCGGCCAACCCTCAAGCCGCGGCCAGCGTGCGAAGCCGAGCCCGTGCCGCAACCGCCCACCAAGACCGCAACAGGCCGACGACGAGCAAGACGGCCCCTCCGGAGCCCGAGGCCCCGCCGGAGGCGCGGTAACCGCAACCAACAGCGGACGGGTGAGGCCGCGGGAGCAACGGAGAGCGACCACGACGGACGTCGCGGTAGCCCAAAGCTAGTTGGACGGCGCGCGATGTTCTTCGAGGAAGGCCTCTACCCGCTCGGCCGGTGCTGGCCTGGCCAGCGCGAAGCCCTGCCCCAGGCCGCAGCCGGCCTCCTGGGCCTGGCGGATCTGGGACATCGACTCCAGGCCCTCGGCGATGATCTCCACGCCAAGCCGGCGGCCCAGGTCGGCGACCACGTCGATCAGCGGGCGGCTGTGGCCCTGTAGGTCGGCCGGGAGCTGGTCGGTGGGTGCGGCGATGATCGAGCCGTCGATCTTCAGGAGGTCGACGGGTAGGCGGCGGAGCTGCTGGAGCGACGCCTGGCCGGCGCCGAAGTCGTCCAGGGCCGTGCGGACGCCCAGTGAGCGGAGCGCCGCCAGCTGGGTGACCACCGCGGCCACGTCGCTGGACAGGCGGGACTCGGCCACCTCAACGACGAGCAGCTCGGGTGAGACCTCGCGTTCGGCCAGGGCGGCCTTGACCCGCGTGACGTAGTCGGCGGCGGAGAGCTCGCGCGGGGAGACGTTGATGGACATCCACAGCTCGCGGCCGGGGACGGTCCAGGCGGCCAGCTGCTTGACGGCGGTGGCGAGCACCCACTGGCCGATCTCCTCGATCAGCCCGAGGTCTTCGGCCACCGGCAGCAGCTCGCTGGGCAGCACGGTGCCGAGCGTGGGGTTGCGCCAGCGCAGCAGTGCCTCGACGCCGACCGGCTGGCGGTCGGGCAGGGAGAGGACCGGCTGGTAGACGAGGTCGAGCTCGCCGCGGCCGGCGGCGCCGGGCAGCTCGCGCTCCAGGTCCATGCGGCGGACCAGCTGCTCTTCCAGGTACGCGTCGTACCACTCGATGCGGTCGCGGCCCATCTGGCGTGCGCGGCGGCGGGCGAGGTCGGCGCGGCGGAGTACGTCGTCGACGTTGTCGCCGCCGGACAGCTCGGCCAGGCCGATGCTGACCTTGAGGTGCACGATCGCGCCGGGGAGCTGGTAGGGCTCGGTGAGGATCGTGAGCAGGCGGGTGCCCAGCGCGTACGCGAGCACCGGGCCCTCGACGGTGACCACCGCGAACTCGTCGCCGGCCAGGCGGGCGGGCAGGTCGTCGGAGCCGACAGCGGTGCGCAGGCGGCGGCCGACCTCGATGAGCACGGCGTCGCCCATCTCGCGGCCGCGCACCTCGTTGACGTCGGCCATGCCGTGCAGGTCGATGACCAGCAGCGCGCCGGTGTGCCCCTCGACCTCGCGCTGGCTCACGATCGTGCGCATCAGCTCGCGGCGGTTGGCGAGGGCGGTCAACTGGTCGGTGAACGCGAGCTGGTGCAGCGTGCGCTCGAGGTGGCGACGCTCGCCAACGTCGCGTACGTGCACGACGAGCGCGGCGACCGCGGGAACGGCGCGCTGGTCACCCACAGTGGACTCGGTGTCGCGCCAGGCACCGTATCCGTCGCGGAGGCGGGCCTCGACCAGCGGCGGGCGGCCCAGCGCCTGGCGCTCGGACAGCACGGCGGTGAGCAGCGAGGTGACCTCGGCCGCGTCATCCGGGTGCATCAACGCCGGGAACGCCCGGCCAACCACGTCCGCGTCGGAGAGGCCGAAGAGGCGGGCCGCGGCGGGCGACTGCCAGCGCACCACGAGGTCATCGTCGACGATCATGATGAGGTCGTTGGCGCCGGCCACGAGCGAGCGGAAGTGTGCCTCCTGCTCGACGAGGCGGCGGGCGAAGCGGCGCACGTCGGCGGCGGCCATGATCTCGCGGACCACGACGGTGGGGATGACCATGAGGCCGATCAGGATCGCCGTGTGGTCGAACTCGCCGACCGTGATCAGATGGTAGAGCGCGGCCAGCATCGCGAGCAGCGCCGGCACGGTCAGCAGCGGATAGCCGGAGAGGCGGGTCTCCGGCTCGTCGGGCGGGACCACCTCGCCGTCGGCGTCCGCGCGGTAGGCGCCGAGCAGCACGAGCACCGGGCCGACCACTACGAGCGCGGCCGGGTAGAGGAGGGCTCGGTCGCTCACGCCGTACGCGATCATCATGGTCTGGATCGCGAGGCCGAGCACGGCGGCGCCAGCGCCGGCGCCACACAGGATGGCGGCGCGGCGGTAGCGGGCGGCACGCAGCGCCGTCACGGTGACGATCGAGAGGCCGCCGACCGCGAAGAGCATGCCGGCCAGCGCGGCCGGTGGCATGCCGCCCGGCGGCGGCAGCAGCCAGCCGGCGAACGCGAGGCTCACGCCGATGCTCACCCCGTCGCAGGCGCGTCGCAGGCGCATGCCGAGGGTGGTGGCCGCGCCGGGAAGCAGGAGGATGCCGAGCACGTACGTGGTGACGGCCGCGCCCAGCCCGACCGCGCTCACCGCGGCCTGGTGCGCGGCGTCGACCTGGGTGAGTGCGAGCGCCGTGAGCCCGCCGGCGAGCGTGCCCAGCCCCAGGAAGCCGGAGCCCCGGCACGGGCCGAAGCTGTGCTGCTTGGCGTGGATCTGGAGGGCGAGACGCCACAGCCGGAACGTCACGAGCGCGGCGATCCCGCTCACGCCCACCAGGAAGCCGAACACGGGAGGGGTGAAGCCACCGAGCGAGCCGGCGAAACACACCAGGGCGGCGGCGACCACCGCGATGTCCACTGTGGGTACGGCGCCGAACCGGGTGCGGGCGCCGGGCGTGTACGGCACTGTCACTGCCGGGTCCTCTTTCGAGGGGGTGAGGGGGACGGCGCGGTTTCGCTTTTGGCGACACCGCACCTATGACCGGTAACGAGTCGCCGGCCACACGGGTTACGGGTGAGTATCGGGGGTGCGGGCCTCGATCATCCTCCCGCCACCGACGGGAGGATCTGCACCTCCCCGCCATCGGCCACGGGCGTGTCCTGCCCATCCGCTAGACGGCAGTCGGCACCGTCCACGTATACGTTGACGTAGCGGCGGACCTCGCCCCGCTCGTCGCGGATGCGCCGCTCCAGCCTGGGCCAGCGCGCGCCGACCTCGTCGAGGACGGCGCGCAGCGTGCCGGCGGCGGCCACGTCCAAACGGGCGGCACCGCCCGCTTCGGCGCGGAGCACACCCGGGACGAGAACGGTCACCACGGGCTCACACCTCCGCCGCCCGTACACAAAGGACGTCGGGGAGGTGGGCGGCGACCTGCGACCACGAGTCACCCTCGTCGCGGCTCGCGTAGACCTCGCCGGAACGGGTGCCGAAGTAGACGCCCGCCGGATCGGCGCCGTCGGCGCACATCGCGTCGCGCAGCACGGACGGATAGTACGGCTCGGTGGGCAGACCCTCGGCGAGCGGCTCCCACGACTTGCCGGCGTCGGCCGAGCGGAACACCCGGCACCGCCGGTCGACCGGGAAGCGCTCGCCGTCGCGTACCAGCGGGAAGTTGTAGATCACCCCGGCCCGGGACGGGTGGGCGACCATCGGGAAGCCGAAGTCGCTGGGCAGCCCGTCCGCGATCGAGCTCCAGCTTGAGCCGCTGTCGTCGGAACGGTAGACGCCGTGGTGGTTTTGCGCGTAGAGGCGGTCGGGATCGGTGGCGTCGCGGGCCACCTTGTGCACGCACTGACCGAACTCGGGCCACTCGTCGGGCAGGAAGTAGGCCCGGATGCCGGTGTTGCTCGGTGCCCAGCTATGGCCGGCGTCGGCCGTGCGGTAGACCCCGCCGGTGGACATCGCCACCAGCATGCGGGCCGGGTCGTCGGGATGCGGCAGCACCGTGTGTATCGCCTGCCCGCCGAAGCCCGCGCCCCACTGCTCGCGGTGCGGGTGGTCCCACAGCTCGCGGATCAGCTCGTAGGTCGCGCCGCCGTCGACCGAGCGGAAGAGCGCGGAGGGCTGTGTGCCCGCGTACACCACGTCGGGCTCGGCGGCCGAGGCGGGCGCGAACTGCCACACCCGCGTGAGCGTGGCACCCGTGTCCTCCGGAAACGCCACCGGCGCGTAGTCGGGCTCCTGCCAGGAGCGCCCGAGGTCGTCGCTGGTGGCCACGCTCGGACCGAAGTGCGAGCTGGTGACCGAGGCCAGCACCCGCGGCGCCGCGCGGCGCCTGTCGATGCCGACCGCGTATATGGCGGTCATCGGGAAGTGCGGGCCGTCGACCCGCCAGGAGCGCCGACCGTCGTCGCTGGTGGCGAGGAAAAGACCCTTTCCCGTGCCGATCGCTAGCAAGGTGGCCATGAGTGCAGACTATGCCCGCTGAGCGGCGCGAAGGGGCCCGTGAAAGTATCGTTCGGGTGAGTACCGACCAGCCAAAACGGATCCGCTTCCGGCCACACGGCGCGATCGCGATCGCGGCCCTCGTCGCCCTGATCGGCGCGGTCCCGCTGGCCAGCGCGGGGTGGTACTACCTGCCCGTCCTGCTGGTGCCGCTCGTGATCGTGGCCTGGGCGCTGCGGGCCGGCACCGACGCCGGCCCGGAGGGGCTGCGCGTGCGCGCCCTGCTCGGCCAGCGTCGCATCGGGTGGTCCGAGGTCAGCGAGCTGGCCGCCGACCGGCGGGGCCGCGTGCTGGCCCGGCTGACCGACGGCCAGGTCGTGCCGCTCACCTCGGTGCGCGACCGCGACCTGCCCCGCCTGGTCGAGTTCGCCAACACCAAGTAGCAGCCCCGAACCCGAAACAGGCGCGGCCACGAAACCCCCATAAAGACCGAGATCTGAGCTACCGCGATGCCCGTCGTGGTCCAGACCGCCGCTCCCGCGGCCTCACCCATCCGCCGCTGGTCACGCTCACCCCTGCGCGCGACCGGCCGGGAGGAAAGGGGGCGGGGTGGCTCTCTGGAGTCAGTAGCCCTCGGTCACCTGGTTGGTCAGCGGCTCGCCGGCCACGAAGCGGCGCAGCTGCTGGCCGACCAGCTTGTACGCCCGCGGCAGCAGCCCGCGCACCGAACCGCCGACGTGCGGGGTCAGCAGGAAGTTGGGCAAGCTCCACAGTGGATGGCCGGCGGGCAGCGGCTCGGGCTCGGTCACGTCGACGGCCGCCGCGATGCGGCCGGTCTCCAGCTCGGCGACCAGCGCGCCGGTGTCGACGACCGGGCCACGCGCGCCGTTGACGAGCAGCGCGCCGTCGGGCATGGCGGCGAGGAAGCGGGCGTCGACCAGGCCCCGGGTCTTGTCGGTGAGCGGCACGATCAGCACGACCACGTCGTGGTGCGGGAGCAGGCCGGGCAGCTCTTCGACGGCGTGCACGCCCTCGGCCGGCCGCGCGGTGCGGGCCACGTTGGTCACCGAGACCTCGAACGGGGCGAGCCGAGCCGCCAGCGCCGCGCCGATCGAGCCGGCACCCACGATCAGCACCCGCTTGCCGGCCAGCTCGTCGGTCGGGGTGTGCTCGCCGTAGGACCACTCGCCCCGCGCCTGCGCCCGCACGAAGGCCGGAAACGCCCGCAAATGCGCCAGGATGGCCGTCATCACCCACTCGGCCGTCGCGGAGTCGTGCACGCCACGGGCGTCGCAGAGCATGATGCCCGCCGGGATCTTGCCAACCCACACGTCCGCACCGGCGGAGAGAAGCTGCACGATCTCCAGGTCGGGCATCTTGGCCGCGACGTCGGCCGACTGGGTCTGCGCGAGGAAGGGCGGCACCCAGAAGCGCACACCGGCCGGGTCGGAGGGCAGCGCGTCGGGCGCCGGGGCGACCTCCACGGTCACGCCGTCCGGCACGTCGCCGATCAGCCCGAGGCCCTGCTCATGAGGAATCCACACCTTCACGGAACACGACCCTAGCCCACAGGCAGGGCACAGCTACGGGACAAGGACGGGCCAGCTTCGGCCGACAACCTCGACCGCATGACCTCGACACTGCCCGAAGCCGTGCTGGCCACGCCCGTGCCGGCGCCTCCCCGGCGTACCACCGCCGCCGCCCGCCTCTGGCGCGGGCCCGCCGGCGACCCGGCATGGACGCGGCCGGCGCTCCTCGTCCTGCTCGCCGCGACCGCCCTGCTCTACCTGTGGGGCCTCGGTGCCTCGGGGTGGGCCAACTCGTTCTACTCGGCGGCGGCGCAGGCCGGCTCGGCGAGCTGGAAGGCGTTCTTCTTCGGCTCTTCCGACGCGGCCAACTCGATCACCGTGGACAAGCCGCCCGCCTCGCTGTGGGTGATGGCGCTGTCCGTGCGCGTCTTCGGGCTCAGCTCGTGGAGCATCCTCGTGCCGCAGGCGCTGATGGGCGTCGGGTCGGTGGCCCTCCTCTACGCGACCGTGCGCCGCTGGTCCGGGCCGGTCGCCGGCCTACTGGCCGGCGCGATCCTGGCGACCACGCCGGTGGCGGTGCTGATGTTCCGGTTCAACAACCCGGACGCGCTGCTGGTGCTGCTGCTGGTCGCCGGCGCGTACGCGACCGTGCGGGCGATCGAGACCGCCAGCACCCGGTGGCTCGTGCTGACCGGCGCGCTGGTCGGCTTCGGCTTCCTCACCAAGATGCTCCAGGCGCTGCTGGTGGTGCCCGCGTTCGCGCTGGCGTACCTCGTCGCCGCACCCACCCCGCCGCGCCGCCGCATCGTCCAGGTGCTGTGGGGCGGGCTGGCGATGGTCGTCGCGGCCGGCTGGTGGATCGCGATCGTCGAGCTCGTGCCGGCGCGCTACCGCCCGTACGTCGGCGGGTCGCAGAACAACAGCATCCTCGAGCTCACACTCGGCTACAACGGCCTCGGCCGGCTCAACGGCAACGAGACCGGCAGCGTCGGTGGTGGCGGCGGGGGTTGGGGGCAGACCGGCCTCACCCGCCTCTTCGACGCGGAGAACGGTGGCCAGATCGCGTGGCTGCTGCCCGCCGCGCTGATGCTGCTGGTCACGGCCATCGCGCTGCTCCGGCGTGCCCCGCGTACCGACCGCAGCCGGGCGAGCCTGCTGCTCTGGGGCGGCTGGCTGCTGATCACCGGCCTCGTCTTCAGCCTGATGCAGGGCATCTTCCACGCGTACTACAACGTGGCGCTCGCGCCCGCCGTCGGCGCGGTGGTCGGCATCGGCGCGGCCGTGCTGTGGCGGGAGCGGCGCAACCCCGCCGTCGCCGCGATCTTCGCCGGCACCGTCGCGGTCACCGCGCTGTGGTCGTGGGTGCTGCTCGGCCGCAGCGCCGACTGGCACCCGTGGCTGCGCGCCGCCGTGCTCGTGCTCGGCCTCGCGGCCGCCGGCGCGTTCCTCCTCGTCGGGCGCCTGACCAGGTGGGCCGTCACCCTCGTCGCGGCCGCCGCGGTGGGTGCCGGGCTGCTCGGGCCGGCGGCGTACGCGATGAGCACGGCCAGCTCGCCGCACACCGGCTCGATCCCGACCGCGGGACCGGCGGTGGCCGGCGGCCGCGGCTTCGGCCCGGGGGGCGGGGCCGGCGGGCCCGGCGGCGGAGGCTTCCGAGGCGGGTTCCCGGGTGGCGGCACGAACGGCGGCCAGGCACCCGGCGGCTTCCAGGGCACGCCCGGCGGTGGCTTTCCCGGCGGCCTTCCTGGCGGCACGAACGGTGGCACGACCGGCGGTGGCACCAACGGCGGCGGCACCACGAACCGCGGTGGCGGCATGGGCGGGCTGCTCAATGCCACGACACCCAACGCCGAGCTCGTCGCCGCGCTCACCGAGAACGCCGGCTCATACACCTGGGTGGCCGCCGCGGTCGGCGCCAACAACGCCGCCGGGTACCAGCTCGCCACCCAGCAGCCGGTCATGGCGATCGGCGGCTTCAACGGCAGCGACCCGTCGCCGACGCTGGAACAGTTCCAGCAGTACGTCGCCGAAGGGAAGGTCCACTACTTCATCAGCAGCGGGCTGGGACGCAGCAACGGTGGCAGCAGCGCGTCGCAGGAGATCGCGGCCTGGGTGGCGGACAACTTCACCGCCACGACGGTCGGCGGCACGACCCTCTACGACCTGTCATGACGGCCACGTTTCCCGGGGTGGCGTCGCAGCCGGTCGAGAGCAGCACCGGCGCCGTGCTCGACGTGGTCGTCCCGGTCTACAACGAGGAACGCGACCTGGAACCCTGCGTGCGCCGCCTGTACGCGCACCTGTGCGACACGTTCCCGTACCCATTTCGGATCACGATCGCGGACAACGCCAGCACCGACGGCACGCTCGCGGTCGCCGAGCGGCTGGCCCGGGAGCTGCCCGGCGTCGAGGCACTCCACCTGCCGGCCAAGGGTCGCGGGCGGGCGCTCGCGGCGGCCTGGTCGGCGTCCGACGCGCCGGTGCTGGCGTACATGGACGTCGACCTCTCCACCGACCTCGCCGCGCTGCTCCCGCTCGTCGCGCCGCTGCTGTCCGGCCACTCCGACCTGGCGATCGGTACCCGCCTGTCCCGCGGCTCGCGGGTGGTGCGAGGCGCCAAGCGGGAGCTCATCTCGCGGGGGTACAACCTGCTGCTGCGCGGTGCCCTCGCCGCCCGGTTCTCCGACGCGCAATGCGGGTTCAAAGCGATCCGCAAAGACGTCGCCGAGCGCCTGCTCCCGCTGGTACACGACACGGGTTGGTTCTTCGACACCGAGCTGCTGGTGCTGGCCGAACGCGCCGGCCTGCGCATCCACGAGGTGCCGGTCGACTGGGTCGACGACCCGGACAGCCGGGTCGACATCGTGGCCACCGCGATCGCCGACCTCAAGGGCATCTGGCGGCTCGGGCGGGCGCTGGCCACCGGCCGCCTTCCACTCGCCGACCTGGCGCGGCAGCTCGGCCGGGAGCCCGCGGCACCGCCTGCCGGGGTACCACACGGTCTGGCCGGCCAGGTGATCCGCTTCGCTGGCGTGGGCGTGGCAAGCACGCTCGCGTACCTGCTGATCTTTTGGGTCCTGCGGGGTCCGGCCGGCGCGCAGGGAGCCAACCTGCTCGCGCTCCTGATCACGGCCCTGGGAAACACGGCCGCCAACCGGCGGCTCACGTTTCGCGTCACCGGGGGCCGGGGTGCGGCCCGGCACCAGGCGCAAGGGCTGGTGGTGTTCGCGCTCGGGCTGGCGCTGACCAGCGGCGCGCTCGCCAGCCTCGCGGCCGTGGCACCCGCCGCCGGCCGGGTGGTCGAGGTGACCGTGCTGGTGGCGGCCAACCTCGGGGCCACGCTGCTGCGATTCCTGCTGATGCGGGGGTGGGTCTTCGCCCGCGCGTAGCGTCATGCCGGGGGCGGGGTCTTCGCCGCGCGCGGCTTACGCGGGGCGGGGTCTTCGCCCGCGCGTAGCGGAACCACACGGGTGGCGTCCGCCTCGTCCTGCGCGTGATCACCTCTCCTCACAGCAGGCGCGGCTACCCTGGCCGGGTGGACGCCCGCCCCCCGTACCGTGCCACCGTCGCCGCCCTGGCCCTGACCCTGGCGGTCGGCGGTTGCACCTTCGGCCCGCCGGAGCCCGACGAGGCCGGCGAGCCACCCAAATTTCCCACACCCTCCGTGACCGCCACCGCTCCGGCCGGCAACAGCCAGGAGGTGGCCGCGACGGTGGTGGCGAAGGGGCTGCGGGTGCCGTGGGGCGTCGCGTTCCTGCCCGACCGGGGCGCGCTCGTCACCGAGCGCGACACCGCCAAGATCCTCAAAGTCGGCCCCGAGTCCGGCAACGACGGGCTCAAGGTCACGACCATCCAGACGCTCGCCGAGGTCAACGCCGCGGGTGAGGGCGGGCTGATGGGCATCGCGGTCTCGCCCAGGTACGACACCGACAAGACCGTCTTCGTGTACTACTCGACCGACACCGACAACCGCATCGCCACGCTCACGCTGGGGCAAAAGCCGGTGCCGATCGTGACCGGCATCCCGCTCTCCGGCATCCACAATGGCGGGCGGCTGGCGTTCGGGCCGGACGGCTTCCTCTACGCGACCACCGGCGACGCCTCGCAGCGCGGCCTGGCACAGGACACCCGCAGCCTGGGCGGCAAGATCCTGCGGATGCGGCCGGACGGCAAGCCCGCGCCCGGCAACCCGTTCCCCAACTCGCTCGTCTGGTCGTACGGGCACCGCAACGTGCAGGGCATCGCCTGGGATCCGGCCAAGCGGATGTTCGCGGCGGAGTTCGGGCAGAGCACGTGGGACGAGATCAACCAGATCCAGCCGGGTAAGAACTACGGCTGGCCGGCGGTCGAGGGCCGCGCCAACGACCCCAAGTACGTAAACCCGCTGGTCGTGTGGTCGCCGGCCGACGCCTCCTGCTCGGGGCTCGCGGCGGTGGATCGGTTGCTGATCGCCGCCTGCCTGCGCGGCGAGCGGCTGTGGTCGGTCGAGCTCACGCAGAGTGGCACCGTCTTCGGGCAGCCTCGCGCACTGCTCAACGGCCAGTTCGGCCGCCTGCGCACAGCCATCGCGGCGCCGGATGGTTCACTGTGGGTGACGACCTCCAATCACGATGGGCGGGGCGAGCCAAAACCGGAGGATGATCGGATCATCCGGCTGGTCTTCTCCGGCGGCGGGGCCGGCAAGAGCTAGTTTCGGCTCGTGACGTCTGGGCACGACAGAACACGGTGATGGAAGAGCGCGCAGAAACCGATCGGCGTACCGCTTCGGCGGTACGCCGCGTTGTGGGATGGATCAGGTCCTTCTTCCGCTCCCGCGTGCCCCGGCGCGCCGGCCTCGGGCTGCTCGTCTTCGGGGTCGCGCTCGCGGGCGTCGTCGTCGGCGTCCTGGTGGGCGCGCGCACGGAGACCGACGTGGGGCCGTTCCGCGCGGAGATGTCGATCGCTCCGTCGTTCGTCGGCGACACCGAGGTGGCCATCCCGCCCCTCGGCTCGCTGCACCTCGACAGCCACGACGGCCCCGCGCACCTCAACGTGAGCCTCGGCGCGCTCGACCAGGGCCGCACCGAGGCGCTGATCGACGACCCGGCCGGCATCACGCGGGCCAGCCAGACGGCCGTCGACGACGTCAAGAAGGGCCTCATCCAGCTCGGCATGCGCACCGTCGCGGTATCCGTGCTCTTCGCCATGGCGCTCGCCGCGCTCGTCTTCCGCGACATCCGGCGGGTCGCCTGGTCGGGGGCGCTGGCGCTGGTCATCGTCGGCACCAGCCTGGGCAGCGCGTTCGCCACGCTCCACCCCGACTCGATCGAGGAGCCACGCTACGAGGGCCTGCTGGTCAACGCTCCCGCCGTGGTCGGTGACGCGCGGCGGATCGCCGACGACTACGACAAATACGCCGAGCAGCTCCAACAGCTCGTCGCGAACGTCAGCCGCATCTACACGACGGTCTCCACCCTCCCCGTGTACCAGCCGCAGGAGGGCACCACGCGCATCCTGCACGTCTCCGACCTCCACCTGAACCCCAGCGCGTGGCCGCTGATGCGGACGATCGTGGAGCAGTTCGGCATCAACGCGGTGATCGACACCGGCGACATCACCGACTGGGGCAGCGAGCCGGAGGCGTCGTACGTAGCCTCGATCGGCCTGCTCAAGGTGCCGTACGTCTTCATCCGCGGCAACCACGACTCGGCCGCCACCGGCGCCGCCGTGGCCCAGCAGTCCAACGCGGTCGTGCTCGACAACTCGATCACCAACGTCGCCGGCCTGACCGTGGCCGGCATCGGCGACCCGCGCTTCACCCCCGACAAGGAGACCTCCCCGACCGGCTCTGGCACCTCGAAGCAAACCGTCGAGCAGGTCATCGGCGCCGGCGAACGCCTCGCCGCCACGATCCGCGCGTCGAAGGACCCGGTCGACATCGCCCTGGTACACGACCCCGCCTCGGCCGGCGCCCTATCCGGCACCTGCCCGCTGGTCCTGGCCGGCCACACGCACGAGCGCAAGGTGAGCACCCTGTCCCAGGTGCCCGGCCAGATGACCACCCGGCTGCTGGTGGAGGGCTCCACGGGCGGCGCCGGCCTGCGCGGCCTGGAACACGACGAGCCACTGCCGCTGGCGATGTCGGTGCTCTACTTCGACAAGGAGACGCGGGCACTACAGGCGTACGACGACATCAAGGTAGGCGGCACCGGCCAGTCCCAGGTAACGCTGGAGCGCAAGGTGGTCGACGACGAACACCCCGCACCAGCCGAAGGCCAACGCCCAGCCCCCACCCCGACGCGCTGAGGGGCAGGCCCGGAGCGTCCGTGGCGAAAAACGGCCCGTATGGGGGCAACAAATCGCCACGGACGCGCCGTCGGCGTCAGCTCAGGCGGGAGATGATGAGTTCGCGGACGGTCTTGGCGTCGGCCTGGCCTCGGGTGGCCTTCATGACCGCGCCCACCAGCACACCGGCCGCGGCCACCTTGCCTTCGCGGATCTTGGCGGCCACGTCGGGGTTGGCGGCGATGGCCTCGTCTACCGCGGCGGTCAGGGCGCCCGTGTCCGATACGACGCCCAGGCCGCGCGCGGACATGATCTCGGTGGGCGAGCCCTCGCCGGCGATCACGCCTTCCAGCACGGCGCGGGCCAGCTTGTCGTTGAGCTTGCCCTCGTCGACGAGGCGCTGGAGCTCGGCCACCTGGGCGGGCGTCGCGCCCACCTCGACGAGCTCGATGCCGGCCTCGTTGGCGCGGCGGGCCAGCTCGCCCAGCCACCACTTGCGGGCGCCCTCGGGCGAGGCGCCGGCGGCCACCGTCTCCTCGATCAGCTCGACGGCGCCGGCGTTGAGCACCGACTGCATGTCGAGGTCGGACAGGCCCCAGTCGGTCTGTAGGCGCTTGCGGTGGACGCGCGGCAGCTCGGGCAGCGCCTCCTTCAAGGAGGCCACCCAGGCGGCGTCCGGCGCCAGCGGCACGAGATCGGGCTCCGGGAAGTACCGGTAGTCGGTGGCCGTCTCCTTGGACCGGCCGGGCCGGGTGTCGCCGGTGTCCTCCTGGAAGTGGCGGGTCTCCTGCTTGATCTTCCCGCCGGCGTCGAGGATCGCGGCCTGGCGGAGGATCTCGGAACGCACGGCCCGCTCGACCGAGCGGAGCGAGTTGACGTTTTTGGTCTCGGTGCGGGTGCCCCACTCCGCGCCGGGCAGGCTGAGCGACGTGTTGACGTCGCAGCGCAGCGAGCCCTGCTCCATGCGCACGTCGGAGACGCCGAGCGTGCGGAGCACGTCGCGCAGCTCCGTCACGTACGCACGGGCGACGATCGGGGCAAGCGCGCCCGTGCCGGGCACCGGCTTGGTGACGATCTCGACGAGCGGGATGCCGGCGCGGTTGTAGTCGACGAGCGACTCGGTCGCGCCGTGGATGCGCCCGGTCGCGCCGCCGACGTGCAGCGTCTTGCCGGTGTCTTCCTCCAGGTGGACGCGCTCGATCTCGACGCGCACGATCTGGCCCTCGACCTCGACGTCCAGCCAGCCGTCGACGCACAGCGGCTCGTCGTACTGGCTGATCTGGTAGTTCTTCGGCATGTCCGGGTAGAAGTAGTTCTTCCGGGCGAAGCGCGACCAGGCGGCGATCGTGCAGTTGAGCGCGAGGCCGATCCGGATCGTGGCCTCGATCGCGGCCTTGTTGGCCACCGGCAGCGAGCCGGGCAGCCCCAGGCACACCGGGCAGACCCGGGTGTTGGGCTGGCCGCCGAAGTCGATCGGGCAGCCGCAGAACATCTTCGTATTCGTGCCCAGCTCGACGTGCGTCTCCAGGCCGATCACCGGCTCGTAGCGGGCGACGACGTCTTCGTACGGCGGAAGGGTGACGGTCATGCCAGCTCCCCGGGGGTCAGCGTGCCGACGGCGGATTCGAGTGCGGCCGCCACCCGGTACATCCGGTCGTCGGCGAGCGTCGGGGCCATGATCTGGAAGCCGACCGGCAGCCCCTCTGACAGTCCACAGGGGACGGAAATGGCCGGCCCGCCGTAGAGGTTGGTCGGGATCGTGAAGAGGTCGGCCAGGTACATCTGGTACGGGTCGGACGTACGCGAGCCGAGCGGGAACGCCACGAACGGCGTCGTCGGCGACACGAGCACGTCGACCTGCTCGAACGCGGACGTGAAGTCCTGCGTGATGAGCGTGCGCACCTTCTGCGCCTGCCCGTAGTAGGCGTCGTAGTAGCCGCTGGACAGCGCGTAGGCGCCGATGATGACCCGCCGCTTGACCTCTGGCCCGAAGCCGGCCTCGCGGGTGAGCGACATGACCTCTTCGAGCGCCTTGGCGCCGTCGTCGCCGACCCGCAGGCCGTAGCGCACGCCGTCGTAGCGGGCCAGGTTGGAGGAGCACTCGCTCGGCGCGATGAGGTAGTAGGCGGGCAGCGCGTACTGGAAGTGCGGGCAGGAGACCTCGACCACCTCGGCGCCCAGCTTGGTCAGCGCGTCGAGCCCGTCGCGGAAGGCGGCCATCACACCCGGCTCGGCGCCCTCACCGCCGAACTCGCGCACCAGGCCGAGCCGCACGCCGCTCAGGTCGCCGGTGGCCCCGCGCCGGGCGGCGCCGACCACGTCGGGCACCGGCTGCGGGATCGACGTGGAGTCGCGCGGGTCGTGGCCGGCCAGCACCTCGTGGAGCAGGGCCGCGTCCTCGACGGTGCGGGCACAGGGCCCCGGCGTGTCCAAAGAGGAGGAGAACGCCACGAGCCCGTAGCGGGACGTGCCGCCGTACGTGGGCTTCGCGCCGACGGTACCCGTGACGGCTCCTGGCTGGCGGATGGAGCCGCCGGTGTCGGTGCCGACGGTGAGTGGCGCCTCGTAGGCGGCGAGTGCGGCGGCGCTGCCGCCGCCGGAGCCGCCCGGGATGCGGGTGAGGTCCCACGGGTTGTAGGTGGGCCCGTACGCGGAGTACTCAGTGGACGAACCCATCGCGAACTCGTCCAGGTTTGTCTTGCCGAGGATCACGAGGCCGGCGGCGCGCATGCGCTCGACGATCGTGGCGTCGTACGGCGGGCGCCAGCCTTCGAGGATCTTGGAGCCGGCCGTGGTGGGCACTCCGCGGGTGACCACGATGTCCTTGACGCCGATCGGCACACCGGCCAGCGACCCCAGCGGCTCGCCCGCCGAACGGCGCTCGTCGACCTCGAGCGCGGCGGCGCGGGCGCCCTCCGCGTCGACGTGCAGAAACGCGTGCACCCGGTCGTCGACCTCGGCGATGCGCGCGAGGTGTGCCTCGGTGACCTCTGTGGCGGAGGCCTCACCGCTCGCGATCACGCCCGCGAGCTGGGCCGCGCTCATCTTGATCAGGTCGCTCACGGCTCAGGCCTCCTCTTCCAGGATCCGGGGCACCCGGAAGCGACCCTCTTCCACGTCGGGTGCGCCGGCCAGCGCCTCCTCGGGCGTCAGGCAGGGCACCTCGACGTCGTCGCGCAGCACGTTGGTGAGCGGCACGGAGTGCGAGGTCGGCGGGATGTCCTCGGCCACGACCTCACCCACCCGGGCGACCGCCTGGAGGATCACGTCGAGCTGGCCGGCGAAGAGGTCGAGCTCATCTTCGGTGACGGCGAGCCGCGACAGGCGCGCGAGATGCGCGACCTCCTCGCGGGAGATGGCGGCCATGACTGCCCCCTTCGAAACGACTGGCGGTAGACCGAGCGTGACACGCGCGCGGTGACCCGAGCGAGTCTATTTGTCACTGTCCGGCGTCCAGGGAGCGACCCCACGGAAAACGAGGACATAGACCGAACTCCTCACCGTCGCGGCGCGTATAACCCGGTATGCCCATACGGCGCGAGGTGATCCTGCCTGCCGCCGATCCTCTCGTCGCATGGCGTCGGATCGCACTGGACAAGCAACTGCCCGCACCGCGGTTTCCGAGCGGCATCCGCGCACCCTCCGTAGCGCTGCTGTGCGCCCTGCTCGTACTCGCCGTGGTGTGTGCGGTCTACCTGGGCATGTTTCACGGCCGGGTGATCCCGCAGGCGGTGGTCGACTCGCAGGACCGGCTGGTGACGAGCCTCGCCCGCGGCCTCAACGCGACGGTGACCACCGGGATCGAGGAGATGGAGGCGGCCGCCAAGCAGGTGCGGCCGGGCGGCGACCCGGCCGCGGTGCTGGCCTCGGCCGCCGGCGGCGGCACCGCCTGGGCGGGTGCGGCGGTGCTCGACGCGGGCAACCGCCGGCCGGTCGCCACGCGCGGTGAGCCGGTCCCGGTCGCGAACGTGCCGCAGGACATACCCCGCACCACCGTCACCCCCTTGATCCAGGGCGCCGAGCCACGCGCGTTGATCTCCACGCCGCTGCCCGACGGGCGGGTGCTCGCCGGCATGACCTCGCTGCGAGTACGCCCGCTGCGCCTGGCCCCCAACGCCCGCCAGTCGGTGCTCGTCGGGCTGCCCAGCGGCGAGAGCACGGTCGTGCAGGGCGCGTCGCCCGCCGGCGGGCCGGCCGGCGACGTGATCAAGCGGACGCTCGCCGAGACCCGCGGGGGGCGCGCCGTCCGCTCGACCGGCGGACCGACCGGCAGCGCGCTGCTGGTGGTGGCCGCGCCGGTCGGCTCGCTCGGCATCGCGGTGGCCTCGACCGTCTCGGCGCCGGTGATCGACGTCGGCTCGCCGTGGAAGGGCCTGGCCCCCGGCGCCGGGCTGATCGTGGCCGCGCTGCTCGCCTACCTTGTGGCACGCCGCGCCCTGGTCCGCCCGGTGCGCCGGCTGCTGGACCGCGCGAAGGCGGACGCCTGCGGCGACAGGAGCCCACAACCCAAGATCAAAGGCCCGTCCGAGGTACGCCGCATCGGCGCCGCCCTCGACGACCGGGCCCGCCCGCGTGGTGTGCCGGCCGTCGTGCTGCTGTTCGGCGTACCTGCGATCATCTTCGGCTGGTCCGGCGCGCTGGGGTACACGTTCGCCGGCGGCCCGGTGCCCGTACCCGCGCAGGTGGTCCTCGACAGCGAAAACCAGGTGACCGCCGCGACGATCGCGCTCGGCCAGTCGCTCGACGGCGCGCTGCGGCAGGCCACCGTCACCGCGGCGCAGAGCGCGCAGACCGCACCCGCGCGGCTCGGCCCGGACCTCGATCGGCTCGTCAAGAGCGACGACGAGTACCGCGGCGCCTACGTCACCGACCCCGAGGGCCGGGTCGTGACGAGCGCCGGCCGCGAGCCGCTGCGCCAGCAGGAGAAGCTGCCCAAGGAGAGCGGCGTGCGGCTGGCCAACACCGGCGGGCGGCTGCCGGTCATCTACGCGTACGCGCACCGGCCGGACGGGCACAGCGTGGTGGTCGAGTTCGACGTGCCACAGCTCTCCGACCTGCTCCGGCGGGCCGACGGCCGGGTACGCGTGGTCGACAGCGAGCTGCGCACGATCCTCGACACCGAGGGGTTCCGCGCGTTTCAGCCGCTGGCCGGCGCCGAGGCGCGGGAGGCGGCCACCACCGCGTCGCAGGGGCGCACCGGGGCGAAGCTCGCGGGACGCGCGCTCGTCGCCGGTACCCCGCTGTCCGAGCCCAGCTCCGCCGCGGGCCTGCGCTGGTCCGTGGTGGCCGAGCAGGCGGTCGGAGACCTCGCTTTGCCGGTCAACAGCCTGCGCCGGGCGAGCCTCGTGCTCGGCGGCGCGGCGGCCTTCCTCGCCGTGGTGGCGCTCGGCTGGCACTACTTCGTGCTGCTGGTGCCGCTGCGGCGGCTGGCCGCCGCGGCCGACCGCATGGCCGACGGCGACACCGAGACGGTGATCTCCCCACACCGCCCCGACGAGATCGGTGCGATCGCGAGCTGCCTGGAGATCTGCCGCCAGGTGCGGGTGCACGGCCCGGCCCGGCTCGGCGGCGCGGAACGCCTGCGCGGCACCGGTGCGCCACCGACCGTCGTGGTGCGCCGCCCGCCCAACCGCCGCAAGTCCGGTGTCCGCCGGGTGGGGAGACGCTGAGGTGCTCTTCCTGTACGGCATCTTCGCCGCCAGCTGCCTGGTGCTGCTGGTGGCGGGCATGGTGGAGCAGCGCGGCCACTACGCCAACCTGCGCAAGATCCCGACCCGCGTCCTCGTCAACGGCATCCGCGGCAAGAGCTCGATCACCCGCCTCTGCGCGGGCGCGCTGCGCGGCGGCGGGCTCGCCGTGGTCGCGAAAACCACCGGCACCGCCGCGCGCTTCATCTTCACGGACGGGAGCGAGGAGCCGGTCTACCGGAAGTTCGGCATCGCCAACGTGGTCGAGCAGATCGGCATCGTCCGCCGTGCCGCGATGTTCCACCCGGACGTGCTCGTCATGGAGTGCATGGCGGTGATGCCGGCGCTCCAGGAGGTCAACCAGAGCAAGCTGATCCGGTCGACGATCGGCGTGCTGTGCAACGTACGCGAGGATCATCTGGCCGAGATGGGCCCGACGCTCGACGACGTAGCCCGCTCGCTGAGCCGGTCGATGCCGGTCGACGGCGTGTGCGTGACCGCCGAACGCGACCGCCTGCACATCCTCAAGGAGGAGGCGGCGAAGCGACGGTGCCGGCTCATCTCGGTCGACCCGGAGACGGTTTCCGACGAGGAGATGCGCGGCTTCGGCTGGATCACGTTCAAGGAAAACGTGGCGATCGCGCTGGCCGTCGCCCGGCTCATGGGCATCGACCGCCGGGCCGCGCTGGCCGGCATGTGGGACGCGCCGCCCGACCCGGGCGTGCTGACCGTCGAGACCTACGAGGCGAACGGGCGGCGGCTGCGCTTCGCCAACGTCTTCGCCGCCAACGACCCCGAGTCCACATTGCTCAACGTGCGCCAGCTCGCCCAGCAGGGCCTGATCCGCCGGCCGGTCCACCTTGTCATCAACTGCCGCCCCGACCGCGTCGAGCGCAACGGGCAGATGGGAGCGCTTGTGCCCCGGCTCGATCCCGACCGGGTACTGCTGATCGGCGAGCCAACCCGCAGCGCGCTGTCGAAGATCCCCGAACGGTGGCAGGGCCGCGTGCTCGACCTCGGCGGCCGGCAGCGCCCGGGCGCGATGCTCGACGCGCTGCTCGGCCAGGTGCGGGGCACCGCCTCGGTGGTCGCGGTCGGCAACATCCACGGGCAGGGCGAGGTACTGCTGGAAGAACTGTCCCATCTGCGGGGTGCCCGGTGAACTTCATCCCCGGCGGCGAGCTGAGCCCCCAACTGGCCACCATGTGCCTCGGCGTCGGCCTGATCTTCGCGCTGGTCTGCTACCTGACCACCAACCTCTCCCCCGGCGGCATGATCACGCCGGGCTGGATGGCGCTCGCCATGGTGGAAGACCGCCTCCAGGCCGTGGTGATGGTGGTCATGACCGTCGTGACGTACGGGCTGATGAAGGTGCTCCAGCGGATCGTCATCCTGTACGGCAAGCGTCTCTTCGCCGCCGTGGTGCTGCTGAGCGTGCTGCTCCAGGTGACGGCGTTCCTCATCATCCAGCGCGACGTGCCACTGCTCTTCGCGCACCAGACGCTCGGCTTCGTGGCGCCGGGCCTCATCGCGTACCAGCTGATCCGCCAACCCAAGGGCGCGACCATCCTCGCGACCACGGTCGTCTCCGCGGCGACCTACGGCGTGGTGATCAGCGGCATCCTGACCGGCCTGGTGCCGGTGACGTAGAAGGGAGTTCGTTGATGCATCGGGGTTTGATGGGCGTGGTCGCCCTTGTACTTCTCGCCGTCGCCGGATGTCAGACCGGGGATCGCCCGGCGGCTCCCGCGGCCGCTCCCGAGCCGGACTTCGTGTCCGCGCCACCCGTCGATGAGCTCCAGTTCAAGCGGGTGAGCGACCCGGCGCGCACGCTCGTCGTCGACGCCGGCGGCAAGACACTGGCCGTCTTCACCGACAAGGCCCGCACGGTGCGCCTCACCGGACCCTCGCGCACCTTCGCCGAGCAGGCACACACGTCCGCGACGATCACCACCGACGCCTGGATCCGCCTCGCGCCGCGCCCCTGGCAGAAGGATTCCGTCGACGACACCTGGGTACGCCCCTGGTTGGAGAAGGCACTCGACGACCGCAGCCCCGACGCGCTGGCCATCGCGATGGAGTACGTCGACGGCGCCAAGCGCGACGCCTCCTTCGGTCCGCTCTCCAACACCGACCCCGACGGCCGCGCCGAACGCTCCGACTTCTACGACTACCTCGGCGTCGACTGGGAGTTTCCGGACGGCAAGAAGGAACGCCCCGACCCCGACCACATCCGCAGCCTCGACTGTTCGGGCTTCCTCCGCATGGTGTACGGCTACCGCATGGGC
This sequence comes from Phytohabitans sp. LZ39, assembly GCF_059359075.1. Taxonomy (NCBI): domain Bacteria; kingdom Bacillati; phylum Actinomycetota; class Actinomycetes; order Micromonosporales; family Micromonosporaceae; genus Phytohabitans; species Phytohabitans sp. LZ39. The sequence goes on along the minus strand of NZ_JCADBM010000010.1, from coordinate 559 downwards.
TACCCCCTGCGCGGCACCAACACCCCCGGCACCGGCCTGCCCCGCCGCGCGTACGCGATCGCCGAGTTCGGCCCCGGCGCGCAACTGATGCCCAACCGCGGCACCCAGGCCCGCGAGTACGAACGGCTCAACGCCGGCGACCTGGTCTTCTTCAACGGCGGCCCGGTCCTCAACGACCACATCGAGCACATGGGCATGTACCTGGGCGTCGACAGCAACGGCCGGCACCGCTTCATCTCCAGCCGTACCAAGGCCGACGGCCCGACCCTCGGCGACACTGGCGGCGACTCCCTGCTGGACGGCTCCGGCCACTACGGCGTCCGCTTCCGCACCGCCCGCCGCATCTAGAGACCTTTCGGAGTCAGGGTCGCCGCGGTCTCGGGCTCGATTCAAAGGCAGATTCGAGCTACCGCGATGTCCGTCGTGGTCCAGACCGCTGCTCCCGCGGCCTCACCCGTCCGCCGCTGGTCACGCTCACCCCGCGCGTAGTTCGTTTGTCCACAATGCCCCGTGCCGAAGCGACGGGCAACAGACCGGACAGATGCGCCGTCACCGCGAG